>NZ_JAAEDW010000007.1:0-182827 GCF_013346885.1 Gilliamella sp. ESL0232 | reverse complement strand
TATCGTTCAATATCAACTAGATACGATAAGTTAGAAAGGAATTATGCCAGTATGGTATCACTGGCATTTATGTTAATGTGGCTGCCAATGTATTGTTGAGTAATTTATGTACAGCAAAGATCAACAGTCCCTAGTATTCCTGCAAAAATACTGTTCTTAAATCCATTACTAAATCGATGTATTTCTTAGGGTGTTAAATGCTAATATGATTACTTATAACATGATAATATAACTATACTGCTTAATGTAACTAAATCTAGCTTTAATGCTTCTAAATGCCATTAATACAGTCCTTAATTATTGGTAATGACCGCAGTTTAAGTAACAATAACGATAAAAGTTTTTAAACGATTGCCATTATTGAACAGAATTGGCAAAATTTATATATGTATATGATCAATTATACAAATTATTGATTTAAGTTGGTTTTACACTTTGTCTATAAACCTTGGTATAATGTATTATTTATAACATAATTTTGAGAGTTATCTATGTTAAATCAGTTAAAAGCAATTATTCAGTATCTTCTTCCTAAACAGCTATTAACCGTTATTTTTGGTTGGTTGGCAAAAAAACAGTTAGGTAAAGTTACAACATGGATGATTATGCTTTTTTGTAAAGTGTATAAAGTGGATTTGAGCGAAGCAAAAATTAGTGATGTAAAAGAATTTAAAACCTTTAATGACTTTTTTGCTCGCGAATTAAATGAGGATGCACGGCCAATTGATACCACCGATAGTGCTGTTGTTATGCCTGCTGATGGTGTAATTAGTCAGTTTGGTACTATTCTTGATACACAGCTGTTACAAGCTAAAGGGCATTTTTATTCTTTAGAATCATTACTTGCCTGTCATCCTGATATGATCAACTTTTTTAGAAATGGTTTATATGCAACCACTTATTTATCTCCTAAAGATTATCACCGTTTTCATATGCCTTGTGATGGTATTTTGCGTGAGATGATTTATGTGCCTGGTTCGCTATTTTCAGTTAGCAAAGCTACAACCGAAAGTATACCTAATATTTTTGCTCGTAATGAACGTGTGATTTGTTTGTTTGAAACCGAATTAGGTCCAATGGCGCAAATTTTAGTTGGTGCAACTATTGTTGGTAGTATAGAAGTACAATGGGAAGGTATTGTTACCCCTCCACGAGAAGGAATAATGAAACGTTGGACTTATACCAACGGGATAAAATTAACTAAAGGACAAGATATAGGTTGCTTTAAGTTAGGTTCGACAGTAATTACACTGTTTGCCTCAAATTCGATTGAGTTTAATAACCACCTTAAAGTTGGTGATGTTACTCGCGTGGGTCAAAAATTAGCTGACAGGATATAGCTTTATGTGGATTCGTGGTGTTGTGTGCTTTGTTGTTGTGTTGTTTTCTTCACTGACTTTTGCCGAAGAAACCACACCAGTCATTAATGATGAAAATGATCTTTCGCTAGTTGTTCATCAGTTAAGTGATAAAAATGATGAACTCAGACAAAATATGGAGTTACAAAAAACACATCTAACTAGTATTGTTAATGAGCAAAACAATATCACGACACAAATTTCACATGTTCAAAATACACTGGCAACACTTGATGAACAAGGAGAATGGTTGAGTTTTTCGACCGCTTTGGGCGAAACCTTACGTCAACAGTTATTGCGTTTGCCAGAAAAACCCAAATCGCAAGCGCTTGATGCCGAAATCGCCGAGGCAAAAGCGCAACAACTTAATTATAGTAATATTTTAACATCTTTGGACAATTACCCAACTTTAACAAGTCCACTTAATAGCATCAAAGAAGCAACCCAATATCGTCGTTTAATTCGAGAACAGACCGAATTACTTAAGACTCTTATTTCGGGAACTGATACTACCATTCTAGAATTGACTAAACTAAAAATTGCCAATAAGCAATTAACCAATGCGATTGACGAAGTAAACGATGCTGCACACAGATATTTTTTCTGGGTAGCTGATGTGAATCCAATATCATTGAGTTATCCAATTGATTTAGCAAAAGATGTTGTGTATGTGATTTTTTCTGTCGATACCATTTCGCAACTTTATAAAGCTAGCATTGAAGTACTTAGTTCGCCAAAACCGTTATTTTTAATTATTTTGTCGTTGCTATTCGTGTTTGCACACTTTAAGATGCGCACGAAATATAATATTTTTCTCAATAAATCAGCTAGCCGTGTAGGAAAAGTTACACAAGATAGTTACTCTTTAACCTTAAAAGTAATTATATTTTCATTAATTATGGCATTACCTATCCCTATTTTGTGGGCAGTGTTTGGTTATGCTTTACAGATTAATTCAGATTATCCTGTCGCATTTGCCTTGGGTTATGGTGTGAATGCTGCTGCGCCAATTTTGTGGGTATTTATTATTTCAGCGCATTTTGCGTCAACTAATGGACTGTTTATTACCCATTTTGGTTGGTCTGGACTTAGCGTACGCTCAGCGATGAAATATTATCAACTTTCAGTTTGGCTGGTAATTCCACTAGTGATGATAGTAATGAGTTTTGATCAATATAATAATCATCAATTTGCAGCCACAATTGGTCGAACGTCGTTTATTTTGCTCTGCTTTGCTTTGGTGTTTATGACTAATTCTATCCATCGTGCTGGTGTTCCTCTTTATATTGATAAAAAAGGAGCTGGTGATAATTTATTAAGTCATATTTTGTGGTTTATTTTATTAAGTGCACCATGGCTAGCTATCATTGCAGCTTGTTTAGGTTATCTTTCGACAGCTCAAGTACTATTAGGACGTCTTGAGGCCTCTGTCATTATTTGGTTTGCTCTATTAGTTATTTATTTTATGATTCGCCGTTGGATGTGGATCCAAAAACGTCGTATAGAATTTGAACGAACCAAGCAACGTCGCTTAGAACGAATGCAACGAGCCAAATCACATGAAGATGATCTCAATTCACTTAACGAAAGTGTTGATGAACCTGTTATCGATTTAGATGTCATCAGTGCGCAATCCTTACATTTAGTCAGATCGATTATTATGATGATTGCGCTAATTAGTATGATTTTGCTATGGTCTGAATTGCATTCGGCCTTTGCCTTTATGAATAATATTAAACTTTGGGGAACCAGCGCCATTGTAAATGGAACTGAAATCGAACAATACATTACCCTTGGTGCAGTTTGTATTGCGATTTTAGTGATGACAATTACCGTTCAGTTGGTCAAAAATCTGCCCTCTTTGTTGGAGTTAGGCATTTTGCAACATTTAGATTTATCACCAGGAACAGGGTATGCTATTTCCACAGTTTCAAAATATATTACTTTGATGATAGGCTGTATGATTGCATTTTCGTTTATTGGTATCGACTGGTCTAAAATTCAATGGTTAATTGCCGCATTAGGTGTGGGGCTAGGTTTTGGTTTACAAGAGATCTTTGCTAATTTTATCTCTGGCTTAATCATTTTATTCGAAAAACCAGTACGTATTGGCGATACGGTGACAATTCGTGATTTGACAGGTAATATTACAAAAATTAATACCCGTGCAATTACCATTGTCGATTGGGATCGTAAAGAAATTGTGATGCCCAATAAAGCTTTCATTACCGAACAATTGGTGAACTGGTCGTTGTCTGATTCGATCACTCGAATTGTATTAACCATTCCCGCAACTATCGATGCTGATAGTGATTTGGTTATCAAACTTTTACAACAAGCATCAGATGAATGTGAATATGTGCTTAACGATCCTGAACCTCAAGTATTTTTGGTGGATATCCAAGAAGGTATTCAGTTGTTTGAACTACGTGTTTTTGCTGCCGAGATGGGACACCGAATGTTACTGCGAAGTGCTATACATAAATTGATACTTGAAGCTTATCGTAAACATCATTTAACGCTACCATTCCCACCATTGCAAACCAATTTAGAAGCATTGGGACGCAAGAGTGGGCGTCGTAGTTATACCATCGGCACGCTTTAACCAAAAAGAGTTTCTAACCAAGGCACACCAAATGCTCCTGGCGCAAGCAATACAAAAGCCCAAACTGGTGCTGAAGCAATGTTTGCTAGGTTAAATTTGGTGGTTGGCATATGCATTGTGCCAGCAATTAAAGGGACTATGGCTCGTAGTGGTCCAAAAAATCGACCTATAAATACCCCTAACGTTCCATAACGCTGAAAAAATTGCTCAGCACGATAAACTAATTTAGGGTGCTTATTAAGTGGCCATGAAGCAATAACTTGTTGATGATAGTGTTTACCCAACCAATAAGACAGTAAATCTCCAAAAACAGCACCTGCCGAAGCGGCAATTAATACGGGCACAAATGATATTGCTCCTCCACCGATTAAAGCCCCTGCCCCTAATAAAATAGCCGTTGCAGGCACTAGAAGCGAGATAATCGCTAATGATTCACCAAATGCCAATAAAAATATAATGGGTAATGCCCAAACTTGGTGGTGCTCAATAAACTGCATGATAGTCTGTGTAATTTCTTGTAATGACATAGAGTTAGCTTATGAATTATCAATTGCTTATGGTGAACTATTTTATCATAATATTGCTTATTAAGTGCTAAGCACGCCATCTATTGATAAAATATTACACTGCGTTAACATTTTAGAATTATTAATGGTTGATCTTGTGCTGATAGCAGTCTTAATTATAACCAAATTAGCAAGAGGCAATTAATGGCGATCGGTGTTAAATCAATTCCAGTACGTAAATTTAAAAACAGTAATTTGCAACATTTTCAACCTGATATGTTAGCTATCGAAAAGCCAGTTGCTTTAATTTATAACGGAATTTCACATGTAGTGATGATGGCAACACCAAAAGATTTGGATTATTTTGCCATTGGTTTTTCGTTAACGGAAAATATTATTCATTCGGTTAATGATATTTATGGCATTGATATTATTGATACTCCCAAAGGCATAGAAGTACAAATCGAACTTTCGTCACGACGCTTTAGCGAGCTGAAAGAAAAACGACGTAATTTAACTGGGCGAACAGGATGCGGCATTTGTGGTACTGAGCAGATAGAGCAAGTCTGCCAAGATATTCCTACTTTACCATTAATAAGTCAGATTGATTTAGCTGATTTTAGTGACAGCTTAAGCTATTTATCGCATGTTCAACAAGTCGGTAAACAAACTGGTTGCACGCACGCAGCTGTATGGCTAGATTTGAAAGGACAATTTATGGCAGGGTTTGAAGATATCGGCCGGCATGTCGCATTAGATAAACTACTTGGCTTTAGAGCTATGAAATTGTTAAATAACCCTGAGTATCAACACGGTGTGGTATTAGTATCAAGTCGTGCTAGCTATGAAATGGCACAAAAAACCGCCAATTGTGGCGTAGAATTTTTGTTAGCGGTTTCGGCAGCAACTTCAATGGCTGTCGATTTGGCTAAACAATGTCATTTAACTTTGTTAGGATTTTTTAGGGGCGATAAAGGTGTGATCTATTCTGGCGATGATCGTCTTATCTAAGAAAATCTTTTATATTATTCATTTTGGTGATTAAATTAATCTAAATTTAATATATTGAATAATAAAAATAAAAAATAAATATTTCTAATTCATTCTAAGATATACCAATTCACATCTTCCTTTATTAGACGAAGATCATCATAATATATGCCGAAAACAAAAATTATTTTGTTTTTTAATTATTTTATGGGATTTTACCCAATTAAACTAAGCAATAGGTTATCACTGTTTTATTATATTCACCTATTTTACTTTAGCTTAGCATTAATTTTTTTTGAAAGGATACTATCATGCATCAGACTTCAGATATTCAACAAGCCGTTAATTTTATTCAGAAACACACAAACAAAAAACCAACAATTGGGATTATTCTTGGTTCAGGTTTAGGACCTTTTGCCGACACTCTTGAAGATGCTGTTCATATTCCTTATGACACAATTCCACATTTCGCCAAATCAGCAGCCGTTGGCCACGCAAATGAATTAGTCATTGGCCAATGCGGAGACAAAACAGTTGTGGCAATGAAAGGGCGCTTTCACTATTACGAAGGTTTTTCGTTAGATCAAGTTACTTTCCCTGTTCGTGTGATGAAGATGCTTGGTGTTGAAAAATTAATTATCACTAATGCATGTGGTGCAGTCAATACGAGCTTTAAACCAGGCGATTTAATGTTGATCACCGATCATATTAATCTTACTGCCAACAATCCTCTTATTGGACCAAATAACCCTGATTTAGGTGTGCGCTTTTTAGATGTAAGTGAGGTTTATAATAAGCAATTGCGTTCAACAGTAATTGATGTAGCCAAAGAACTTAATCTTACCTTACAACAAGGTGTTTATGCTTGGTGGACAGGTCCAACTTATGAAACACCTGCCGAAATTAGAATGATTCGTGTTTTAGGTGCCGATGCTGTTGGTATGTCAACCGTACCCGAAGCAATTATCGCACATCACTCTGGTATTAAAACCATTGGAATTTCGTGCCTAACTAATATGGCTTGCGGAATTTTAGATCAACCATTAGGACACGAAGAAGTTATAGAGACAGCAGAAAGAGTTAAATCAACTTTTTTACAACTAATAACAAAAACGATTGCACGTTTCTAACCAATACTTTTTATTGGTAATTTTCTATAAAAAGTTCACTTTATTTTAGGAATAAACAATGAACATAAAAAATAGATTAAAAATAATGATGTTTTTCCAATATTTCATTTGGGGAAGCTGGTTAGCCACTTTTGGTGCTTATCTATTTAATACTTTACACTTTTCTGGTGTTGAAGTATCTATGATTTTTAGTACCAAAGGTTTAGCGGCATTAATTACACCATTTATTATTGGTATTATTGCCGATAAATTTTTGCAGGCTAAATATCTATATATGCTTTGTCATTCTGTTTGTGCCATTGCGCTTTTTTATGCTGCATCAGTTAATAATTCAGCTATTTTATTTTGGGTAATGTTAGGCAATGCGTTAGCTTTTATGCCAACTATTGCATTATCTAATTCTATTAGCTACCACTGTTTGGCTCAACATAACTTAGATTCGGTAACCGTTTTCCCTAAAATACGAGTATTTGGTACTGTCGGTTTTATCATTGCAATGTGGACAATTAGTTTATGCAAATTCGAGTTGAGTAATGCTCAACTCTATGTTGCATGCGCAGCATCCGCTATACTTGTTGTTTATAGTGCAACATTACCAAATATTACTGTATCTAAAAGTCAAAAACAGTCTTGGGTTTCTTATTTAGGATTAGATGCTTTTGTGTTATTCAAAAAGCCCGTTATGGCTGTTTTTTTTCTTTTTGCTATGTTACTTGGTGCGATACTACAAATCACTAATACTTTTGGTGGCGCTTTCTTACATGATTTTGGTAAAGTCTCAGAATTTAAAGATAGCTTAATTGTACAATACCCTGCTATTTTATTATCGGTTTCACAAATGGCTGAAGTCGCATTTATCTTAACCATCCCATTTTTTCTCAAAAAATTTGGCATCAAAAAAGTCATAATGATAAGCTTAATTGCTTGGACTTTACGATTTGGTTTATTTGCATTTGGTGATCCAACACCTTTTGGTTTTGTGCTATTAATGCTTTCAATGATCGTTTACGGCTGTGCATTTGACTTTTTTAATATTTCAGGCTCTATTTTCATTGAAAAAGAAGTCAGTTCAAATATTCGAGCCAGCGCTCAAGGACTATTTATGACCATGGTTAATGGTATTGGTGCTTATTTTGGCTCCATTTTAAGTGGTTATGTTGTTGACATGTGTACACATGATGGTCTTAAAGATTGGCAAACAATTTGGCTAATTTTCGCTACATATGCACTTGTGTTAGGTGTTGTTTTTTATTATTCATTTAATTATGACCATACTAAAAGTAAGTGTGCTACATAATCACTTATCTGTTGAGATTAATAGATTTTGAAATATTAATTATCATTGTAATTTGATTGATTTAACTTATTAAAAAGACATCTGGGGAATGAATTTAATAATCCTTCCCCTAATGTCTTTTATTGTGTTTTTTAGCCGAAATTATCGGCAATGTTATTTTTTGTTACGAGATTTAGATATGAAAGATAAATTTTTAGGCGGTTTACTGGTTTTATTAGGTGCATGTAGCTTTGGCGTACTATCTTCTATCGTTAAGACGGCTTATCAAAACGGGTATAAATTAGGTGAAGTCACTGGTATCCAATGTTTTTTGGGAATGTTAATGTTATGGATTATTCACTTTATTGTCAAAATAATACGATCCCCAAAAGTATCTACATCAACAAACACACGATTAACACCTCCAACAGAAAAGAATACAAAATTAACAAAAAAATGGAGGGTCTGCGCTGTTGGTCTATTTCCTGGATTAGTCGGTATTTGTTATTACCAATGCGTACAACTAGTGCCTGCATCAATTGCAATTATTTTATTAATGCAATATTTGTGGATTAGCGTCTTTATTGATTTTATTTTTTTCAAAAACAAACCTAGTATTATTCAACTTTCAGCGATTATTGTAATTATTTTAGGTAGCTGCTTAGCAGCAGGTATTTTTAATCAAGATATTAGTTTAAATTTGACTGGTTGTTTTTTTGGTTTTTTAGCAGCACTGATGTATTCACTCTTTATTAGTACTAGCAGCAATATTGGTAACGAATTACCTAAGCTTGAAAAAAGTGCGTGGATGATTACCGGCGCATGTATTGTTACTTTTTTGATATTTCCACCTTTATTTTTCTTCAAACTTGATATTAGCGACAAACTGTATCAGTTAGGATTTTTATTAGCATTGCTAGGTACTGTATTGCCTCCTTTTTTGTTTTCGGTAGGAATTCCAAAAATTGGAATTTCATTAAGTGCCATTTTGTCGGCAGCAGAACTGCCTGTAGCGGTCACTTGTTCATATTTTTATTTACGCGAATCGGTCCATTTTAATCAATGGATTGGAGTGGGTATTATTCTTTTGGCAATTGCTTTACCTAACTTAAAACATGTCAAAAAGAACAAACTTGAAAAATAGTTAGCTCATCTGACATTTTCGACTTAAAATGTAGGAAAACACCAATTTGTTTATATTTCACGGTTAAAATAATCTTCTAAAAACTCATAAGGTATTTTATTTAAAATCGCCTTATGTGGTTTAACTTTATTATTATAAAAGTGAGCAAATCACTTAAAATTTTGTTTGTATCTGTTGTATCACTAACTATTTGCTGATTATGCCGTATATCAATTAAAACTACTGCAATAAAAAGTATGTTAATCGCCGTATTTGTTTCAATTCCTGTAAACAGCGTAAGGAAATCCTACATATTAGGTTGATTATTTGTAATATCCAAAGGCATTGAAAACCCAACAATCATCACCATAATTATGTTCGTCTTATAATTTGACCAATATTGCTAGTTTTTTACTAAAAAATAAATCATTCCGTGCTCCGCACTATTTTAAATAGCTTTAATAGTTAAATATATTAAAAATTATTATGATATATTGATTAACTTCGTTATGTATTTGTCTATAAAATTAGACGTAAGATCTTTAACTAAAAGATAAAATTAGCGATATTATTGAACTTTCCAAAATTAAATCTGTCTTAAAAAAGTGATTATTTTTAAATAGGTAGTCATTTGCTTATTAAGTTTTTACTATTAAGTAATAATGTTTTACTGTATTGATAATATACCGTAATTAACCTTTAAATAAGGTTTATAAGTAAATAAGACTTTTCATTTTCTGATAGCAGTTGTTCTTAATAGTATTTTTTTATTTTAAGTACCTATGCTTTGAAACTTAATTTCATTAATTTAAATATTCATTATAACATAATGAGTTATTTTAATTTTTGTTGTTTTTTCTATTTAAGTATTATGTCAACCAAAAACTTTTTTACATAAAATTAACAGCCTATTTTCTTTATTAAGGTCTTGTTATCTTTTTATTTTAATTAAAAGGAAGTTACAAAAATGAAGATATTAAAAAAACCTTTATTTACCTTAGTGCATAGTAATAGCGCAATACCTGAACACAGAACGCTAGCTTATTTAGATCCCACATTAAATTATTATACCGATCATATCGACGAAATTATTGCTTTGCGTGTTAAAGAACTTAAATTGCATCATCCTGAATATAGAGAATGCCCCAATTGTGACAGAACCAATAACAAAAAGGGATTTTCTTTTGTTTTTCATGAAATATTTGAGTCAGAGCATCATAAAAAACAAATTGGCATGCTAAAAGACGAAATAGCTATTACAAAAGAATCGAATAAAATAAAGGAATTACTTGATTCCCGTATAAAAGAAATTGCTAATGTTTATCCTGAGTTACAATTTAACTTTAATGACATGCAGGTTTTACCAGCTAAAGTCAAAGAGTATCTTTTTGCACCGCCGTTAATATTAACTGAAGATCATGCAATTATGCTTTGGGATGATTAAATAAAGCTGTTAACAAAAAATCAATTGCCGTGATGTGCTATTGTAAAATTAAGCTGTTATGCTTACTATTATCGACCTAAATTATTAGATGATCCAATAATTACTTTAATATTTAGCAAGATAGCCAAAAAACATTACCCTGATTTTTTTCTAAATGTTTTCATCGTATTCAAAAGCTAGGCTATCAATGGATATCACAAACGTGTTTATCGGGAATATTGTTAATTAAAACTTAATGTTGGATTAATCCTCTAAAAACGCATAAGGATTTCCTCTGAAATTACTTTATGCGATTTAATCGTATTATAGTAGTTAATAAATAGCTTAAGTTCTTGTTCTCTATCTTTTGAATAGCTAAATTGTAAGAATTACTCACCATGGATGGGCATAACCTTTTACAGCTAAATTAATCTAAAGAGTTTATAGCAGAAGGGTTCAATCTACTATTTAAAACAAAATACTAAGTATTTTGTTTTAAATAATTATTTTTGAAGGTAAGGAATCAAGGTGTAACACAAGCCACTCTATAGTATTGATCCGAATGAAACCTACTGCCAACTACACCGACATTAGCTTCTACAACATAATTTTCTACAATGCCATTGTCCACTCGTTGGTCTGAAGTCCAATAATGCGCCAAATTAATGTTATTCCAATCGGGATCTCCTACCCTAAAAAACTCCCAATCACTGTCTTTATAGTAAAGCTGTGTCATACGTCCCCATTCGCTAAGTAATCCTCCCATCCAATAACCATTCACTTTATAACTAATTTTTCGTAAATAGCTTCCGTCTATTATACCATTTTGCCAATTTGGCATACCATCATTTCTATTTGCATTGGTAAAATCAAGTACTTTGGGTATACGATACCCACCACCATTAAAGTTATTACAAAACGCTACGGCATTTTGATAACCGCCTGCACCACCTTTTTTAGCTACATACCAACGCTCTAATCTAAAATTATACAATGGGTCATTGTTTTTATCGTGTAAATAAAATGTTGAAGGAATAAAAGAACCAGGATTACTCTCCTTAGGACCCGTTAAGTTAATTTTTACAAGCCCTGTAGGTAGCGTATTTTCAGCATTTAACGTTAATGTTACCCCTCCTGTCGAAATTGTTCGACCATTCGTATTAACGATATCTTGTGCTTTCATTCCTGCAACACTCAAGTAAAAAAATAAATTATGAGAGCCTGTGGTTGGAAAGTTTGCTCCAGGATTCGCTGGATTATAGGCATAAAATCCTCTATATTTATTCCACTCGCCATTCGGATCGTTAAGAGAAGAAACAGCCCCATCGTAAGGTATATCATTTGAATGCCAATCATATTCTAAATTAGGCATAGCATAACAAAATTGTGGTTTATCCATTTTGGGATAAAGATAATAGGTATGCCTATTTCCAGTAAATTTATCACTTTCAGAAGGAATACCATATTCTGTCTTAATGCTCACATCTTCCACTTCTAACGTCAATTGATAAGGTGCATCACAGCCATTTAATGCTTTATCTGAGTTATCTTTCACATAATTAGTAATATCTTGACCATATAAATTCTGCCATTTAATTTTTAATTTACTTGAATTGACACGATGAAGTGTATCGCCATCATCATCCTTCCAATAACCATTATCAGCAATCACTTTATCTGCCAATACTTCTGGATAATCCCCATGAGGTACTAATGTCTTAATATCTGCAAAAGTGGCCGAAAGTTTATCTAACACTAATGGGTTTTCCATGCTTGAGCTATCATTTGATACAGTAATAATTTTGTTTCCGGGCAATGTTACTGATAATAAGGGACTAACTGAATCGGCATGAGTCGCACCGCCATCAAAGGTTAAATAAGGCGCAGTACCCTGAATGTAATTAGAAGTCGTGGCCGATAATGCCTGCGATTCAAAAGAGTATGGCAATAACAACAATAGCGCTAATACCAATGGAACTTTTGAAAATAATTTTATGGATAATTTCGAAGATATAAATGAGTTTCGTGCAAAAACTCTTCGAATAGGATTATTTGATAAATTTAAGACGTAGGTTAGCCAGTGCTTGTGCCTTGTGCCTTGTGCCAAAAATGATACTGCATTACGTTCCTCGTGTCAAGTAATATTTTGTTTTATTTGAATTTTTTATAATTATTCGCTTATTTTCCTATAGCAATAAGAGTATAGCCGTTTAAAAAATAGTTGGCTAGTTTTTTAGCGGACTTTTTTGTAAAGAAATGTAAAGATGAAAACGATTCGGTTTTAGAGATAGGTTAATTTTATAATTAAAATAGGGTGTTACCTTTAGGACTTTTTGACTTTTACGGAATGATTAATATTGCTAATAACATCTAAAACACAAACACGCCCAACAGCCCAGTTTGACGTGCTAGCTTTACTTTGTTATCGGTATATTTTGATGCTGTGATAAGGCAGGCATATTAGCATTGTGGTGCTATAAGCGTGTTTTTACTCTAAAATCGCTCAGGTAGACTATTGATTTTATTGAAGTTTTTATTTTTTATTTTTAAATAAAATCAAACACTTATAGGCTAGCTATTTTTTTATTACGTTGAATTTGGCTTTTTAATAAAAGCGCTTTTGTTATTTGATAATAGTTAGTTAATAATAACTTGTTAATAACAGCCAGTTAATAACAAAAGCGCAAGCTTTTAAGTCGTATCGGTCGGGGTGCTATTTTGATTTTCTGTCATTAAAGCACAAGGCTCACAGACTTTGCCTGCTCAGCGCCCCAACTACGCGGGGGCTTTATTCTTTTTTATATTATCCCCTCAAGCACCATAACCAACCCCGCAGCCCAAGGATTCAGAACTAAACGCTAGAAACTAAGGTGTGGTGCAAACAACAAAGTTGTCTCGAACAGTGTAGCTGTCGGCGTAGCCGTCGTCCGAGTAAACACGGAACTGGTTGCTACCTGCTTCGTCACTCGTCCAGTAGCCGAGCATGGCAAAGCCAGCACCAGAGTAGTAGTTCATGACGCCCCACTCCGTAAAAAATCCAGCACCTATGTGACGCCTATAACCATTCCAATCAGACGACGGCATGGCGCCATATACGCCATACATACAAGGAAACCAACGTTCTACACCACACTTCGCATTTGTTAAATCCCTTACCCTAGGCATACGATACCCCAGACTATTACACCATGTTGTGTGAGCTGGAGCTGTATCGAATTTACCTCCTCGGTTAACAAACCACTGCCTCAACACAAATCCATATTTTACTACCTCAACATCATCTCTATCTTTCCCCACTAACTCAAAGGTCTGCGGCAAAGATGGACGTGTAAGTGAACTAGGATTATCTGAATATATCTGAGCATCACTCGCCCTAGGACCTGTTAGCGTTACGCGAACAACTTTTATCCTATCCTCATAAGAAAGCCACCAATCATTAGCTACAACATTTGTTACTGTCGCAATGATTCCCTCATGCGTGACCGGTTCCCATGTCAATTTATTTATATCTACTCCACTTATGAGTAAATCAAAATATAAATTATGCGCACCCGTGGTCGGGAAATTGAGATAGTATGATTCAGGATTGATTGATTGAACTAAAAAGCCCTTATCAGGATTCCATATGTCAGCTTGGCCTGCAAATGTTCCCTCACCCACATATAGATTTGGCCTTACATAATTGATAACTGCCGACGGTATTATTATTGCATCACTACGATTACCCGCTCGAGCCTTTTTACCATTCGCCTGTACATCCCATGACGATGACAATAATAACAATGCTAATACTAGCAAAGCTGTTTTAGGTGATTTGAGCGATAATTTCGATAATGCTTTGAGAGATAATTTCGAAGATATAAATAAGTTTCGTGTAAAAACTCGTCGAATAAGATTATTTAATAAATTTAAGACATAGGTTTGCCATGTCTGGTGTCTGGTGTCTGGTGTCTAAAATGATAATGCATTATGGTTTACCTGTCAAGTAGTGATTTGTTTTATTTGGATTTTTATAATTATTTGCTTATTTAATAAGCTTGTTTTCCTATAGCGATAAAAGTATAACCATTTTAAAAATTGTTGGCTAGTTTTTTGGCGGAATTTTTTGTGAAGAAATGTAAATTTTAGAAAAACACTGAGGTGTTTATACTTTATAGTTAAAATAATCCTCTAAAAACTCATAAGGTTCCTTTCCCGAAATCGCTTAAGATTTTGCATTTTATCTTTTAAATTGATAAATATTTGCTGATTATGTCATATCTCAATTCAAAGTTTGTATCACTTTTTCCACTTTGTCATTCGCTTGTGGATTAAGTGGTTTAGTAAATTTGTGATTGATTCGATGCTATTACACGCTCTAACATAACGTTCTGCTGGTTAAGGAAACAAAAAACTTCAACAAGGCATTCTTACACGCTATAAATGATTGAATAACTAACCATAAAGCATTTAACAAAATTAGTGACTGTTATTTTTTCTTTATAATATAAGCGCCATATCACTTATTTGTGATATGACGTTAATTTTGTTTTTATGTCTATTTTGTTACAGTAGTTTCTTAAATTAATGTAAACATCACGAGTAATTCCTGTAAATTATTTTGAGTTTAAATCTGTTTTTATATCTAATTTTTAATTAATGACTGTTTCGGTTAGTGATTAACTATTGAAAGCACTTTCACCATGGCTATTAATATCCAGACCTTCTCTTTCATGTTCTTCTGATACTCTTAAGCCAACAATGATATCTGCAATTTTATAAGCAATATAAGCAACCACTGTTGTCCAAACTACGCAGGTAATAACACTCATCAATTGTATTCCTACTTGAGTTGCCATTGTAATGCCTTCGGCATAACCAATACCTCCTAACGATTCTGATGTAAATATACCAGTTAATATACAACCCACAATTCCACATACGCCGTGTACACCAAATACATCACATGTATCATCAACTTTTAGAATTCTTTTGAGTGTTGATACTCCCCAGACACCAGCAAAACCACAAACAAGCCCTATTAACATAGCACCACCTACACCAACAAGACCTGCCGCTGGTGTTACACCAACTAATCCCGCTATCACTCCTGATGCCGAACCAAGGCAAGATGGTTTACCTCGTAAAAACCATTCTGCGAACGTCCATGCCAAAACCGCGGCTGCTGTTGCTGCAACAGTGTTAATAAAGGCTAAACCTGCGATTTCATCTGCATGCGTTGATGATCCTGCATTAAAGCCAAACCAACCAATATAAAGAATAGCAGCTCCAAGGTAGACATAAGGTAAGTTAAATGGTTTTAGTGGTTCACGATTATAGCCTATACGATTTCTAATCAGATAAGCACCCACTAGTCCTGCAATCGCAGCATTAATATGTACTACCGTACCACCAGCAAAATCAAGTGCTCCTTCATCACCTAAAATTCCGCCTCCCCATACCATGTGCGCCATGGGAATATATGAAAATGTAAACCATAACACCATAAATATTAATACTGCTGAAAAACGAATTCGTTCAGCAAAAGCACCTGGAATTAAGCAACAAGTAATGCAAGCAAATGATCCTTGGAATGCTATCCAAATTAGCTCGTAAATCGATCCTGACACATCTGTAATACCTATCCCTGTTAATAGAAAATGGTTAAAGTTGCCATAAAACCAGTTCCCTTCACCAAAAGCAAGTGTATAACCGTAAACAATCCATAGCACCGCTATTAACGAAAAAGTTACTAGTACTTGTGTTAACATCGATAACACATTTTTAGAACGTAATAATCCACCATAAAACAAAGCAATCCCTGGCACCGACATAAAAAGTACTAGGGCGGTACAGATCATCATAAAGCCGTTATCCGCTTTATCAACTACAGCAGCTTCTTCGGCAAAAGCTGAACTTGAGAATAAAATAACTAAAAAGGGTATAATTTTTTTCAACATAATGATTTCCTTAACAATCAATTACAATGCCGAGTCATCGGTTTCACCAGTACGTATACGCACTACATGTTCAAGTGAAGTGACAAAAATCTTTCCATCACCAATTTTGCCCGTATATGCTGCTTTAGTAACTGTACTAATAACTTGGTCAAGTTCATCATCACGAATAGCTAAATCAATTTTAACTTTTGGTAGAAAATTGACATTATATTCTGCACCACGGTAAAGTTCGGCATGACCTTTTTGTCGTCCAAAACCTTTAACTTCGGTAACAGTTAATCCTGTAACACCTATATTGGATAAGGCTTCTCGAACTTCTTCTAATTTGAAAGGTTTTATAACTACAGTAACTAATTTCATCAATCGCTCCTAAAAATTATGAGTTACAGATTAAATTATGCAAAGAGTGTGCCAAAAAAATTAACTTGAATTGAATTTGCTACTGCAACTTAATTTATAAAAATATAGCTATCATAAAATTAAAGTTCGGTTGTTTTGATTGGAAGGTTAAAACAAAAGATAACAAATAGTTAATTAGATTTATTATTTAACAGCGCACTAATATGGTGCCAATGCATATTAGTGGTGCTTAGCTGTTATAAAAATTACTTGGATTTAGAATGTTACCATTAACTTGCGATATTCGTCATAAGCAAAGTGATCTGTCATGCCACTAATATAATCCTGCAATAAGCGACATCGATAATAGAATTCCATACACGCAAAACTTTCTGCTTTATTTGAATTTAGTTTGTTAACTGCTTGTTTATAAGCGACACAATGTTTTGAGGATAATTTATGATATAAGCGAGTTTCAATAGGATAATTTTTGTGATGTTTATCCTCAACCAATTTCAAAAAGTCGTTGGTAGGCATATCAAGCAATGGGCTATAAATATCGAGCAATCCACTAATAATTCGGTACCCTTGAAGTTCAATATTTTCAACCGATTCATGATTAAATATATGTTCAAGTCCAACTGTTTTAAAAATATTAAGTAATTTATATTCTGCGCCATGATCTTCAAGTAAGGCATGATTAAATGAGCCGTGATAAATTTCTTCAATATTTTCAATAAAACGTTCAGCAGCATGTGGTACCAATTTGCCAATAGTGTTGACACGTAGGTACATAAAAAATTGATCAATGCCTATCGCATCAAATCCATTTTGATTTAGATTTTCATAAGGGCGATTGACAACAGTATCAAACAGATCACCTTTTTTAATCGGTCCCCATGCCTCTGCTAAGTAAGTATAAAGCTGTTTTACCGTTAGAATTTTCTTTTCAACCGCATCTTCTAGATCGGCAATGCAATATGAGATATCGTCGGCTGCTTCCATAATATAGGTAAATGGATAACGATGAAATGGTTTGATATCAAGCTGTTTGGATAGCGACTCAATAAATGGTTCTTCTGATAAATAATAACCTGCTTTTTTCATTAAATATGAAAATTCTGGCAGTACCGGCTTAGACCAATAAGCTGGTTTAGAATATTTCATAATTGAAGCAATCTGAGAGTAAGTTAAATTGAGCCGTAATATTGTATGCACTAAACGAATTGCTTGTGCATTACCTTCGAAACTTGATAAATCTTGGCGGATTTTGGTTTTAAGTTCTTTTATTTCTTCTTTATCACTAACATTTATTTCAAGAAGTCGATAATTTGTTGCTTTGCCAAGACCTAAACGTAGAGTAAACCATTTATTAATGGCGGCCTCACCAAAATGACCAAATGGAGGATTACCAATATCATGCATTAAACAAGCCATTTCAACTAGGCTTTCAATCGCCATTATACAATTATCAAGCCCATATTTTTTTAATTTTCCAGCATTGCCAAGGCGATTAACGATTTCTTTGACTATGTATCGCCCAACTTGTTGCACTTCCATAGAGTGAGTAAGTCTTGTTCTAACTACTGAGTTTCGTTCTAATGGAAAAACTTGCGTTTTTTGCTGTAGGCGACGAATAGCGGCTGAGTTTATGATGCGTCCACGATCACTTTCAAAACAGCGTACTATTGAGTACTCATCAGACAGAGCTTCACGCTGTTTGCTAGCATAACGCTGATAATTAATTTTTTGGTTAAAGTTGATCATGGTTTCATCCTTAATTTAATCACTCAAATTGTTTTAAGTTTTCAAATTGCTAATGTTTGTTTTGCCCATTCAATACTTTTTTGATAATCATTAGGTAATAACGGTATTAAATTCTCTAACGCTTTTAACAATTTGTTTGTTTGGTTATGGGTTAAATTTAAATGCCCTACTTTACGTCCAACTCTAACTTCTTTTTCATACCAATGAAGATGTACCAAATCAATTGATAACCAATTTAAATTTAATTCTGTGCCAATTAAGTTAACCATAACTGATGGCGTAAATACATCTGGCTTAGGCAAAGGAAGTCCCAATATAGCCCGAAGATGTAATTCAAATTGGCTAATTGAAGCTCCATTTTGCGTCCAATGACCACTATTATGTACCCGTGGAGCAAGTTCGTTGATCAGTAGTTCATTACCAACAATAAAGCATTCCATAGCCATTACGCCAATATAATTCAATTTATGCATAATAGCAGATAGCATTTGCTCCGCTTTTATTTGTAATGAATGAGATTCGTTAGGTTGTACAACACTTATTTTTAAGATGCCGTCTTGGTGGAAGTTATTGGTAAGGGGATAAAATACTGTTTCACCTTTTGCATTACGAGCGCCTATTAATGACATCTCTTTTTCGAAAGGGATAGCCTGTTCAACGATAGCTTGTTGATAGATATCATCAGGTACAGTTATTGGACCATTAATAGCAATTCGCCATTGCCCTCGCCCATCATAACCGCCAGTTCGACGTTTAACAATTAATCGATCGCCAAGTTCAGTAAATAACGTTGACCAATCTTGAGGGTGATCAAGCGAAAACCATTTCGCTGTCGGTAAACCAAGTTCGTCAAGTAGCTGTTTTTGCGTTAAACGGTCGGCAATAATAGGAAAGACATCTCGATTAACAAAATGCGGATGTTTAGCTAAAATTTGTGTAAACGGAGTATCTGACCATCGCTCAATTTCAGCTGTTATTACTGACTGTTGATATGGAATGGCGGTAGGATCTACATCTAATCCAACTGGATAAACTTTTATACCTATTGGTTCGCCTGCTTGCTTAAGCATTCGCCCTAATTGCCCGTTACCTAGTACACAAACAGATTGAAGTTTCATATTATGCATTCACTCTTGGATCTGGGTTATTTAGTACCTCATCAGTTTGAGTTAATCGCCATGTTGATAAACGTTGATATATTTCTTTATCATGTAGAGCTAGAATCTGTGCAGCAAGTAATGCCGCATTCGCTGCACCAGATTTACCTATTGCTAAAGTACCAACAGGAATACCTTTAGGCATTTGAACAATAGAATAGAGACTATCTACTCCACTTAATGCAGCACTTTGCACCGGAACACCTAATACAGGAATCAGCGTTTTAGCAGCTAACATACCTGGCAAATGAGCCGCACCGCCAGCACCAGCTATGATTACATCAAAGCCTTTTTGTTTAGCATCTTCAGCAAAACAAAATAATTTATCAGGGGTACGGTGAGCAGAAACGATTTCAACATGATAAGGAATTGTTAACGCATCAAGGATGTCGGCTGCGTGTTGCATAGTAGTCCAATCGCTTTTGGAACCCATTACAATGGCAATTCTAGGTTGAGTATGCATGGCAAATGTATGAATAATTAAAATAAGATGTATGCGAAGTATACACTAAAATTTAATTAATGGGGATAGTAAGGATTTTATCTGTTAGCAATTAAAACACATGTTCCCAGAAAAATGAAGATGATAAACAAAGTAATACCGCCGATATAGTATCGGCGGTGAAGAAAGAGTTAGCCTTTTACTGCTGCCACGATTTTAATTTCTATCAAATATTCTTTTTTCATTAATCCAGCTTGCACTGTACAACGTACTGGTGCACTACCTTTAGCTACCCATTCGTCCCATGCTTTATTCATAGCGGCAAAGTCACTTTTATTAACTAAAAATAATGTTACATCTAATATACGTGATTTATCACTGTTAGCTCGAGCCAATATTTTGTCAATTTCAGATAATGCACTTTTGGTCTGTACATAAGCGTCATTTTCAAGATCAGCTGGAACACTTGTGTAATAAATAACGTTATTATGGATCACTGCTTCAGACCAGCGGTTATCTGGATCAATTCGTGTTATTGTCATCATATTTTCCTTGTTAGATGAGTTATTAAGATACTTTAATAAAATCAGCACGCAATTTTTTTATTTCATCACGCAATACACCAGCTTTTTCAAATTCAAGATTCTTAGCCGCTTCGTACATCATTGCTTCAAGCTCTTTGACTCTTGCCTGTACTTCTTTAACTGAAACATACTGATAAGGTTTGCCTGGTTCAAATGCTTGTACTTTGGCTGTTGATTTTTTGGTACTTAAACCTGCCTCTAATACGTCTTTAATTTCTTTGCGTACTGATTTTGGTGTAATGCCGTGTGCTGTATTAAAGTCTTCCTGTTTTTTACGACGACGGGCAGTTTCATCAATCGTTTTTTGCATAGCAGGGGTTATTCTATCAGCATATAATATGGCTTTACCATTTACATTACGAGCTGCACGCCCTACGGTTTGAATTAGTGAACTTTCTGAACGTAAAAAACCTTCGCGATCAGCATCCAATATTGCTATTAGTGAGACTTCAGGTATATCTAAACCTTCTCGCAATAAGTTAATGCCCACAAGTACATCAACTTTACCTAAACGTAGGTCACGAATAATTTCCATACGTTCGACCGTATTGATGTCTGAATGCAAATATTTTACAGTTACATTATGTTCTGACAGATAATCAGTTAAGTTTTCTGCCATACGTTTAGTTAATGTGGTCACTAAAACACGCTCTTCGTTATTAATACGAATTTTGATTTCTGATAATAGATCATCAACCTGCGTCGTAACTGGTCGAACTTCGATAATAGGATCTAATAAACCTGTAGGTCTAACTACTTGTTCAATAATTTCATTACCTGATTTTTCAATTTCGTATTTAGCTGGTGTTGCTGACACATAAATCGTTTGTGGCATGATGTTTTCAAATTCAGCAAATTTTAGCGGTCGATTGTCTAGTGCTGATGGCAAACGAAAGCCATATTCAACCAGATTAAGTTTACGTGAACGGTCACCATTATACATTGCCCCTAATTGTGGAATAGCCACGTGAGATTCGTCAATAAACAGTAATCCATCAGGTGGCAAATAATCAAATAAGGTTGCTGGCGGATCGCCTGGATTACGCTGAGCTAAAAAGCGTGAATAGTTTTCAATCCCAGAGCAATACCCCAATTCGGTCATCATTTCGATATCAAATAATGTCCGCTGAGTTAAACGTTGCTCCTCTAATAGACGATTATTGTCTAACAATACTTTTTGACGCTCTTTAAGTTCCTGCTTTATTTGGGCAATAGCGTTTTCCATAATGTTTCTTGGTGTGACGTAGTGCGTTTTTGGATAAATTGTTATCCGCGATACTTCATTTATGCTATTACCTGTAAGCGGATCAAACATAACAATTCGATCGACTTCATCATCAAATAACTCAACGCGCACAGCAAGATCGTCTGAATCAGCTGGAAAAATATCTATAACATCTCCTCGAACACGGAATGTACCACGACTAAAACCTATTTCATTACGAGTGTATTGCAATTCAGCTAATCGAGTTAAGATTGAACGCTGATCGGTTATGGTGCCTTTTGTTAGGTGTAATATCATCGACATATAGGTTTCTGGTGCTCCTAAACCATAAATTGCCGACACCGAAGCAACAATTACAACATCACGTCGTTCTAGTAGTGATTTAGTGGCAGAAAGACGCATTTGTTCTATATGTTCATTGATTGATGCATCTTTTTCAATAAATGTATCGGTTGACGGTACATAAGATTCAGGTTGATAGTAATCATAATAAGATACAAAGTATTCAACCGCATTTTCAGGGAAAAAGGCTTTCATTTCGCCATATAGCTGAGCGGCTAATGTTTTATTTGGTGCTAAAATAATTGTAGGGCGATTATGTTTAGCAATAACATTTGCCATGGTAAATGTTTTACCTGATCCAGTTACGCCTAATAGTGTTTGATGCGCAATCCCATCATCAAGATTTTGATTAATCCTTTTTATTGCTTCTGGCTGATCACCCGCTGGCTTAAATTCGGAACATAATTTAAATTTTTTCATTACATCGCAACCTAATATTTTACCTATTAATAAAAATTATCCCCAAAAGGACTTGACCTTTTAAAATTTACTATTTTTTGTTCAATTAACATTTTCATTTATAAAAAAGACAACTAATTTATAACTTGATTTACGATAACATGTTGATATAAAACAAAAAAATATTTCATGATTAAGTTACAATCAAATTAAGAAAAATCCTGATAGTTACTGAGGTTAGCGCTTTTTTCAATAAAATACTCACAGAGTTATCCACAGGCAACGGGGATAACTTTATAAATATAGTCTTTATAAACTTTTTTCAATTATCAAGATAAAATTTCAAAAAAAAATCCCTTTTATTTTAATGTTTATTCCTATCTTTAACGCTACTTTTGATAGTTTTAACTAATCATTCGATTTAACTGTTCGATTTGATATTGATAGCTATGATCCAAGTTTTGGATGAAAGTCAATCGGTGAGTGATGCATTTTGGCGCATCTTCTGCGTGATGAGACACGAATAGCAACTGCGTGTACCCTTCACTAATTAAACGATCTATCCAACGTTTTACTAATTCTCGATTAAGATGATCGAGCCCTTGCAACGGCTCATCTAAAATAAGCAGTGTCGGATGTTTAACCAACGCTCTGGCAATCAATACTAATCTTTGCTGTCCCCAAGAAAGCGATTGAAAGGGTTTATCCGCCTGCGTTTGTAACCCTAGTAATTGTAGCCATTCATCAGCCAATTTAGCTTGTTTATCACTGGTAGCTTGGTAGACACCAATCGAATCAAAATAGCCTGACAATAACACAGTTTTAACGCTAGAACTAACTCGATAAGCCAAATGTAAGCTGCTACTAACATAACCAATATGGCGTTTAATATCCCAAATCGTTTCACCCGAACCTCGTTTACGACCAAATAAAGTGAGATCATTGCTATACCCTTGCGGATGATCGCCAGTTATTAAACTTAATAACGTTGATTTACCTGCGCCATTAGGTCCAACTATTTGCCAATTTTGTTTGGCTTTTACTCGCCAAGTTAATCCATTAATGATTGCTTTATCATCATAATATACATAACCATTATTTAATATGACTCGATCTAATTGATCCGCTAATTGAGTTGGTGGTTCGTCGGCTTCTGGTAATGGCATATTGGAAATATTTTCCAAATCAGCTAATTGCTTAACAGTTGTATCGTTTAAGATTGTATCTTTTGTATCAATTTTCAATAGTTGGCAATCGGCTAATATGCCAATATTTTCAATAAAAGTAGGAATTTCATTAAATCGATTTAAAACAAGGACAATTGTGATACCTTGCTTAGCAAGATCTGCTAGTATTTCGGCTAAGTTTTCACGTGATGTCACATCTAAGCCATCAAAAGGCTCATCTAATATCAGAAAATCAGGTTGCTGCATCAAAACTCGACAGATTAAGGCTTTGCGTGTTTCACCAGTTGAAAGGTATTTAAAGCGTTTCGTTAATAGGTGTTCAATTCCAAATTGTGTTGCTAATTTTTGGCAAAGTACTTGATTAAAATTATTTTCTTGTATAATTTGCTGAGTGGTTAATCCTGTATCGTTTTCACCTTCGCTTAGCATATCTGTATTATTGCGTTTCCATTCATCATCAATTAGTTTTTGTAGCTGTTCAAACGATATGTGTGCTATGGAGTTAAATTGATTAATTACTTTGCCTGATAATAATGTTTGCTCACCAGCCAATGCTTTAACTAATATAGATTTACCGCTGCCATTACGCCCCACAAATGCAACATTACTTCCTTGATTTATTGTAAGTGATTCAATGGTAAAAACTAGGTAGTCACTAATTTTAAAATGTGCGTTTTCTATTTGTAGCATGATAACCTCATATTGCTAAACTAATGTCGCAACAATAATATTTTGTGGATTAATAAATAGTTTTGATTGTTTGCCTGTAGCTAAAGCCGACTTTTTTACTTCACTGGCTAATTTGTTAGCATAAAGCACTATGCCAGAAGATAGTGTAAAAGCAATTTCACTCCAATTGCCATCAGTAGTGATTTTTTCAACGGTAACCGACAAGCAGTTTTCGTTCTCGATTTCATTTTTTAATTCAATTAATGGAGCTTTAATTAACAGCAATACTGTTTTGTCCGTACTCAACTTTAGCCGTTCAATACTTGACTGAGTAATGTAAACTTTTAACTCAGTTTGATTATCACTAAGTAGCACTGTAATAAAACCAGCGACATCGTTTGTTTGAATCTGCTTAACCGTACCATATAATTGATTTCGTGCACTAGTTTGTAATGATAGTCTAGCTGTTGCTTTTAAAATATCATCTAAAGGTACTTTGTCATCATTTAGTATGTTAAAAGCATTTTGTTGTAGTTGAGTTAATAGATCATAGAGTTGAATAAATCTAACTGCATAAGCACTCAGTTTAGTGCCTCCTCCATTTTTACCACCAATTGCGGTAATTAAAAAAGGTTTAGGTGCTAATTTATTTATTTCATTAATGGCATCCCAAGCGGTTTTATAGCTAATACCAATTTGCTTGGCAGCCTGACTTAATGACCCCGTCTGTTCAATTGCTTTTAATAACGCAATACGCCTTGGATCAGTAAATAACTGCTGTTTTATATTTAACGTTAATAAAATTTCAGGAGAAAACATAATTTAACACCATGAAGAACCGACTAATCAATTTGGAAGAGATAATAGTGATTATTGTAGACCCTTTTTGGCATTCCTTCAAAACTTGGTAAAAATTTTGTTGATTGTCATATCGTATCAGCTTAAATGAATTTTAATTGTACTTTATATATAAATTCTGCTAGCATCGATATGTTATATTTTATATATCGGTTATTTAATAATGTCCAAAATAACTTAATAAACCATAATAATCAATTAGATAAATAATATTAACAGTTAAAATTAACTCAATTTTATTGTGAGGAACAGAATGAAAAAAATTATTGGAATTATCTTAATGATGGCAATAACTTTTTCAGTTTCAGCTGCTGAAAAAATGACTATATTTGCCGCTGCCTCATTGACTAATGCTATGCAAGATATCGCTGCAGCTTATAAAACAGAACATAAAGATACAAATATTGTATTCTCATTTGCTTCATCATCAGTATTAGCTAAACAGATTGAACAAGGTGCACCTGCGGATATATTTATGTCAGCTGATCAAAAGTGGATGACTTATCTTATTGAGCATAATTTAACTAAAAATAAACACGATTTATTAAAAAATACATTGGTGCTTATTGCTCCTCAAAATTCACATTTAGAGAATGTTTCAATTAATAAAAATACCAATTGGGAAATTATTTTACCTAAAGGTGAAAGAATAGCTATTGGTGATCCTGATCATGTACCAGCAGGAATGTATGCAAAAGAATCATTAACTAATTTAGGGGTATTTAATAAATTATCGCCACAATTTGCCCCAGCGAGCAATGTAAGAGACGCTTTGGTACTAGTTGAACGTAATGAAGCTACGCTTGGTATTGTATATAGTACCGATGCAAAAATAAGCAATAAAGTAAAAATAATTGGATCCTTTCCTGAAGATACATTTAAGTCTATCGAATATCCCATCACTTTGTTAAATCCGAAAGCAACTGATTTTTATCAATATTTAAATTCACCACAAGCTAAAGTTATTTTTGAAAAATATGGATTTATAACAAAGTAATTTAATAAGTAAATAATTTTATAAAACTATGTTATTAACTGAATTTGAATGGCGAACCTTACTACTTAGTGTAAAGATAGCCGCCACAGCAATTGGTTTTAGTTTGCCAATAGGAATTTTAACCGCTTGGATATTGGCACGCTGTCAATTTTTTGGTAAATCGCTATTTGATAGCATCGTACATCTTCCTCTTGTTTTACCACCAGTTGTTTTAGGTTATTTGTTGTTAATAACCATGGGACGACGTAGCGTTATTGGCGAGTGGTTGAGTAGCCATTTAAATATTAGTTTTAGCTTCAATTGGCAAGGTGCAGCTTTAGCTTCGGCTGTAGTTGCATTTCCATTAATGGTGCGTTCAATTCGTTTAGCCATTGAATCAATTGATACACGCCTTGAAAACGTTGCTCGGACTCTTGGAGCCCATAAGTGGCGAGTTTTTATAACTATTACTTTACCATTAGCCTTTCCTGGTATTCTTATGGGAATTGTATTGGGTTTTGCCCGTTGCTTAGGGGAATTTGGTGCAACAATCACTTTTGTGTCAAATATTCAAGATGAAACTCGCACCTTACCATTAGCAATGTATACGTTGTTACAAATTCCCAATGGTGAACAAGGTGCATTGCGACTGTGTATTATTTCGATTGTGTTATCGCTAATCGCACTTTTTTTATCCGAATTGTTAAATCGATGGCATAAAAAGAAGTTAGCAGGATAATCAATATGTTAAAAATAGATGTTCGCAAACAACTTGCTTCGTTTTCGTTCCAATTCAATCATGAGATAGCCTGCCAAGGGGTTACTGCTATTTTAGGCGTTTCTGGCTCAGGAAAATCCACACTAGTAAACCTTGTTAATGGATTAATTAAACCTGATCAAGGCCAAATCCAGTTGAATGGCTTACCACTAGTTGATTGCGATAAACACCTTTTTGTTACTCCTGAAAATCGGCATATTGGTACCGTTTTTCAAGATGCATTACTTTTCCCTCATTATAAAGTTATTAAAAATCTGATTTATGGTGCTAAAAATTTCAAGCAATCAAGATTTGATGAAATAGTTAATGTACTTAATGTCCGACCATTATTAAATCGTTATCCTGCTATGTTATCTGGTGGAGAAAAACAGCGAGTAGCAATTGGTCGAGCACTATTAACCAACCCTTTACTACTATTAATGGACGAACCGCTTTCAGCTCTAGATATGCCAAGAAAAAAAGAATTGTTAACTTATATTAATAAATTAACTAATGAGCTAAATATACCCATTATTTATGTAACACATAATATTAATGAAGTTAAACAAATAGCCGATAATGTTGCAATTTTAGATCAAGGCAAGCTGATTGAGTTTGGTAAGACCGAACATGTTTTACAAAGTGACTATTTAAAAGAATGGTTATAAAGTTCTAAAGTATTACTATTTTCCGCTTGTTTAATATATGTCACGCCATCATGCCAAGCACCAAGCACCGCACGAGTTGCAGTGTTGCCTTCAATTTGAAAATGATGTACAGCAGGTTTATGTGTATGACCGTGCACCATAATATCTGCATTATGTTTAACCATCATTTCAATAACTGCTTGCTGATTCACATCCATGATATTTTCAGATTTGAGTTGATTATGTTGACTACTTTTTTTTCGTAACTTAGCTGCAATTTTCAACCGAATAAAAAGTGGTAAAAATAAAAATAATTTTTGAAGCCATTTATTATGCATAACTTTTCGGAAATTTTGATATTGATGGTCGTCAATACACAGTAAATCACCATGTAAAAAAATGATGTTTTTTCCTTGATTAGAAAGGCAATTAATCTCAGGCAGTAAGGTCATTTCGCATTGTTGTGCATACTTTTTTCCCAATAAAAAATCACGATTACCATGG
This sequence comes from Gilliamella sp. ESL0232, assembly GCF_013346885.1. NCBI lineage: Bacteria > Pseudomonadati > Pseudomonadota > Gammaproteobacteria > Orbales > Orbaceae > Gilliamella > Gilliamella sp. ESL0232. Next base: position 154,624 of record NZ_JAAEDW010000007.1, on the reverse strand, counting down.
ACGAAATATTTTCTTATATTACGTTTTGATAAGGCTTGTAAAGCCTGCGCAATTTGATAATGTAAGTTTGTTTTTACATCATCCCCAACCCAGTAATCAAAAAGGTCGCCTAGAATATAAAGCTCGCAGTTGTCGGGCAAAGTATCCAAAAAAGACAAAAAGCCTGCGGTTATATTAATATAACCTGAAGCAGGCTCATTATCTGCTAAATGGATATCAGCAATAAAATAACGAACAGGATTATTCAACCGTGACACTCGTAATAATAACATCTTCAACAGGAACATCAGAATGCATACCACTGCGTCCTGTTTTAACAGCTTTTATTTTATCAACCACATCAAGCCCATCAACAACTTGTGCAAAAACACAATAGCCATAACCATTAATGTCCGCAGAGCGAAAGTTGAGATAATCATTATCAACCACGTTGATAAAAAATTGCGCAGTTGCCGAATGAGGATCTGATGTACGTGCCATTGCTAAAGTACCACGTTCATTTTTTAGACCGTTATTTGCTTCGTTTTTAATTGGTGATTTTGTCTTTTTTTGGTTCATTCCAGGCTCAAAACCACCACCTTGAATCATGAAATTATTAATAACACGATGAAATATTGTGTTGTTATAAAAGCCTTCTTTGCAATATTCAACAAAATTTTTAACAGTTTCTGGCGCCTTATCATCAAAAGTTTTGATTTTAATATCACCTAAATTAGTGTGAAATATAATCATTGCATAATCCTTTTTTTAATATATATCTTTTGAATAAAATTTAGTAAATCTTGATTAATATAAATTATTTACCAAATTTTTCACATGCTTCTAGTGTATTGCTCATTAACATAGCAACAGTCATTGGACCAACACCACCAGGAACAGGTGTGATCCATCCAGCTCTTTTAACAGCAACATCAAACTCTACATCACCTGCAAGTTTACCATCTGGCAAACGATTGATACCAACATCAATGACGATTGCACCTGGCTTTATCCACTCACCCTTAACATAATTAGCAATGCCTACTCCCGCAACAACAATATCTGCATTGCTAACATGTTTTGCTAAATCAATAGTACGACTATGGGTAATGGTTGTTGTGCAACCTAATAATAATAACTCTAATGCCATTGGACGACCCACAATGCTTGATGCTCCTACAACGGTAGCATTTAAACCTGACAGATTTATGCCGGTGGATTCTAGCATTTTGACTACGCCATAAGGAGTACATGGTCGCAAGATTGGATCACGCTGTAGCAAGTGTCCAATATTATATGGGTGAAAACCATCAACATCTTTACTTGGATCAATACGTTCAAGAACCTTTGTTTTATCAATATTATCAGGTAAAGGCAGTTGTACTAAAATACCATGCACATCTAAACGTTGATTTAGTTCATCAATTAATGCTAATAATTCATCGGTGGTCGTCGAGGTAAAGTCATAAGCAAATGAAACAAAACCAACATCATCACAAGCCTTTTGCTTATTTTTAACATAGATTTTTGATGCAGGGTCTGAACCGACTTGAATTACAGCTAATCCTGGGACTGATAGACCTTTTTCAATACGCATTTTGACTTTATTAGCAATTTCAGTTCGTATTTGTTGTGCTAATACTTTCCCATCAATTATATGTGCAGTCATAAGCTTCCGTTTAACTATCTTATTAGAGGTATCATTTTCGCAAAAGTTTTTATTAATGTCTATTTAGTTATGAATTGATTGATTAAGTTGATTCAATATTTGTTTGTATTGAGCATCAATATCTGTAATAACTGAACAAATATGAGCATCAAAAGCTTTTAATTTAGGTTTTTGAGCCTTCCATTCATTTTTAGAAATTTGTTTAATTGCTCCATAATTTTTAAAAAATTCGAAATGCAAAATACTTCCGCCCACAACATTATAAAAAATGCGTTGACCAATATCTTCTCCATCTTTTTTGATATTATTAAAATGTCGGTAAGAAAATCGCGTATTACCATTTTCAGTAATAATTGATGCATGTAACAACTTGACTAAACGTTTATATAATTTGTTTAACTCGCTTTTTAGCTCATTATCATCGCCCAATTGATTTTTTATTGCTTTTTCAAAAGTTTCTTTAACTTCAGTTAAAAGGCTTAATGATTGTTGTTCTAGTAGCGGTAACTGTTGACGTAAATCTTGCTGAAATTGAATCAGTTCTTTTTGTAATGATGGATTAAGTGATATCGTTTCTTTATTTAAAATGACATTACCATTTGGCATGATAATTAAATCATTTTTTTTATCAAAAATATGTACACTTTCTCTATTTATCGTAATGTCATAACTGGGCTTAATCCCACACTCTTTTTTAGCAGCAAATACGGTGATAGGTAACAACAAAGCAATCAATATCAATTTTTTTAACATATTCATATCCAGCTAGTTAATTCATGAAGATTATAACGTCTACTAAGAAATAAACATAATAAAATTAAATAAGTACTATAATTTTAAAAACAATACTCGCCAAACGGTTTAATTACTTTATATGATATCAAAATTAATTATAAGTAGTTTTATACTAAAACACATAGTTATCTGAAAGTTTTTGACAAACAATTTTTATCCTATTGAACAAAAATCGAATTCATCCTCCATAGTTTTTGCTTAAATTATACACCGCAAGTTAAATGGTAAAGAGTAGTAGGCTAGAGAACTAATACAGTAAGGATATTCATATGAATATGCGAGCCTTGACCATTAAAAAAGTGCAGACTAGCGCCCGATGGTACAGTTATATGATAGATAGTATTTCATGATAGTGTGTGAATTCTTTATACAACTAATGTTCTTAAAAGAGGTGAGTTTACTGAGTAATATGTAGGAACTACTTGTTGTGTTATTTATCGTAATTTGAGAAACAATGGTAATGGAAAACATAAAAAAATAGCGCCTTATCACCAGAAGGCAATATGGCGCTAAAATCATAAAAATAGCCGTCACTGATTCAGAGAGTTACGTTTCAGTTAACCTGAGTTTTATATAACTCGATATTATCATATATTGTAGAATCATTAACGTTTACACGCTATTTTACTATTGTCACCCTTTTCAGCTTCACGTGTAGAAACATAACCAGATAAGTTAACTGTAAAATAAATATTATACTTAGCGTAATCTATTTCTCTAGTCCAAAAAAGAACATAGTAAGTATTATCTTTAGGCCAATTTGATTTAGGATAGTTTTTATTCGATAGCCAGCCCCATTCCCCCATAACTGAACCGCCAATTGATCGCGTAAAACTATTGGGATAAATTTTCCAATTCTGATTTTCTGCAACATTAATAGCTGGAGAATTAGTATAATCTTTACGTAAAGGTATATTATCCATTCCTCCACATAAATTGATTGCATTAGATAAAGTTATATTGTCGTTATTTTTAGGTTCTAACCACACAGAAGTTGGGTTAAATATATAATCATGAATGATTGAAGTATCTCTTTTTAACGTTGTCCTCACCGTAACATTTCCTGACGGCTTACTATTAAGTTCTACCACCCCATTTTGATCAACAGAAACACCTCCACCTGGGTTATTGAGTATTTGATAACGATAATCATCTTGTGCACCTATCATCACTAATTGAAATTTAGCTCCAGGAAAGCCAGTTGTTGGAAATGTTTTACCTGATTCTATTGGATTAGCTTTAAATCCCCAGTTATAAACATAATCAGCGCTATACCCTCCACCAGCGTTAGGATGTCGGCTTATATTCGTACCATTCCAAGCCCAAGGTCCTGAAATTGGGTTAGATGCCAAATTAGGATCATATGATCGCCATTGTAGATTAGGTGAAACAATCACATCATTCGGTTTTGCATAACAAATTTGCGATTTTGGTGCTATTTGGTAGGTCTTAGCTAGGGTAATTTGCTTACCTACATCAGGTATTCCGTATGCTGAATGGGCACTAACATTGGTTTTTATGATGAGCTTTAATGGCATTGAAAAGCCACTACCACAACCTATCATTTTTTTCTTATCATTACCTATTATTCTTACACCATTATTGTCATACCACCAATAATTAGTCGATTCAACTTTAAACGGCTCCTGTGGATCGGCACTATCACCATCTATATCGCTGTAATTTTCAACTTTATCTAAGTTTTTTGAAGTATAAATCGCCACTTTAAAATCGTTAAGCGTTAAATTACCATCAAATTTTTTCACTTCACTAGATTTTATAGTGCCACTCGCCTCACTGTAAAAAACACCGTTGACAGTAAAACCATGTTTATCTGCACTCGATAACGCCAGCACTTGCGGAGCATTTCCTGTAATAATCTGACTCGAAGTTGCTGTTAGTATTGCATTAGCTGAGCCAACGAGTATCCATTGTGATAATAAGATTAAACCCATTATTTGAGTAAGTTTCGGTTTTGAGTGAGCTATGAGTGTCGTTATTTTGACAACAAAGTGAGATTTGCAACGGAAGTGTTTAAAACAAAAAGATAACAGTAAAAATAAAACGTTTTGCCGTAATATTAAAGGTGAAATAAAACGATTAACAAAATGCCCGATGCCCGATGCCCGATGCCCGATGCCCGATGCCCGATGCCCGATGCCCGATGCCCGATGCCCGATGCCCGATGCCCGATGCCCGATTAAGTCCATATTTTATCATAACTTTATTATTCCTCATACTTATTTTTATTGATTTATTATTATAAAATAAACAATTAACATCATTTTTGGTAATTCCAAAATGGAACTATAATGTATAATAATTCAACTTTATTTTAGAATAAAAATTTCATTTTTCACCTACTTTTTTGTAAAGTTTTGTTAAGCATATAAAAATCCTTAACCAATCGAACCACTGTATGTGTGGTTAACTTTTCCTCTGTTTATAGAATTGGTAAGGTATTGATGCTACATACATTGGTTTTTATGGTAAGTTTTAATGGCATTGAAATGCCGCTGTCACAACCTATAATTTTTTCTTATCATCATCAGTTATGCGTCTTCCGCTATTGTCATACCACCAATAATAAGTCGATTCAACTTTAAACGGATGCTGTGGATCAGCATTATCTATATTATTATAATTCTCAATCCTATCTAAATTGTTTGATGTATAAATTACCACTTTAAAATTCATTAAGCGTTAAATTACTATCAAATCCTTTCACTTCACTAGATTTTATAGTACCACTCACCTCATTATAAAAAACATCGTTGACAGTAAAACCATGTTTATCTGCACTCGATAATGCCACCATTTGCGGTGCATTCCCTGTAATAACCCGACTTGACGTCGCTGTTAGTATTGCAAGCTGCAACTAATTATAGCCAATTGTGATAGTAAGATTAAGCTAGTTTTTATGAATTTTAGTTTTATACTAACGGGGAATACAGCTATTTTGGTAATAAAGTTAGATTTACAATTGAAGGATTTAACATTAAAAGGAAATACTGCATATAAAGCATTTCGTGGTAATTTTAAAAAATAATGATCTACAAAATCGTCAGTATTCTAAGGTGCATGATTTCAGTCTATATTCTATCATAACTTCATTATTCCTTATACTTATTTCTACCAATTTATTAATATAAATAAGTCGGTTAATATCAATTTTGCGATTTTTTAAATAGTTTTATAGCATGTAACGATACTAGACTATTTTACAATAAACTTCTTTCCCCAACTTTTTGTAAAGTCTTGTAGCCACGTTAGCTTTTCAATTTCATTATTAATAGATATAATCTATTTAATTAACTATATTTAACAACTTTTCTTTAATTTAAAGTAACGTATAGTATTTATATGTAAAAAACTTATTCGAGGTGAAAATGTATACTGTAATTTTTGGGCGTCAAGGTTGTCCTTATTGTGTTCGAGCTAAAGAACTAGCTGAAAAACTTTCTCAAGAACGTGATGATTTTTCTTATCGTTATGTTGATATTAACGCAGAAGGCATTACTAAAGAAGATCTGTCTAAAAGTGTAGGTAAACCTGTTGAAACAGTACCTCAAATCTTTATTGATGAAAAACCAATCGGTGGTTGTACCGATTTTGAAGCTTATGCAAAAGAGCATTTAGGTTTATTTAAAGAATAATGTAAACGAGTGTATTAAATTCAAGCCACCATTTGGTGGCTTTTTAATATTTACTTGTTATTAACGACCTGGTAGTTTTTTCCAAGTTACCTCGTTACGTAAATAAGTTGGTTCTACTTGCTCAACATTAACTACTTCATTCTTTAACCATTTATTCTTAGCAAGAACGACTAGATCCTGTGCGTGAGGTAATAAGATATCACTCTGTCTTATTCCTTTAATCATATCTGGATAAGTTTGCCAACCAGTGCCAGCACAATAACTATCATTACCTATATTTTCCACTTTTTCTATTACTTTTTCAGGTGCAATAACACATTCTGAAATAACTGTTTGCCATTGATTATTGCTGTAAGAGTATTGTCCTAAATAGACTTCACCCATTCTGGCATCAATTGTAGCAATGACTTTTGTGGCTTTTTGTGTTCGATATACACCTTGAGCCAAGGTCATCAACGTTGAAACTCCTATCATTGGTTTGTCAATGCCTAATGCTAAACCTTGTGCAACACCAATGCCAATTCTAACGCCAGTAAAACTACCAGGCCCTTGCCCAAAGGCTATGGCATCAACTTGAGCAAGTGAACAATCTGAAAGTGCAAGAAGTTTATCCACCATTGGTAATATTTGCTTAGTATGATCGCGTGCTGATATAATGAAATCATGAGTGATTTCATTACGGTAAAGTAAAGCTACCGAACATGCTTCTGTTGAGGTATCAATAGCTAAGATAGTACTCATTTCTTTTCCAAAATATTTAATTTTATAAGTTAGTTTTAGATAATAAAAAATTAATAACTTTATTTACATCTCGTGTTCTTGGCGATGGAGGTAAACTATTAATAAAGGTTGCGCCGTAAGGTCTCATAACCAAGCGATTGTCACAAATAATAATTGCTCCGCGGTCATTATGATGGCGAATTAATCGACCTACACCTTGTTTTAAAGTAATAACAGCTTCAGGTAATTGCACATCATTAAATGCATCTCCACCTTGCATTTGGCAATCCTCCATACGAGCTTTTATTAAAGGATCGTCTGGAGATGTAAATGGTAATTTATCTATAATAACACAAGATAAGGTATCGCCCCGAACATCAATACCTTCCCAAAAACTACTGGTAGCAATTAATAAGGCGTTTCCGCTATGTATAAATTGCTCAAGTAATTTTACTTTGCTTGTTTCACCTTGTACTAATACTGGTAATTTGGTGAGTTCTTTAAACTGTTTTGCTAAAGCATTCATCATGGCATAAGAAGTACATAGGAAGAAACAACGACCATTGTTTGCTTCAATAACTGGCAATAATATATCGACCAATTTTTCAGCATTACCTTGTTCATTAGGAGAAGGAATATAACGCGGAACACACATGACAGTTTGATGTAAATAATCAAATGGGCTTTCTAAAATAAGGGACTCGGCATTTGTAAGACCAAGGCGCTTAGTAAAATAATCTAATTTATTATCAACAGACAAAGTTGCCGAGGTAAAAATCCAACTACCTTTACGTTGTGCTAATAGTTCAGAAAATTTATCGGCCACTGATAATGGTGTTATCGCAAAAACAAAATAATTATAAGTACATTCATACCAATAACTAAACCCAGTTACATATGTTTCACTTAATTTTTTTAATAAGCTGATGTATTGATTTACTCGTTCAAAGCAATTATCTAATGCTGTAGATCGCCCTATTGCCAACATTAAAACCTCACGACAAAAATCTAATGCATCAAAAAGATAAGATAACTCTTTTTTTATTGCTTGCTGTTTGAATAACACTCGCAAATTACCTTTAGGTGGTTGCTGATTAATTGCAATACGCAAATCTTGAACACTTTTTTGCAATTTATCTGCACACTGCTGTAGCTGAGACATATCTTTTACTTCAGTACGATAGCTAAGCGTTATCTCTTTTGCAAGTTCTAGTAGCTGACGACTAGTTAACTGTTGTCCAAAATAGTGACAAGCCAGATCTGGTAACTGATGGGCTTCGTCAAAAATCATTACATCAGCCTTAGGAATAAGCTCACCAAAACCTGTATCTTTTACCACAACATCGGCTAAAAATAGATGGTGATTAACAACCACAATATCCGCATTTAAAGCACGCTTACGAGCCTTAACAACATAACAATCATTATAATGTTCGCAGTCACTTCCTAGACAGCTTTCGTTTGTACTGGTCAATACTGGCCAAATTGGGTTTTCTTCCGTGACAGTTATACATTTGCTAATATCTCCATCTTTGGTTTTAATTGACCAATTTTTGACACGAACTAAATCAACACGTAAATCTTTATCAAGATCTCCTGCAGCTGCATATTGATTATACAATCGTTCTAAACAAAGATAATTCGACCTACCTTTAAGAAGAGATATCTTGCCAGTGTAATTTAATGCTTTTTTTATTATTGGTAAGTCTTTGCTGAATAACTGTTCCTGTAAATTTTTAGAGCCAGTTGAAAGTATTACTTTTTTATCACTACGCAGTGCGGGTACTAAATAAGCAAAAGTTTTACCTGTTCCAGTTCCAGCCTCAACAACAAGAGCATGCTGTTTTTTTATTGATTCAGAGACTTTACTTGCCATATTGCGTTGTGGCTCTCTTGCCACAAACCCATCTATAGCCTTAGCAAGTAAACCATCCTCTGCAAAATCATCAATCACTTAAATATACCCAATAAAAAGCTAAGTTCAACACACCAATAAAATTAAGAAAATATATTCTAAGAAAAATAAAATGTTATGAAAATATAATGACTCATTTCAAAAATGAGATGAATTTATTATTGCTGAATTGAATAATTAAAAAAACTTAATATACTATATCAATTAATATTTTCAAAATATAGGTATCTACAAAGCATAGTATATTAACTACTTGAAACTGCCAGATATAGCATAAGAATTAAAATTTGAGTTTTTATTTATTACCAATTTTATTAACAGTTAATTAAAAATAAATTATTGCATCATCCTCTTTTACAATTATGATCATCACAATATTACTATTTTGTATATTAATTAAGTGAATTTATCCTAAATAAGGTGATATACATCTGCTAAATTCATCATTGTCTACTTTTGCTAAAAAAGTTTTATAAAATACAATTTGTTTCGCATTCGGATTATTAGGAGACCAAATTTGATCATAACAATATGGTATTTCTACTAATAGATTATTTTTTTTCAAATAGGAACTATCTACCAAATTATTACACGTTTGTCGGTAATAGTCTTTCCATTTTTTACGCATTATTAAATTAAAATCGTCTGTTTGTTCAAATAGATTTGATTCTGAATAAATGGTTAAACATGGTTTATTGAATGCTGCTGTAATATGCACTATAGAAGTATCAACAGTAATAACATATTCAGCTTTTTTGATTAAAGCAATGACATCTAAAATGGTGTTTGATTTAAATATTAATCCTAAGTCAAGTTTAACATTTTTAAGTTTATTGGGTTCACCAATAAAAATAATTTTATGATCTGGTTTGTTTTTTTTCATGAGTGAAACAATATGCTCCATTTGCCATTGAGACAATTCACGCTTTCTTGCTCCACCAAAAGGGTTAATAATAACAAATTTATCTATATTATTTTCTAATATAAAATCATCAACATTTTTTTTATTATTATCTAAAGTATAAAGATCATAGTTTTCACCATAATTTTTAATGTTCATATACTCATATATTTTATTTAATTGATTAGTAATATGAACATTATTATAATAAGGAATTGAAATATTATATGATTTTACATTACTTTTATTAAACCCCATCAAATGAGTTGAGTTAGTAAATGCACAAAATATAATTTTACGCATTTCAAATGAATAAAATGGTCTTGTATCAATTACTAAATCAAAATGATGCTTTCTGATTTTTTGTATAGTTTTAAATAAATCCTTTAATGAATAATCATTATAACTAAATGTTTCTATAACATTAGGATTATTTTTAAGAATTTCTAAACTTGATTGTTGCGAAGAAACATAAACATCATAACCAGCTTGAGCAAGATTTTTTATTAAAGCGGTAGTTACAACCATGTCGCCAATTTTATCATTACGAGCTATTAAAATAGTTTTTATTTTTGACAGTTCAAATATCGTTTTTCTTTTAGGAAAGAAACACATTAGAATTTTATTTAAAAAGTTAAAAAAATATAGTTTTATTTTTTTTCGAATAAACTTTAATTGCCAAGAAAAATGACTCATAACTAGAATTCCTATGATATTTTATTTCTTTTTTCTGTATTTTAATAATAAGTATTGAATGAAAAATTTTATTCCTTTATAAAAGTCACCTTTTCTAAAGAATGATTTCGCATATATACGATAGTCATTAACTCTCATTCTAGGTAGATAACTTTCTAAAGGTTTATTAGCCCATGGTGTAAAATGCTTATAAAATACATATAAATTTTGTGCTATTCCTTTATGTTCTTGATACCAAGGTTTTCTAGCACCAGTAAAGTGGATAAAAAATGGTAGAATATCTTCATTATCAAAGATTTTATTCTTTTCTGTTTCAGTCATCCATGTAAATAAATAATTCCATCTACAATCAATATACTTAACTTTATTTTGAAGAATAAGATTTAAGGCATCCTGATCAGGGTAAACAAGTCTATATTGTTGCGGATTTAACAAAACTAAATTAACTTTATTTTCTATGTCAGAATCACACCAATTTTTTGTATTAATATAGAGAAAACCGGAATTAAAATAATTATCTGAACTTAACTCCAAACGAGTAATATTTTTTTCAATATTTTTTGAAATTAGAGAGTCAGAGACAACAGCACAAACCACTGAATCAATATCAATCTGATTAATTAATGATATATCACGAAAACATAATATATCAGCATCCAAATATATAAATTTATCAACTTCATTCTTCAGTAATCGAGGCACAAGAAGTCGAATATACATTGATCGATTGATATGCTGTAATTGGTGTTCAGTTTGGTATTTATCTAATTCATTGTTTTCAATAAAATAACTTTTAATAGAAACATTCAATTGTTGTAATTTATGAACAGCTTCTTTTGGAACATCATAAAGAAATACATGAAATTGAAGATGGTTACCTAAATTATTTAATTGAATTGATTTTATTGCTATAGCTACATATTCGAGATAATTACCATCAGTACAAAAGGCTATATTTATCACTTCATTTTTCATATAAATTCCTTGTTATAGCATTAACAATAAATTACTGTTTATATATTGAGTTATTTTCCAGTTTCACGCCTGATATATCGATAGTACAAACTACCCCAAAACCAAATAACTAGACAATTACTTTTTATTATATTCATTTTTTTGATATCACTTTTTGGTAAGTACTTTTTATTTACCAATTTCATATCACTAGTAAATTTAAGATCTTTATTTAAATAATAATAAATTTTTTTATAATTAAATTTTTTTAAATATTCAATAAGAAGTCTTACTTTTAATTTAATTACTATAGATTGAACTCGCTGGTGAATCTCTTCTTTGTCGTTTTTATTGTAATTATGCTTCAAATAAAACTCAATTCGTTCCCAAGTTACTATATTCTGTAAATATAATTCAATAGTAGCAATTGAATTTGTTACTGATTTTTCTCTATATAAATAGTTGAATAAATGTTCTTTAACTACAGCAACTTCGCATTGGCTTATAGCTTTAATAGTAAAAAAAATATCTTCACAAATTTTAAGATCAGTATCAAAAGTAATATTTTTATCGATTAAAAAAGAACGCTTAATTAGCATGCCTGAAATATGAAAACTTTTTTTGATAAAACTATTAAGTATATTTCCCTCTTCAAAAGGTAAATATTCTTTAATACTTTCATTCTTTTTTACTCGATAAAAACCACAATAAACAATGTTAAAATTGGTTTGTTGTTGGCGAATTAACATTTTCTCAAAAAAAGAAGATTCATAAGTATCATCACTATCTAAAAAACAGATAAACTCACCTGACGCATATTTAAGAGCATTATTTCTGGCAGCAGACACACCACTGTTATTCTGATGATAAACAATAATTTTAGCATTTTTTTGTTGGTATTCATCTATAAATATACCTGTGTCATCAGTTGAACCATCATCTATAATGATTATTTGATAATTTTGATACGTTTGCTCTTCTATTGATTTTAATGTTTTTTCAATAACATCTCTTGTATTGTATGCTGGTATAATTACGGATATAAGAGGAGTATTATTCATATATGCCTTTAGTAACTTTTTAATTATAAATATATTGATTATCTAAAACTACTTATTAGGATAAATATAAAAAAATGATCATTGTTTGATTATTTTTTAAATAATTTATGTTTTAAATATAACAAGTAGTAAAGAAAAGCACAGATATATTTTCTTTGAGTGATTAAAAATTTAGCATAACGTCTGGTTGTAGATGGGGAAAGATTATTTGCTAAGGCTAGCTTGGCTTGATACCAAGGTGAGCCATCAATAAAATTTTGATAAATTGATGTCAAATAGAGTTTAAACCAAGGTTTACTTCCCGAAGTATAATGTATAAAAACTGCACCCTTTTCAGCTTTTTGCTGATCCTCATGGCCGCCAACACTTAACAAAGTAAGACAATTATATTTTGTGGGTAAGTAATAAATATTATTACTTAATAAAATATTTAGCACATCCTGATCGGGAAATTTATAAGCAATCCCTTCATTTAATAAATTAAGTGCTTTTTCTGTGATATTAGCCTCATTCCACTTTTTCAAGTTGTATAACAAAACTCCAGAATTAAAATAACTACCATACTCAATTTGAAATTTTTTACATTGGGAATTTTGTGTATTTTCAACATCAGGTACTGCAGCAATAACTTTACCAGCTATATTTAAACTAAATAGTTCATCCAATGATGCCAAACATAAAGTATCACTATCAACATAAAGTAATTTAGTAACTTCTTTAGGAATAACTAATGGAGCAATAATTCGCAAACAAGCAGAAATAGGAAAATATTTTGTATTGTTAGCGTGAATCTTAAATTTATCATTCAGATAGTATTGCGTTATTGAAACATGATTTGATGAAAGCTGTTCTATTTTACATTTATTATCATTTGATACGTTTTGCATAAATAAATGAAAATGTAATTTTTTATTTGGATTATTGCTAATAATAGAATACATATTAACGCCAGCTGGTAAAGCATAATTATCATCAAAGCATAGCAAAATATGCCATTGTGTATTAGTATCATTACTTTCATTATCAATAATAGTTTTTTTACCTTCTATGAACTTAGTTACATCTATCATCTATAATAACCACTTTGAATTATTTAAAAATAACCTTCTATATATGTTTTGTACATATAGTCTTCATTATTACTAAATTGTTGAACAGTCATGAAATTTTTCATAATTGCGTTTTTTCTGGATATATAATCAGCTTCTGAACATTGTTTAATAATATTTTCGATGTTATCAATTTCGCTTTCTTTAACTCTAATGATACCATCTTCATCGAAAAATTGATTTATTTTACTAGCACCTATATAAATAGGCACAGTTTGTGTGGCAAAACAATTTGTCAACTTTTCAGTAAAACAATACCCAGATATTTCATTTTCAAACACAATAGAATAACGGTAATCTTTCAATGTTTCATAAGGATTAACAAACTCTCCACCATCAAAAGTTCCAAAAGTATCAACCTTAGGATGATTTTTTAATTTAATCGCAGTTAAAATTCTTTTTAGATGCAATTCACATAATTTTTTATTTGACGATAATATTGAGATATCTTTATTTTTTTCATAAAACAAATTTTGTTGAAATATCTCATCTAAGTTCGGTAGCATTACAAAATCACCAGAAAAAAGCTTTATATCGGCACAAAAAGGAACAAATCTTGCATTAGGTATTTCATTTAGAAGTTGTTCATCATAAGTAAAAATCAAATCAAAATCTTTTTCTAATCCACTATATTTTTGAAATATCTCATAACTATCAGGCTTTATACCTTTAGTTTCAACCAAAGCACCAAAACGGCCTGTTGGAGATCCCATTGTCTCCAACATACGTCCATGAGTATAAAGATGCAATGGAAGTTCAAAATTATATTTATCCCAATATATCAGATTACTTGTTTGTGAAGATGCATTCGGTTTGTAATTATCCCTTAAAAAAATAACTCTTAATCTTTCTCCCTTTTTATTATAAATTTCAGGCTCAACAGGACATAATCGAACATTATGCTTATAAATAGGAATATAAATATCTTGATATACTTTAGCTTTCTTTTTAGACAAAATATACGGTGGAGTGCTACCATACTTTTTGGTTAGAAAATATTTCTTTTTTTTATCTTTCACAAATAAACAAGCACAATCTGTAACAATTCTTTTAAAACTCATGTAATATCTTATCTCCTAAATTGCCTATATTCTATTGAGTTTAATAATGATTAATGAACTATTTCTTATAACAACATTACAGCTTATAAATGATTTGCTTGATATAATTTATTATAAACACCATCTTTTAGAAGTAATTCATGATGTGTTCCCTGTTCTATAATCTCTCCGGCATCAATAACTAGTATTTCATCAGCATTCTCAATGGTTGATAATCGATGTGCAATAACAATTGAAGTACGCCCTTTTTGTAGTTCAGAAAGCGCTTGTTGTATTGCATATTCCGATTCAGTATCTAAGGCTGATGTTGCTTCATCTAAAATCAATATAGGATTATCACGTAATAGCGCTCGAGCAATTGCTATTCTTTGCCTTTGCCCTCCAGATAATAGTATTCCACTTTCTCCCACTTTAGTATTAAATCCATGCTCACTTTGCATTATAAAATCATAAGCGTAGGCTTTTTTTGCAGCTTCTTCTATTTGTTGTTGTGTATATTCACCAATTCTTCCATAGGCAATGTTATTAGCAATTGTATCGTTAAAAAGATGAATGTTTTGTGATACTAAACCTATTTGATCACGTAAACAATGTAATGTAAAATCATTAATGTTATGTCCATCAATTAAAATTTGTCCTTTAGGTACATCATAGAAACGAGTAAGTAAGCTTGCTATTGTCGTTTTTCCTGAACCGGAGCGACCAACTAAAGCTATTGTTTTTCCTGAAGGGACAGAAAAACTAATGTCTTTAAGAGCTGGCTCTTTTCTAGTTTCATAACTAAAAGTAACGTGATCAAATACAATATTTCCTTTTACACGATCAACACTAATAGATCCATTATCTTTTTCTAAAGGTTGTTCAAAGATTGCAAATAAAGTTTGACAAGCAGCCATTCCTTTTTGAAAATTTGCATTAACACTGGTTAAATTTTTAATAGGTTGCATTAATGCTACTAGCGATGAAAAAACGACAGTAAATTCTCCAGCTGTAATATTTAAATCAGGATCACTTGCGGTTAATAACACAAAAGCAATAGCAAATGAGATCACCAATTGTATTATTGGCGTTGATAGTGCGGAGATAGAAACTAAACGCATTCCATCACGGCGAAATTTATTGCTAACTTTTTCAAAATTTTTTGATTCTTCATTCTGTGCACCAAAAACAATAATTTCCCTATATCCCTTTAGCATTTGCTCAACTGCCATGGTGACATTTCCCATAGAATTTTGCATGTTTTTTGCCAATTTTCTAAATTTTACTGAAATAAAAGAAATTAATCCAATTACAATAGGAGTGACAACAAGTAAAGATAGTGATAATTGCCAACTATTATAAAACATTGTATAAAATAGCCCACATATAAAAGCTGATTCACGAATTATTGTAATTAAAGCATCCGATGAAGACGCTGCGACCTGATCTGTATCATATGTTATTCGCGACAATAACCTTCCTGTTGAGGATTGATCGTAAAAACTTACAGGTGCATCAACAAAATGTGCGAAAAGCCTCTGTCGAATGCGCATGACAATTTTACCAGAGATCAATGCTAATAATACAGAATAACCATAATTAGCAATACCACGAATAAACACTAAACCAAAAATATAGATAGGTGCCATATATAAAAACTCTCGGTCATTCATTGAAAAACCAAGATCAAGTAAAGGGCGTAATAGGCCTATTAATGAAGTATCGGCAAATGCACTAATTATTAACAAAATTATTGATATAAATAATACTAATTTATGTTGAGCAATATAGGGCCATAACTTAGTAAAAGTACACCAAGTTGAAGAGTCCTTATCAATATTGATACTTTCTTTATGATTATTTTGATTCATATTCATTATTTAATATATTATGATTTGAATTGCATTTTATGCATTAAGGCATAAATACCATTTTGTTCAATAAGGCTATGATGATTACCATCTTCTACAATTTCACCATTATCAATGACTAAAATTCGATCCGCTTTTTCAATGGTTGATAATCTATGAGCAATAACAATCGAAGTCCTATTTTTTTGTAAAACTTCAATGGCTTCTTGTACTAACCTTTCAGATTCATTATCTAGTGCTGAAGTCGCTTCATCCAAAATTAAAATTGGATTATTACGTAACAAAACTCTCGCAATAGCAATGCGTTGCCGTTGTCCTCCTGATAATAAAACACCATTATCACCTATTTCCGTATCTATTCCATTTTCTAGTTTATTTATAAATTCCATGGCATTAGCCAATTCAGCAACCTTAATTATTTCTTCTTGGCTATGTAATCCTTTTTCACCATAAACAATGTTATCTGCAATGGTACCATTAAATAAGTGCACTCGTTGAGAAACATACCCTATATGATTTCTTAATGACTTTAAGGTATAATCTTTAATATTAATACCATCTAAAAGTATTTCTCCTTTTTCTAAATCATAAAATCTTGGAATCAAACTTGCAATAGTTGACTTACCTGCACCTGATCGCCCTACTAAAGCAACCGTTTGACCAGCTTTAATTTTAAAATTAATATTATTAAGTACAGATGTACTGGTTGTAGGGTATTGATAGGTCACATTTCTAAATTCAATATTTCCAGTTATATGATTTGCATCAATTGTACCTTTATCTTCTTCAAGTGGAGCTTCTAAAAGCCCGAACAATGATTCACACGCTACAGCACCTTTTTGTAATTCAACATGTAGACTTGTTAACTCTCGCAAAGGGCGCATTATAGCTATCATTGCTGAAAAAACGACAGTAAAAGAGCCAGGAGTAATATCTAAACTCCGACTTGCAACAAGATATAATATTAAGGCTAGACCTAAAGTTGCAATCATTTGAATGATTGGTGTTGATAATCTTGAAACCATTTCAATCTTCAACATATCTCGCCGAAAAATATTAGTAATTTTATTAAAATTATTTTTTTCATACTCTTTAGCATTAAAAATTAAAACATCTTTATGGCCTTTTAACATTTCATCAGCCGAAGTTGTTATTTCACCCATACCTTTTTGCATTGACATTAATGTTTTTCTAAATTTTTTTGCAATAAATTGAGCAACACCAATTATTAATGGTATAAGAAAAATTAGCACTAATGCCAATTTCCAACTGCCATAAAACATAACAAAACATAAACCAATCGCATAGGTTATTTCACGAACAAGAATAATTAAAGCATCGGATGAGGCTTTAGAAAGCATCTGAGTATTATAGGTAATAATGGAAACAAGATCTCCCACAGAATGTTTATCATGAAAACTTACAGGACTTTTTAGCAAATGATTAAATATCATTTGCCTAAATTTAGTTATAACTTTACCAGATAACCATGAAAGACAGTATGTAGAAGCATAATTTGACAATCCACGTAATGCAATCAAACCAATAATTGCTATAGCAATGTAAACTAACAAAATGTAGTTTTTATTCATTAAACCATTATCTAGCAACGGTTTGGTTAGAGATATTAAGGTCGAATCTGTAGCTGCATTTAACAAAAGCCCTAGTATAGCAACAAATAAAGCTTTTTTATATTGTTTGACAAATGGCCATAGTTGTATAAGCGCAGTCAAAGAATTATATTTTTTGGGCATAATAATTTTTACAAAATAACAAATTTTATAGATTATACTATAAAAAAGCCGTATTGATTAAATTATTGAACTATTATCTGATCCTCGCCAAAAAAGTGGACAAAAGTCGCCTCTATGATATAAACAAAAATCATAGGAGACAAATATCATGGTCAAAAAATTTAGTATCGAATTTAAACAACAATCAGTGGATTATGCGTTATCTAATGCACACCTTTCTATCAGCGAACTTACCAATCATCTAGGTGTGGGTAAATCAACCCTAGATAAATGGATTAGGCAACTTTCCCCGAATAAAACCAGCCGTCGAGAGTTAACCGCTGAGCAACAGCGGATTATGGCGTTAGAAAAAGAGATTAAAGAACTGAAAATGGCTAATGATATACTAAAAAAGGCGCATGTGCATATCATCAACAATCCAAGTCGATGAAGTACGCTTATATGAAAAATCATTTAACCTGCTATCCCGTTACTAGGATATGCTCATTACTTGGTGTCAGTTCATCGGGTTATTATGCTTGGTTAAAAAGAGCAAACAAATCAGCTAAACTCAGCGAGTATATCCAAAAGCAGTATTGGCAACATAAAGCCCATCTGGGTGCACCAAGCCTGCTTCATGATGCAAGAGAAGCAGGCTATCAAGTTTCAGAAAGGACAATTAGCCGTGTTTTGCAACAATTGGGATTACGGAGTAAAGCAGCACGTAAATTCAAGTATAAAACAGACACGGCTCATCGCAATATTGCGCCCAACAAGTTAGATAGGCAATTTAACCCTGATAAGCCTAATAAAACAGGGGTAACCGATATTACTTATATTAAAACGGGTGAAGGTTGGTTATATTTGTCGGTGATTATCGATTTATATGGACGAAAAGTGATTGCTAGGCAAACCAGTCGCTACATAGACCGTCATTTAGTGTGTAATACATTAAAACAAGCCTTATTTCGGCGTCACTTTCCTAAAAATGTACTCATTCATAGTGACCAAAGAAGCCAATATCGCAGTGCTGATTTCAAGCAATTATTGTTACAATTGGGCTAAGGCAAAGCATGAGTCGAAGAGGAAACTGCTTTGATAATGCGGTTGTTGAGAGTTTTTTTCATACACTCAAAACCCATATTATTCATGACTGTTACTACAAAACGAGGAAACTGGCTAATAAAGCACTATTTGAATATATTGAAATCTATTATAATCGGATACGCCGTCATTCAGCCAATGGCTGGGTATCACTTGAACAATATGAACAACAATATTACCAAAACGAAAAAATGATAGAGGTGTGCACTGTCTAATATTTTGGCGAGGATCAAATATTTCCTTTTTCTACTTTCTTATAAATCACAAAACTCTTACTTTCCTAAAATTATATAAATTTTTAAATTTTATTGATGAAATTTTATTTATAACTACAATATAATAAAAACACTGCAGTTATTTATTTCTTATATCATAATATTTAGACTATTAACCGACCAAACTATTTATTTAAAAAATAATAGCATTTTTATAAATATAATATGTAGAAATTTCTCAGGTTGTTTACAGTAATTTGAAAAACTATTGTGATGAATATACCAAGAAACAAAATTAACGCCTTATCACACATATCTTATAAAAATACTGTCACAGATTCAGCTAAATGCTTTATGTTCAGTCGTCATGCTATTTATAACGTACTAAGGAAAACCCAATTAAAACTTTTTTCTTTCATTTTTCTAGGTATAAAGAGTTATTCAATTTTTAGCAATAATCATATTATAACAACTCTTGATACCTAAAAAAATCTCTTATAATTTCTTATATATTCGATAAATATAGTACGGAAAAAATAAATAACTACGAATAATAACTAATATTTTTCCAAAAATTACTTTAATAACTTTGGTTCTTTTATTAATCTGTTTCAAACGAGGAATATTGTTTTCTTTTTCAAAATGATATAGCCGTTTAAAAAAATCATAATTTTTATCTTTTGCCATATTTAAGTAATAACGTTCATCACTTTCAGGAAAAATATTTAGGTCTAAATCAAATATTAACTTATCATTACAATAATTTAAAAAATTAACCATTTTTTCTTCATTGTTATTACATTTTAATATTACCCATTGAGCCATAGAAACTAACTTTGAAATAAAAAGCTTCTCATGACCAACCAAATTATTAGTTTCAAGTAATTTGAAATAAAAATATTTCATTGCATCAATTACATCAAATAATTTTTTTTCATGGTTTGCTGTAAAATAAGTTTGATGCATTATCGAATTGCTTCTAAATACATAATTATATAGATTACAATCAATTCCATACAAATTTTTTGATGAACAAAGATATTGTAAAATAAATGCCATATCATCATGATAATGACCTGAAGGAAAATCAATATTAAATTCATTGATAATACTTTTTTTGAAGATTTTATTCCAAAGGACACTATTAACTTTATGTTTTAGATCAAAATTTAAGGAGTGATACCCAAAAATATTTAGCTTATGATAACTAATATCATCATCACGTACATCATATGATTCATCATATTTCACTATATTACAATTACACATAACAATGTCGACATTCTTTAGTCTTATTGTTTCTAACATTTTTTCGCACATAGTCGGCTCATACCAATCATCGCTATCACAAAACATGATGTATTCACCTCGTGCAATAGCTAGACCTCTATTTCTTGCAATTGCTGGACCTTTGTTTTCTTGACTTAACAAAACGATATGTGAATGCTTATTAGCATAATCTTTTAAAATGTTAGATGACTCATCAGTGGATCCATCATCAATACAAATAATTTCTATGTTAGATATTGTTTGATTTAACAAACTATCTATACTTTTTTTCAAATATTTATCACAATTGTAAACAGGTACAATAATTGATATATCTAATGACATTATAGCCTCATAATATTCAAATAAAATGGTTATTATTTTATTATTAATTATACAAATTAATTAAACGAGCCTCTATATACATATCAATAATATTGTTTTTCATTTAGTTACCTATCCTGCAATATGAAAAACCAAGCTTATTAGCAATAATAGAGCTATCCAAGACAACAAGTTTATAATGTTACTAATCATTCAACTACAAAAATCCGCATATCAATCCACCTTATCAATAATATTGTTTTTCATTTAGTTACCTATCCTGCAATATGAAAAACCAAGCTTATTAGCAATATCGCAATTTAGAAGATTACGAGTATCGAAAATGTTTTTATTTCTCATTGTTGATGCAATACGGTTTAAATCGTAACCTTTAAAATCATCCCATTCAGTTAAAATTACTAAAATATCTGCCCCATGAGCAACTGAATACATGTCATCAGCATAGCTGATTTTATCGTCAAGTAACTCTTTAGCATTTGCCATTCCTTTAGGATCATAGACAATAATTTTCATCTCAGATTTTAATAACTCTGTAATAATTTCCATTGCAGGACTTTCTCGGCAATCATCCGTACCACCTTTAAAAGCAAGCCCTAATACAGCAATTTTAGCATTTTTGACATTGCTTACTTTCGCAATAATTTTTTCGGCAATATTCTTTTTACGTTTTTCATTACCTTTTATTGCCGCATCGATCAGTGTAAGCTCCACACCATTTTGCTTAGCCATAAAATACATGGCATGAGTATCTTTAGGGAAGCAACTACCTCCATAACCAGGACCTGGATTTAAAAATTTATTACCAATACGAGAATCTAACCCCATTCCTTTGGCTACTTCATCTATATCTGCATGCGCCTTTTCACAAAAGTCAGCCATTTCATTAATATAATGGATTTTCATCGCTAAAAATGCATTAGAAGCATATTTGATCGTTTCGCTTGATCTTCTTTTTACAAATAAAATTTTTGATTTTTCAGCGAATGGTTTATATAACTCAGTTAATACTTCTTTAGCTTCATCTGAATCGGTTCCTATTACAATGCGATCAGGATTGAAAAAATCATAGACAGCAAAACCTTCTCTCAAAAATTCAGGCAAAGATACAACATCAAATTTTGCTTCTGGATTTCTTTTAGATATTAACATTTCAATATCATCACCTGTACCAACAGGAACGGTTGATTTAGTTGCAATAACCGTATAACCATCTAGATACTGAGCAAGTTCAGTAGCCGCCGCATGAACATATTTCATATCGGCTTCTTTAGTCACTGGATGTGGTGGTGTTCCCACTGCAATAAAAACAATATCTGCCTCCGCAACCCCTTCTTGCATAGAGGTTGTAAATGAAATATTTCCATTTTTTAAGTTTTTCTTTAATAGTTCTTCTAAACCATCTTCAAAAAGAGTAACTTCACCTTTTTGTAATTTTTCTATTTTTGACTTTTCTCTATCAATACAGATAACTTTATGGCCTAATTCTGCCAGCCCAACACCCGTAGGTAGTCCTACATATCCCGTACCAATAATACCTATTTGCATTATTTTTCACCTCTATTATTCATTTATTATTTCAGATTTAAAATATTCAATCGTTTTGTCTAAACCATGATCTAAATCAATCTTTGGTTTCCATAATAATTTTTCATTTGCTAGAGATATATCTGGTTTACGCTGAGTAGGGTCATCTTTGGGTAAGTCACAATAAATAATTTTTGAAGTTCCCCCGACTTTGGCTATAACTTTTTCGGCTAATTCTTTTATCGTAAATTCACTTGGGTTACCTGTATTTACTGGTCCCACAAAATCGTCTGAAGTTTTCATCATTTTAATGATTGCATCAATTAAATCATCTACATAACAAAATGATCGAGTTTGTGTGCCTTGTCCATAAATAGTGATATCCTCTCCACGTAGTGCTTGGCAAATAAAATTACTTACTACTCTTCCGTCTTTAGGATCCATTCTAGGACCATAAGTATTAAAAATACGAATAACTTTTATTCTTACATTTTCTTCACGAGAATAATCAAAAAATAAACTTTCTGCACAACGTTTTCCTTCATCATAGCAAGCTCTTATACCATTAGGGTTTACATTGCCACGATAACTTTCAACTTGAGGATGAACTAACGGATCACCATAAACTTCTGATGTGGAGGATAACAATATTTTGGCATTTTTCTCTTTTGCTAATTCAAGTAGATTAATTGCTCCATAAACACAAGTTTTTGTTGTCATTATGGCAGCTTTACCCTGATAAGCAGGAGGCGAGGCAGGACAGGCTAAATGATAAATTTCATCTAAATATCCATCAATTTCAATAGGATTAATAACATCATGGTTGATAAATGAAAAATTAGGGTGATCGATGATACTTGACAAGTTTTTCATTCGACCTGTATAGTTATTATCAACACAAATAACTTTATTCCCTTCATTGATCAACCTTATACATAAATTTGATCCAAGAAAACCGCTCCCACCTGTTACCAAAATGCTTGCCATTTATAATCTCCAATTGAATAAAGACGTTATGATTTTTAGTAAAAATGAATTACTATCTTTTATTTAAATTGATTTATCTTTCTGATTAAGTACGAATTAAAAAAAATTACATTTTTTATTTTAAGTTAACAGATTCTGAAATGAACAATAAATCTATTTTCATGCCCTTTCAAATAAACGAGACCTTATTCAACTTAATAAGTTGGGGAGTATAACTATATTATCGTATTTTTGACAATATTTTTTGTAATTTTTTTGTAATTACCTATAGTAATAGTAATACAGTGTTATAGAAATCCATAACTAATTTCTATCAATAACGAATTAATTCTTTTAATTTAAATAAAAATATCAATAAAAATTCTATCAACATTTTTTTAAGTAGGAAATAGCTTATTAAAATAGTATAATCTTATCAATTTGTATAGTAATCTTTCCTAAAAATAGAAAGTTATAATATAATAGAGTTATAATAAATACTCATAACTACATAAATGAAAATTACGGCTATAATCATTTTATACAATGAAAATATTAAAAATTCTAAAACTTTCGAATCATTATTAAATTCAGATAGAAGTGATATTACTTTAAATGTAATTATATGGAATAATGGCCCAAAAGCACTTAACTTACAAGAATGTAGACAATATAAATCCATTTGTGACAGTAAGAACATTAACCTTTCTATCTATGAGAATCTTTACAATATTGCTTTAAGTAAAATCTATAATTTTTTTATCAACCAAGTAAGTTTTGATTTTTTCACTATTTTGGATCAAGACTCGATATTGAATAATGATTTTTTCCAAAATATTAAGATAAATAATGATTTTGATGTCATTGTTCCTCAAGTTTATTCTGCTGGATGGGTTTCAAAAGAAAACTCATTATGTTTTCCAATATATCATGAAAATCGGAAACTTTTTGATAAAAAAGTTTTTGCAATGGGAGAAATTGAGTCTATCTCATCTGGATTAACTCTATCTAATCAATTAATAAAGTACATAAGTAAAAGCAAACAAGAGTTTTTTAACGAACGTTACGCGCTTTATGCTATAGATACCAGTTTTTTCCTTGATTTGATAGAATTAAAACAAACCGAATTTAAAGGAATATGTGTAGGGAAAATTAGCCATTCTTTAGATTTTAATTTACAAGATCGAAAAAAAATAAGCCCTATGAGAAGACTAGAAATGGAATATTCAAAAGTATTAAACAAAATTTTTTATGATAAAAAAAGTCGTTTAAATGTCTTTTTGTACCTACTTAGAAAATTTACAAGAAGAGAGTATTCATGCTCAGAATTTCTCAAATTAGCTAAATGTCTTTTTAGGAAAAAACACCCTCGTTCTTGTATACCTCTAACAATGAATCAATTACTCTAAATAGATGCAAGGAATCACATCCATTAATGCTTTGTTCCAATCAGATGCTTTTATATCTAACTGTTTTATTTTATCCATATTTAAAACAGAGTATAATGGCCTTTTAGCCTTAGTTGGATATGCTGAGGTTAAAATTGGCTTTATTGTTACGTTGCTATTAGTCATAAGATTTAATTCATGAGCTGTTGCAAATATCTTAGAGGCAAACTGGAACCAACTTACGTACTTATCGCCACAATAATGATATATACCACCTTGAATATCATTCATTAGCATTTCTAAAATCGTTTTAGCAATATCACCAGCATAAGTTGGACATCCTAACTGATCATCAATAATGGTTAATTCAGGTCTAGTTTGACTAAGCTTTAACATCGTTTTGACAAAATTATTGCCATACTCACTAAAAACCCAAGAGGTTCTAATTACAATTGCAGTGGAATAATTGTCTAAGGCAGACAACTCACCAACTCGTTTAGTCTCACCATAGACATTAACTGGATTGGTTAAATCATCCTCTAAATAAGGAGAACGTTTAGTCCCATCGAAAACATAATCGGTCGAAACATGAACTAGTTTTGCATGATATTTTTTAGCAACTGTTGCTAAATTCTTAGGACCGACAGCATTAACTTTATAAGCTAATTCATATTCATCTTCCGCTTTATCCACTGCTGTATATGCTGCGGCATTTACAATGGCATCAGGTCTATGCAAGGCAACAAAATCATCAACAACTAAACCATCAGTTATATCTAATTGCTGGCTGTCAGTGGCAAGTAATTGCCAATCTGAAGGAAAGATATTTTTAAAACAATGGCCTAACTGACCATTAGCACCAGTTAACAAAACTTTCATCAATTAACTATAACTCCTGTAGTTTTTTGCCTAACTTATCTTTTGCCGATAGTAATGGATTTGAAATCGGCCAACTGATATTTACTGTAGGATCGTTCCACAATAAACACCCTTCTGACTTAGGATCATAATAGTTAGTACATTTATATTCAAAGTCAGCAATATCTGACAGTACAGCAAAACCATGAGCAAGTCCAGGTGGAATCCACAACTGTGTTTTATTTTCTTCTGTTAAGGTAACGCCAACCCACTTTCCATAAGTAGGGGAATATTTACGAATATCGACAGCCACATCAAAAACTTCACCTCTAACAACTCGAACTAGTTTACCTTGAGGGTTTTCCTTTTGAAAATGTAATCCTCTTAATACATCTTTTTGTGAACGCGAATGATTATCTTGAACAAAATTAAGTTCTATACCTAACATTTCTTGATACCGTTTTTGTTCGAAAGTTTCAAGAAAAAAGCCTCGTTCATCACCAAACACTTTCGGTTTTATAATTTTTACATCCGCAATATTAGTTGAAATAACTTCCATTTGTCCACCTATTCTATTGTTCTATCAATCTTGCTAAATATTGTCCATATAATGTTTTACCTGAACTAATGGCTTCTTCTTTGACCTGTTCAGCGCTGAGCCAGCCATTACGATAAGCAATCTCTTCAAGGCAAGCAACTTTGAGTCCTTGTCTTTTTTCTATTACTTGAACAAACGATGACGCTTCAAGCAAACTGTCATGTGTACCTGTATCAAGCCAAGCAAAACCGCGTCCTAGGATCTCAACATTTAACAGTCCTGCATCCAAATACATTTGATTAAGAGTTGTAATTTCTAGCTCACCACGATGAGATGGTTTGACTTGTTTTGCCATTTCAACCACATTTTCATCATAAAAATAAAGCCCCGTTACAGCCCAATTAGATTTTGGTTTAATTGGTTTTTCTTCAATTGATAATGCTTTAAAGTTTTCATCAAAATCAACAACCCCAAATCGTTCAGGATCCACTACCTGATAACCAAAAATTGTTGCACCTTCTTTTTGAGCTGCAACTCTTACCAATTTTTTGCCAAAGCTTTCGCCAAAAAATAAATTATCACCTAACACTAAAGAACAGCGTTGTTTTTGAATAAACTCCTCACCGATTAAAAAAGCTTGTGCCAAACCTTCTGGCTTAGGTTGCTGTGCATAACTTAGTTTGACACCAAAACGGGAACCGTCACCTAGCAATCGTTGAAACATAGGTAAATCATCGGGTGTTGTGATTATTAAAATATCACGAATTCCGGCAAGCATGAGTACAGATAAAGGATAATAAATCATCGGTTTATCATAAACAGGTAACAACTGTTTTGAAATACCTCGAGTTATGGGATAAAGACGGGTTCCTGACCCACCAGCTAATACAATACCTTTCATAAAGTTACCTATATTAAATAATTCCTTGTCGTGATCTTGCATATGAGCCATCTTTAATATGATCACACCATTGTTTGTTTTGTAGATACCACTCTACTGTTTTACGCATTCCTGTTTGGAATGTCTCTTGTGGTTTCCAACCCAAATCTTGATAGATCTTTGATGCATCAATAGCATAACGTTGATCATGACCGGGCCTATCGGTAACATAAGTAATCAGATCTTTATAACACTTAACACCATTTGGCTTATTTGGAACGAGTTCTTCAAGTAATTCACAAATGATATTTACAACATCAATATTCTTTTGTTCATTGTGCCCACCAATATTATAAGTCTCACCTACTTTTGCTTTAGTTGCAACAAGATAAAGTGCTCTTGCATGATCTTCAACATATAACCAGTCTCTAATTTGTAGACCATTACCATATATGGGCAACGGCTTACCTTCGAGAGCATTAAGTATCATTAATGGGATTAGTTTTTCTGGAAAATGGTATGGGCCATAGTTATTTGAGCAATTAGTAATAACTGTAGGTAAACCAAAGGTTCTATGCCATGCACGGACTAAATGATCACTTGAAGCTTTCGATGCCGAATATGGGCTACTTGGCGAATAAGGTGTTTTTTCAGTGAATAAATCATTCGTTCCATGCAGATCACCATATACTTCATCAGTTGAAATATGATGAAAACGAAATATAGATTGTTTGGTTGCCTCTAGCGTTTTCCAATAAGCTAAAGATGCTTCTAATAGAGTATAAGTACCTATTATATTGGTGTCTATAAATGCAGAAGGATTATCAATAGAACGGTCAACATGACTTTCGGCAGCTAAGTGCATAATAATATCGGGGCAAAAGCTAGCCATGACAACATCAAGTTCCTTTCTATCACAAATATCGATTTGTTTGAAATGATATCGTTTATTCTCAGATACGCTATCTAATGATTCTAAATTCCCAGCATAAGTTAATTTATCAATAACTAATACTTCATCATTAGTTTGTTCAATAATATGTCTCACAACAGCAGAACCAATAAAACCAGCTCCTCCTGTAACAATCACTTTCATTAATTAATCCTCTAAAATCTTATGCACGGAATAATAATAACAAAGTCAATAAATAGCAATATTTAGAATTAGGTATTAATCGTTACATTTTCAAAAAAGAGCTGAATTTCTCATCATTTTGCAAACATTGTATTCGTAATTCTTTATATGTTATATTGTTACAATATTTTTGCCGCTTAGTTTGTTCAAAATCAACATGAGAATAAATGTATTAACTGTGCTTTATAATTGCACTTTATCTGATTCTGCAACGTTAAACTCAATTTTACAAGCAAATTTGGAATCCACTAAATTAAATATGATTATTTGGAATAATGGACCAACTTTACTTGAAAAACAAGATATTAATAATTATCTAAAATCAACTCAAAAAAAAGGAATAACAACATCAATTTATCAAGATGTTCGAAACCTATCATTAAGTAAAATTTATAATCATTTTATTAATAAAATAGATTACGATTTTTTTGTTATTTTTGATCAAGATTCTAATGTTGATTTTTCTTTCTTCCAAAATATCTATCATAATAGCCAATATGCAATTATTTGCCCAGCAATTTTCCCTAAGCAAAAAATTGGCAAGCAATGTTTTCCTTCTGATTTTGAACAAAGAGAGCAAGTTGTACCTTTGGGAGAATTCAGCCTAAGCAATACCAGAACCATCAATTCTGGTACCGCATTATCAAAAGATTTAATTGATAAATTACTAGTTAATCATCATTATGTTTTTGATGAAAAATTTGCTTTCTATCATACAGATCATCGATTATTTGATTTAATTCATGCAACACCACAAACTGCGATGTTAAAAGGCTTATGTATAGGAAAAATGTATCATGATATGACTTGTGAAATCTCCTATGATGAACTTAGCGAACGAGCAAGGCTTGAAATTGCTTATGCAAAAATGTTAATGCGAATGTATCGAGCTCGCAATCCTAAAATTGAAGTACGCCGAAATTTATTTTATGCTTATAAAATGAAGAAAAAAGACAATTTAAGTTTTAAAAGCTTTTTAAAATTATTGAAATGTGTAATAACAAAAAAACATCCTCGTTCATACGCATCCATAGGCAAAGATGTCAAACCAACTAACAGCAATATTTTTTCTTAAAAGATATTTTACTATGGAAAATGAAAAATTAATACTTAACCTTTCTATCATTATTCCTTGCTATAATGTTGAAAATTACATTGAACAGTGTCTCAATTCTATTGTTCAACAAACTGTTCAACCTAAGGAAATTATATGTATAGACGATGGTGCGACTGACAACACTGCTAATGTTATTCAAGCCTTTGCTCAAAAATTTTCTTGTGTAAAATATATATATCAAACTAATCAAGGGGTTAGCCAAGCTAGAAATATCGGAATTAATCAAGCAACAGGGCAATACATTCAATTCGTCGATCCTGATGATATTTTACATCCTAATTTATTTGCAACATTTTTAAAAGTCTTAAAAATTAGTAATGTTATTGAGTTATTCTATTTTGAAAACCAAAACTTTGAAAAATTAGAGAATATAGAATTTAATAATAATGACAATAGTTTAATCAGATTTGACACTGGTAATGAGCTATTTACGCATATAATTGAAAATAAAAAATACCCTGGCGCATGTTGGAAATATATTTTTAAAAAGGAAGCGCTCAATTTACGATTTGAAGGAAGAAATCACGAAGATCACTTAATAACATTGGATGTACTATTATCTGCAAATTTAACTTATTACTCAAAAAGTCCTTTATATTATTATAGAAAAAGAGCTAACTCATTAACTAACAATAAAAAGATAAGTAAACAATATATTGAACTATATGCTCAAATCATCAATAAGTGCACAAAGTACGTACAAAAAACCAATCTATTACCAAAAACAAAAACACAATACATAAATTTTCTACGTTCTGATTACCTTTTTAATATCAATATCTATTATTTATATAAAGAAAAACCACCAATAATAGAAATTTACATGCATATATATACACGATTATTTATAAAAAATAATGCAAAAAAACTGAGCAATATATTGTATATAATACGTTATGGGATTAGAAAAAAAATACCTTTAAAACACATTATCATATTTATAAGAGCTTCATTGAATAAAGACATTAATTTTATAACTAACAAAATAAATGCCTTGCTAAATTAACATTAATAACAAACTCTTATCATAAAGTATAAAGCAAGCAAATATTTCTTGCTTGTTTTATAAACTTACCGCCCTATCCCATAATCCCGCAACTTATTTGCAATCGCTGTATGCGACACACCTAATCTTTTGGCCAGCTTTCTTGAGCTTGGGTATTGATCATATAATTTTAATAAGATCTCTTTTTCAAACTGTTTAGTTATTTCATCAAGAGTTTTATTTTCAATATTGTTGACCCATGATAATTGCGATGTGATTGGAGTCGGTAACACAATGTCTTTGACCGTTAACCTAGGCGAAGTCAATTGCGCTAATGCCGAATAAAGTATGTTTTTAAGTTGCCTTACATTACCTGGCCATGAGTAACGGGTAAAATTATCAATAACATTATCATCAATTGTTGGTGGTATGATACCTTGTTTATTGGCATATTCATTTACAAAAATATGCGTAAGTGATTCAATATCGTCTTTACGCTGTTGTAAAGAAGGTAAATTAAGCGATAGTACGTTAAGTCGGTAATAAAGATCTTTTCTAAATTTACCTTGTTCAACCAAATCAGCTAAATCGACCTTTGTTGCACAAATAATTCTAACATCGACATAAACTTCATCATCATCACCCACACGGCGGAAATAGCCATCATTGATAAAACGTAATAATTTAGTTTGCATTTGAAACGACATTTCATCAATGCCATCAAGCAATACTGAGCCACCGTTGGCTTGTTCAAAAAAGCCTTTTTTACCTTCAATAGCGCCAGGATAAGCACCAGCTGCATGCCCGTATAATTCACTTTCAACAACCTCATCAGGCATAGCTGCACAATTTAATGCTAGAAAAGCCTGATCGCCACGTGAACTGTATTGATGACAAGCATTAGCAAGTAAATCTTTACCTGTACCAGTTTCGCCAGAGATAAGCAATGGTTCTCTTTGCATTGAGAATGCTTTAGCTTGAGCGATAAGTTTTTGCATGACTAAACTTTGGCTGGCAAAAATATCAAAAGCTTGAGAACCAACAACCTTTATTTTTGATAACCTTTTTTTTAAATACTCAATTGGTTGTAAAATAAATATTGTTTTAGATGATTCCATCACTTTTTGCAATAAAACGTGCTGAGAATTTAACACAATAATCGTATCATCTTGTCCATCTATATTTATTGTATTATCAAGATTGAAGACCTTTTTATAATTAAAGGGTTGATTTAATACTAAATCGTTTTGAGCAAATAGTGCTCTAGCTACATGATTATAGGCAACCAGAAGTTGGTCATTATCCATTTCAATGATTGCTGCTTGCATACTCTGTCCACTTTTCATTAAGTTTTAATAAATTATCACGACGATGTTGCCACTCAGAACTTTTTGTTAATTCTACATAGGTGATTTTTGTATTGGTTAATAAACATTTTGCTTTATCTGATGTTAAGGAATGAATCTTATCTAATGCTGCTAATTGGTCTAAAATAGCTAATGTCCCTTGCCTATTATTACAAGCCAAAAGCAGATCACAACCAGCAGCTAACGCAGCTTGGGCTCGCTCAGCATGATTCCCCATTACTGAAGCACCTTCCATTGATAAATCATCAGAAAAGATTACACCATCAAAATGTAATTGCTCACGAAGCACTGTTTTAAGCCAATATGGCGAACCGCTAGCAGGTTTATTATTAAAAGCAGGATAGATAACATGAGCAGGCATGATTGCATCAAGTTTTTTATCCGCAATCAATTTGGCAAAAATTTGCATATCAAGTTCAATAAGCGACTTTTCGCGATGATCTACAGGCGTTTCTTTATGTGAATCAGCAATCACATGACCATGCCCAGGAAAATGCTTACCTGTAGTTTTCATACCTGCAGCATGCATACCATCAATCATAGCGGAAGCAACTTGATAAGCAATATCGACATCTTGATGAAAAGAACGTGTACCGATAGCAAGACAATCGTGACCTAAATCTAAAACGGGCGCATAGCTAAGATCGATATCAAAAGCAATAAGTTCCATAGCAAGAACCCAACCGGCATCAAAAGCCAAAGACTTTGCTTGCTCAAGGTTATTAAGTGCCGCAAACGATTGCGCAGGAGGAATTGCCGTAAACCCCTCTCTAAATCGCTGAACTCGCCCACCTTCATGATCGACCGAAATTAATAAACGCTGTGAAGAGGCAGATCGAATCTGTTTTATCAATGCCATCAATTGAGCTTGATCTTGATAATTACGACTAAATAAAATCACCCCTGCAATCAATGGATTTTGCAACAGTTTTTTATCTTCTTCAGTTAATGCTAAACCTTCAACATCAATCAACAATGGTCCCATTATTTGTTGTCCTCAATAACTTTATTTGTTTCCTTATTGATATCAGGCTGCTTAGGAAAATCTTTAGATGCAACTCTGGTTAGGATTTCTCCACTTTGTGTTGAAATTAATTCCATTGCCAGATCGACATCATTGCTTGCACTTGGTACTTTATATATTGTGGTGAAAAGAACATAGCTAGCATTTATCGATTTAGCCAGTCCAATCATCTTACCTCGTGATACCAACTTATCATCAGCTGAAATCCCCAATGATTGTTTAGCTTGGCTTATTGTCTGTCTATCTACTACTGTAAACGTATTTTGCTTATGCATTAACTGATGTAATGCTTCATCTATTTGATTATTTGCAATATAATCACCACTCCGGTTTTGAATATCACTAATAAAAATAAGTTTATTGTCTGAATTTGAAAGTGGCACATTAACTAATTTCTTGATAAATGGTGATAATACCGAATTCCAATCAGTCTGTTTAGCAATTTCAGGAGGCATTTCAATCACACCGGTATCATCAGGTTGATTAACATCAACAGGCGGTTTTACTTCGGTTTTTTGAGAGTTTCCAAGAAGATGACAACCCGCTAACAAAAAAGCTAATGAGCTAACAACAAATATACGCTTGATCTGTTTCATATCATGATTAACCTATTAATCTACCTAAATTTTTACCGCCTAATAAATGCATATGAAGATGAAAAACCTCTTGCCCTGCATCTTTATTACAATTCATGATTAAACGATATCCACTTTCATCAATACCTTCTTGTTTTGCAATTTTGGCAGCAACAACCATCATATGCCCAATAATGGTTTCATCTTCTTCCTTAATATCATTAACCGTTGGGATAAGTTTGTTAGGAATAATTAGAATATGT
This sequence comes from Gilliamella sp. ESL0232, assembly GCF_013346885.1. Taxonomy (NCBI): domain Bacteria; kingdom Pseudomonadati; phylum Pseudomonadota; class Gammaproteobacteria; order Orbales; family Orbaceae; genus Gilliamella; species Gilliamella sp. ESL0232. Next base: position 120,972 of record NZ_JAAEDW010000007.1, on the reverse strand, counting down.
GTCGGCGCTTGAGGAGAAATATCACGAAATGCCGTTACTTTATCATCTTGAAAAACAATATCAGCTGGGATTTCTTTTCGAATGATTTTGCTAAAAATAGTTTCCTGAACCATCAAACACTCCTTTTATACATACGTCTATAAGTAAAAATGATAGGTACTCATAAGCATAGCATATTTTGATAACAAAAATGTATAGAAATCGTTACATTTTAAAATGCATTTTTACAACCACAAAAATCGGTCAGGAAAGGTATTGATTTTATTGAAGTTTTTTCCTGCTTTTTTTGACGTTTTTTCAAAAGAATTTCATAAAAAACAGTCATAAAAACAGATACTTCCTATCAAATAAAAGTGACACTGTCTTACAAAGAATCTTGGCATATTCATTTGTCAAACCCAATAACTTGATATATAATGCCTCGTCGATTTCAACCGCCTATTTTTCATGTTCCTTGCTTTCAATGGGTTGCGGTTGCCCCGACAGAAAGCTGATTAATCCGTAGGGAGCGATAATGCGTCATTACGAAATAGTATTTATGGTTCACCCAGATCAGAGTGAACAAGTACCTAGTATGATTGAACGTTATACTGGTACGTTAACCACTGATGGTGGCAAAATCCATCGTTTAGAAGATTGGGGTCGTCGTCAATTAGCCTATCCTATCGAAAAACTGCACAAAGCACATTACGTGTTAATGAATGTTGAAGCAACTCAAGAAGCTGTTAACGAGCTTGAAGATAGCTTCCGTTTCAATGATGCAGTAATTCGCAGTTTAATTATGCGCACAAAACACGCTGTAACTGAAGCTTCACCTATGTTAAAAGCCAAAGATGAACGTCGTAGTTCTGAAGAAGATTTTAACGAAGTAAACATGGACGATGATTCCGACGAATAATCGTTTAATGTTATCGGGTATTGTAAAAAAAACTCCGATACGAAAAATCAGTCCAAGTGGGATCTCGCATTGTCAATTTTATTTAGAACACGTTTCTAAACAAATCGAAGCAGAACTTACAAGACAAGCATGGTGCATAATGCCTGTGATTGTTAGTGGACAACAAGAGCTAAGTTACATAAAAAAAGGCAGCAAAGTTTTAGTTAGTGGCTTTATAAGCACACATACTAAACGCAACCAAACAAGCCAACTTGTTTTACATGCTGACCAAGTTAAACTATTAGGAGAATAGCCAAATGGCACGTTATTTCCGTCGTCGCAAATTCTGCCGTTTTACTGCAGAAGGCGTTAAAGAAATTGATTATAAAGATGTTTCTTTATTAAAAAGTTATATCACAGAAAGTGGTAAAATCGTACCAAGCCGTATCACTGGTACTAGCGCAAAATATCAACGTCAATTAGCTCGCGCAATCAAACGCGCTCGTTACTTGGCATTATTACCATATACTGATAATCATCAGTAATTAGCAACAGAGGGAACATATAATGCAAATTATTCTACTCGATAAAGTTGCTAATTTAGGCAGCTTAGGTGATCAAGTTAATGTTAAAGCAGGTTACGCACGTAACTTTTTAATTCCACAAGGTAAAGCTGTATCAGCAACTAAAAAGAATATCGAATTCTTTGAAGCTCGTCGTGCTGAATTAGAAGCTAAGCTTGCAGAAACATTGAAAGCAGCTGAAGAGCGTGTTGCTCAAATCAATGCACTTGGTAAAGTAACTATTACTTCTAAAGCCGGTGATGAAGGCAAATTATTTGGTTCAATCGGTACTCGTGATATCGCTGATGCTGTTAAAGCTCGTGGTATTCAAGTATCAAAAAGCGAAGTTCGCTTACCAAATGGTGTACTGCGTACTACTGGTGAACATGAAGTGTTCTTCCAAGTACACAGCGAAGCATTCGCTAAACTTATTGTTGATATTATTCCTGAATAATTATCCAACAATAAATACAAAAAGACCCGTCATTATGGCGGGTCTTTTATTATCTATTTCACAATAATTGATTTACCTCGACCTCGAATATCTGATACGGCTTCGGGTTTATTGTCGGTAATTTTTATGGCTTGAATATCACCGCTAAAATCTTGCTGTTTAAAATGATAACCCATCTGTTTAAGTTTATCTTTTAACTTTTCTGGCACTTTATTTTGAAAACGCTCAATAAAGATAAGATTCGCTGGTAATAGTTGATGATGATAACGCGGAGCATCCATTGCCGCTTTTAATGACATATGATTATCAAAAACATTTGTCACAACTTGAAAGATTGAAGTAAAAATCCTTGAACCACCTGGTGTACCAATGACCATTGCAACTTTGTTATCTTTAATAAAAATACTTGGTGTCATAGAAGATAAAGGACGTTTATTTGGTTCTATTGCATTAGCATCTTTGCTCACGACACCAAATTGATTAGCAACACCTGGTTTACTACTAAAATCATCCATTTCATTATTTAGAATGATACCAGTGCCTTCTATTACAACAGCAGATCCAAACCAACCATTAAGTGTGTAAGTATTCGATGCGGCATTGCCCCATTTATCCACAATCGAAAAATGTGTAGTCTGTAACTTTTCACGATTATTATCTAAACCTGGTTTAACTTTTTCAGTAATCGAAATCGCTTTTGGATTAACTTGTTTCGCTCTCTGCGCTAAATAATTAGTATCAATCAATTCAGTGACAGGTACAGAGATAAAATCAGGATCTCCCATATATTCGGCTCGATCGGCAAAAACACGTTTTTCTATTTCTGCTAACAAGTGAATATATTGCGCTGAATTTACTTTTACCTCTTTGAAATCATTCGCTAAATATTGTTTCATTAATAATAATTGAATTAAACCAACACCTCCTGAGCTTGGCGGTGGAGCAGTAACAATCTGCATATCATGCCAGTTAGCAATTAAAGGATCTCGCCATTTAACCTTATAATTTGCTAAATCATTTTCAGTAATTAAACCTTCATTTTTCTCCATCTGTTGTGCAATTAATTTAGCCGTTTCACCTTTATAAAATCCATCGCTACCTTGCTGGGCAATACGATCTAAAACTTTACCAAGCTCAGGTTGTTTAAATATTTTCCCTTCTTGCATTGAACCAAAGTATTGCTTAAAGTGACCATTAGCAGGCGCAAGTTCTTGTGCCTCTTGATAACGTTTAACTAGTTGTTTGTCTACAACAAATCCTTCATTGGCAAATCGAATAGCTGGTGCTATAACCTCTTTCCAAGGTAATTTACCAAAACGCTGATGAACCGCCCACATACCAGCAACAGTTCCAGGCACTCCCGATGCTTTGTAAGAATATAAACTCAAATTAGGAATCACATTTTTATGATCATCAAGATACATATCTTTATCAGCTTTACTTGGTGCAACTTCACGATAATCAATAAAATAAGGCTTACCGTCCATCCAAAGAGTCATAAAACCACCCCCACCAATGTTACCCGCTTCAGGATAAGTAACAGCAAGAGCAAATGCGGTGGCCACCGCAGCATCGGCTGCATTTCCACCTTTTTCGAGCACTTCTTCGGCTGCCTTTGCACCATAATAATCGGGCGAAGCAACTGCGGCAGCTGTTAATTTTTGTGTTACGTTTTCGACAGCTAGTACTTGTTGGCTTATCAGTAAAAATACCATAAAGTAGCAATACTTTATCAATTTACGTTTAAGAGAAAACATTTTGTACCTCCAAATTAAAGTATCATTTATCGTACCCACATAATCCCCAAATACATAAAGCGCATTAATAGATCATGCAACAATAAGTTAAGGGTAACCATCAATATAGCATAGAAAACAAAAATACTGATCGAATATTGATCAGTTATATAGTACATATTTACTCTAATTTACCATTTTAATGGAGTAGCAAAGATTACTAGAACTAAAAAATAATTAACGCAATTATAATTTACTCAATAGAGACTGATGATTAAATGTGAAATGCAATCGATGATAATTAAAATTTGTTATAAAATTTCATCTAGAAGTTTTAAAAAATACTTTCGTTTGGTGTAAAAAATTTTTTACAAAATTAACTGAAAATGTCAACAATGATGTATTTTCTTAACACAGTTAGCGAATAAAATATTCTCCGTCTAAATAAAACTGATTTTTGTTAAAAACTTTCAGGAAACACTACGTTTGAGTATAAATTTGAGTATAAAACAGTAGTGAATTTAGTAGGGATGATTTCTTGAATCTCAGAGAAAATAAGTATAATTGATATTTATGATTTTAACTAAAAAAGAGCGTAACCTTTAATAAAAGGTATACGCCCTTATATAAAAATTAAGCTGTTTGAATTTGGTTTTCTGATTTACCTTGCTCATCTTTATACAATTTATTGTCATATAATTTGACAAAAGGAATATAGATTAGCAAAGCTAAAATAGCCGAGAATATGGCAACAATAGCCGCTTTATAATCACCGCCAGTACTAATAAATGCCCCTAATCCCATTGGGGATGGCCATGGAATTAATGCGATGATTGGATGAATAAAACCAGTATTAATAGCCAAATAACCTAATGTTCCGCAAGCCATAGGTGCTAAGAAAAAAGGGAGAGCTAAATAAGGATTGTATACAATCGGCATACCAAAAATAACTGGTTCGTTGATATTGAATATTGCGGGTACTGCAGATGCTCGCCCTAAGATTTTTAGTTGGCTAGACTTAGCAAAAAACGCAATAAAAAATGTCATTAATAAAGTAGAACCTGATCCCCCTAAAATCACGAGTGAATTATTAAATTCACCAGCAAAAGGAATATGTGCTCCCGCTGTATTTTCAGTCATATTAGTTAACATAATAGGAGTAATAAATGCTCCAATAATACTGGCACCATGGATCCCAACCACCCATAGCGCATGGATTAAAAATAGGATAACCATAATACCCAACCAGCTTTTGGTAAGATTGGTTACAAAAGCAAACGGTACAGCTATAATATTGAAAATATCAGTACCAAAATAGATGAAAATACCATTAACAATGATCACAAAAAAGGCAATTACAAAAGTTGGGATCAGTGCGGTAAAAGATCGCGAAACACCTAATGGCACTGTTTCAGGCATTTTTACAACCCAATTTCGTCTAACACATAAAAAATAGAGGTTAGTTGCCACAATGGCCATAACTATTGCAATAAATATACCTGATGTACCCAAGCGAAAGATAAATGGTTGTAAGCGTAGCCCATTAAAGACTAAATTATTTTGATCATTAAGTAAGGTAATAACCCCATTTTGCATGATCAGTTCAGGCAAAGTCATGAAAAAGGCAAAAACAGATAACATCGCACCATTAAGAGCATTAACTTTAAGGCCTGTTTCTTCTGCTTCGATTTTAGTTAGTTCATAACCAACAACAAAGTTAAAATAAAGAGCCAAAATACCGATTGTCGCTGTGTTAGCAATCATATAAAGATCACTCACTCTAAAAAAAGTATTTTCAAAAAAAACTTCTAATCCCGTAAATGTCATTGGCAATGTGTTAAATACTAAAAACATTGAACCTACAATAGAAAAAGGTACAGACGCCATCCCCGCAGCCATTACTGCTCGAACAATTTTAAATTGCGATATTTTAGCCATGGGCGTCATCAGATATTTCTGCAAAATAACAAATCCCGTATTCATTTTATTGTCCTCTTTTAATTAATAAATTTTTCGTAAGCTTGGATTCTTTTAAAATGCTGATCCCGATTATGTTGAATATTATTTAGCTTTTTAAGCATTAAAAACGTAATAATTAAACTCAATACCTGTAATATCGCCAATACATGTAATGTATCTTGCGTCTGTTTTAAAAATGGATAGAAAATTTGATACAAAGGGGTATAGAGAGTAATAATGAGTGCCGTAAAGACTATCGCTAAAGTACGATAAAATAATCTTGCATAAGGCAATTTGTTGCAATGATTACGATAAAGCTTAATTTGTTCCCATGTGGTAAGTATTCCCAAAACAAAAAGAGTAAGCGGTAAAATAGCGACTATTGACAATGAACCTATTAGAAAGATTGCCCAATAAAGATTCAAAAATAAAAAAAATGCAGTGGTATAGCGAATCACTAAAAATCGATTAAACTTAAGGTTAGTTAGGCTGATTTTTTTATGCATTGTTAGATTTTCTGTCATTATGCCACTCCTTATTTAGCTTTTTAGTTTTATTTCTAACTCATGATGTTTTTCATATAGATGTAACATTTCAATTGCCATTTCTCGAAAGCTCATGGTTGTCATTAAGTGATCTTGTGCATGTACCATAATAATTTCCATTGTGATTTTGATACCATTGGCATAATTTTGCAGTAGTTCTGTTTGGGAATGGTGTGCTTGTAAGATTTCTTTATTCGCTTCTTCAAGAAGCTGATTTGCGCCAATAAAATCAGCTTGTCTCATCGTCTTAAAAGCCTCGTGGATTTTAGTTTTAGCATTACCACTATACAAAATAATATTAAAAGCAATAAGTTGAATATCCTCTGGGCTCATTTCTTTATTCATTGCTATACCTCTTTTTCAATAAGTTGGATAAAAAGTCGTTTAAATTGGTTAAAGTTTTGTGTTTTTAACAGTTTTGTTTGCATTTCTAAATCGTCAATCAATTTGACAATAGCTTTTGTCATCATTGATAAAGTCGGGTTTTGATAAATAGATGGTGAAATCATAAAGATAAAGTGAATTTTTGGATAATTGTGATCCCAAAATAATCCATCAGGAATAATTGCAATACCAATTTTAGACAATTTTCCCACAGGCATTGCCGGATGTGGCACTACGATAGTTGGGCTAAAGAAAATATCACCTAATATGTTACGATTCTCCATTTGCTCTATCATCTTTTGTTTATAATTGTTATCTTCATTTAGTACTAAAAGATCAAGCAAACCATCTAAAACTTGTGCTTTACTTTGGGTACCACTGCATTGGTAGAAATAATCAGCGGATAATTCATCTACCATTTGTTCAACATTACTAAGATGATCTAAAGTATTTGATGATGCAAATGTTGATATTGGCTCTGTATGTGCCGAGATAAGCATAATTGGTGACGATAAATGACGACGAATTTTTTGTATATCATCTTCTGTAAAAAATACAGAGACGTGAAAAACAGGGACTTTAAATACTTTTGATGATAGATCAACTGACGAGATAATAAAATCAACCTTATCCAATACTTTGGGTTCAATTTCATAATAGCCTTGCGTTGCAACGATTTTGATTCTTTCATTAAACTCGCATTCAACGCGATTTTTTAGTAGTTGAGCACTACCCTGCCCAGTTGCACAAATAATTAACACTTTAGCCTTTTGTTCATTTTTTAACTTTTCTATCGAAGCTAAAAAGTGCAAAGTCAAATAACCCCATTCATCATCAGGAATCGTAAATTTTTTAAGTTCAGGAAGCTGGTTAAGGTATTTTTTAACTAACTCAAACAATTCTGGAGAGTTTGTTTTAATTTCATCAAGCAATGGGTTTTTCAATTTTATATGCTGTTCTAAACGGACAATCATCGGTTTTAGGTGCTGAATAATTCCATTTTTCAATTGCTCATCGTTTAAAAATAAATATCCAATTTCTTGCTGTATTCTAAATAATAAATTAGTCAAAGATAAATACAGCTCGGAGTTAAAATCATTCTGAATAAAATTTGATTTACTAATCAAATGCAATGTTAAATACATTTGTTCTTCTTTGGGAAAACAAAAACCAATCACTTTCTCTACTCTATTGATGATTTTTTTAGCGACTTGATATTCCAATTTCTTTTTAGTCGATTGTGGCATATCAAGATTTTGAATAGAAAGCCCTAACTGTAACCGTTTGATACTTAATGATAAATGTAAGACGATATTTTGTATCATTACATCAGATAATTTTATTTTTGCCTCACGACACTCATCTAAAATAATAATGGTTAACGTATCTAAGCCAATTACATCATTGAACTTGTTTAAATAAGTTAGATGCTGCAGAAAATTAATCGATTCTTCATGAAAAAAATAGCTCAAAATAAAATGTCGTTTTGCTTTTTCCTCACCTTCAATATAAAACAGAGATTGACTTTTTTTAATAGTAAGCCCATAAGGTTGGAGTTGGTGTTTGATTTCTAAAATATCTTTATTTAGTTGAGAAGAACTAATAAATAATTGTTCAGCTAATGCTTCTATATCGATTTTTTGGCTTTCTAATAAAAATAAATTAAGAATATGGTGTTTTCTCTGACATACTTCTCGACAATTTGCTTGTTCTACATTGCGATCTAATAAATGATGCTCAATTAAAAATAAATTGAAAGCTGTTCTATCTTTAATTTGTAATTTGTAACCATAACCTTGTTTACTAATAATAGATCCACCGTGACTTTCAATTAACGATTTCAAATCATTAAGATAAGTGCGAACAGTACGATCTGATAATGCTAACTCATTTGCTAGTAATGCACTACTTTTGAATATATCTTTAGAACGAACTAATAAACTAATAAGGTCACGCTGTTTATTTTTAATCACTATCATCCATACCTGTGTCAACTAAAACCATATTATTAATAATATAGTGAATACTTTTAACTATTACATAAGTACACCACACATCAACGTAAGATAGTAAGGCGCTGCTATTTTAATAATCTATTCACAACGCCAAATCATATCGCTAAAGCCGATATATATTGATTTAAATTAGTTTATATTCTCCTCTACTAACTTAGCCAGTTGTTCAATGCCTGATTGAACGGGTATATAAGCCTGAAAAGGAATACTCACAACAGGCTTACCGACTTCTTCCCCCAATTTTTTAAATTTATCAAGCATCATCATAGTTTGCGGGCTAATTAAAAAGAGTGAAAAATCACTACATTGAATCATATTTCCGCCTTCGGTTGCCGAGACAGCATCAACCAAAATTGTTTTATCTTTGCTAGCAAAATATTCTGTTACTTTTTTAGCCATTAATGATGATGACATACCTGCCGCACAAATGATTAATGCTTTTTTCATAAATTCCCCTAAAAATAGTTATGCTTTATAAGACTTCGCCATTAGACTCAATCACTCTTTTAAACCATGCGAATGAGGCTTTGCGGCTACGTTTTAGTGAACCGTTACCTTTGTTATCTTTATCAACATAGATAAATCCATAACGTTTTTCCATTTCACCTGTCCCTGCTGAAACAAGATCAATACATCCCCAAGGAGTGTATCCCATCAAATCAACACCATCTTCTTCAACAGCAAGTTTCATTTGTTTAATATGTTCACGCAGATAATCAATACGGTAAGCATCGTGCACGCTACCATCAGCTTCGACTTTATCGTAGGCGCCAAAACCATTTTCAACTATGAAAAGCGGTAAACGATACATATCAGTTAACCAATTAAGTGTATAACGAAGTCCCTCAGGATCGATTTGCCAACCCCAATCTGATTTTTTAACATATTGATTGCCGATCAGATCGGTTTTTTCGTTATATTCATAGCTTTCATTATTTTCTTTCTTCCTAATTGCATTAGACATGTAATAGCTAAAGCCAATGTAATCAACTGTTCCATTTTTCAAGATCTCAAGATCTTGATTGGTGATATCAAGTTTAAAATCTTTACGTTGCCAATAATTTTTAATATGGTTTGGATACTCTCCATGGACATGAACATCACCAAAAAAATATTTACGCTCCATAGCCTTTTGTGCCATTAGAATATCACCTGGTTTACAAGTCTCTGGATAGATAGGGATCATCGCCAACATACAGCCTATTTCAAAATCAGGATTAATAGCATGACCAATTTGTACCGCTTTAGCACTAGCAACTAATTCATAATGTGCAGCTTGATACATAATCTGCTCGCGATCGTCGCTTTGTTTATAGAAAATACCTGAGTTAGTAAACGGTGCAAAATCTTCATTAAAGTTAGCTTGATTATTGATTTCGTTAAAAGTCATCCAATATTTGACTTTATTCTTATAACGTTCAAAACATACCTCGGCAAAACGGACAAAAAAATCAATTAATTTACGATTACGGAATCCTCCATATTCAGTAACAAGGTAATAAGGTAATTCAAAATGAGAAAGTGTAACAACTGGCTCAATATTGTATTTTAAGCATTCATCAAAAAGATCATCATAAAATTTTAACCCCTCTTCATTTGGTGCAAGTTCATCACCTTTTGGAAAGATACGAGTCCAAGCAATAGAAGTACGAAAACATTTAAAACCCATTTCAGCAAATAACTTAATATCATCTTTATAATGATGATAAAAATCAATAGCTTCATGATTAGGATAATATTCACCTTCAATAACACCCTCAGTAATTTTACGATAACTTTTTGGTGAACCAACAGTCATCACATCAGCGACACTTATTCCTTTTCCACCAACTTGCCAAGCACCTTCTAATTGATGAGCAGCAACAGCACCACCCCACAAAAAATCTTTTGGTAAACCTCTATTCTTCATAATTAAGTACCTGTGTTTATTGATAATTCAAATTTAGTATAAAAGGAAAAAAATAGAATTACTAACCAACTTTTTCCGTATTGATCAGGAAAAATATAAGTATATTTGAGTAGGAAAGGTTATTAGTGAAATGTGCAGCTTTTTGTGATATTTACCGAAATGCGATAAATATCACAAAAATGAATGATAAACTTTAAATATTTGAAGTTAACTTTTAAATAAATTCTTCAAACCCATCGGCATATTTCGATGGCACAAACTCGATAATCTCATATTGAGCAATATGATGAATATAAAACGGATCTTTTTGTAATATTGCTAGCGCTTGCTCTTTATTCTCAGCACGACAAATAATCACACCACCTGTACGAGGGACTTTTGGACCTGATGCAATAAAATGTCCCGATCGGTAATAATCCTCAAGATAATCAATATGCTGTGACAAATATTTTTCTACTTCGGTAATGGGCTTCACATAAGTAAGTGTACAAATATACATATATATATCTCCTAAATAAATATACAAAAAATAAATTTTTCAAAATATTAAGCTGTGTTGCTCAACTTAAACCATTTAAATATCTATTTAGCTACCCATTTACCATCTTCACCTTTGTGATAAACCTTTTCGACAGCAGCCCAAGCTACTTTAAAAGCAATCGTTTCTGGTGCACTGTTATCACGCCGTTTATGCGGATCTTGATATTCCTTAATTGCACTATTAAATGCTTCTTTAAAAATATCTTGCGCATGTTCAGGCAAGACATGGCGTACTGAATCAGGTAAATCTTCACGTGTTTTATATGGCATATCACATCCCCCCTCATAAATTAATTTTGATGGCTGAAAATTTAAAATGGTAATAGTAAAATAGCACATTCATCGAATATATTATCGTCTATAAAATAATATAATTACTAGGGCGTGTTGATCTTTCATGATTATTTTTTAGACGGCATGATGTGAGTTATAATAATTCTGCAAAAAACAACCATAACTCGATTCATCATGCCAAGAACAATGCTAACAGATAAACGGTGGGAAAAGCTACTACAAATAATGAAAAATACCGGCCGAGTTTATAATAAATCCGAGCATCGGATGACGTTTGAAGGGATCCTTTTCCGAATGAGAACCGGTATTCCTTGGCGAGATTTGCCAGAAGAGTTTGGTGAATGGAGCACTATCTATAGACGATTTAATTTGTGGTCTAAAAAAGTGATCCTCGCCAAAATATTAGACAGTGCCCACCTCTATCATTTTTTCGTTTTGGTAATATTGTTGTTCATATTGTTCAGGTGATACCCAGCCATTAGCTGAATGACGGCGTATCCGATTATAATAGATTTCAATATATTCAAATAGTGCTTTATTAGCCAGTTTCCTCGTTTTGTAGTAACAGTCATGAATAATGTGTGTTTTGAGTGTATGAAAAAAACTCTCAACAACCGCATTATCAAAGCAGCTTCCTCTTCGACTCATGCTTTGCCTTAGCCCATATTGTAACAATAATTGCTTGAAATCAGCACTGCAATATTGGCTTCCTTGGTCACTATGAATGAGTACATTTTTAGGAAAGTGACGCCGAAATAAAGCTTGTTTTAATGTATTACACACTAAATGGCGATCTATGTAGCGACTCGTTTGCCTAGCAATCACTTTTCGTCCATATAAATCGATAATCACCGACAAATATAACCAACCTTCACCCGTTTTAATATAAGTAATATCGGTTACCCATGTCGTATTCGGCTTATCAGGGTTAAATTGCCTATCTAACGTGTTGGGCGCAATATTGTGATGAGCCTTGTCTGTTTTATACTTGAATTTACGTGCTGCTTTACTTCGTAATCCCAATTTTGTTGCAAAACACGGCTAATTGTCCTTTCTGAAACTTGATAGCCTGCTTCTCTTGCATCATGAAGCAGGCTTGGTGCACCCAGATGGGCTTTATGTTGCCAATACTGCTTTTGGATATACTCGCTGAGTTTAGCTGATTTGTTTGCTCTTTTTAACCAAGCATAATAACCCGATGAACTGACACCAAGTAATGAGCATATCCTAGTAACGGGATAGCAGGTTAAATGATTTTTCATATAAGCGTACTTCATCGACTTGGATTGTTGATGATATGCACATGCGCCTTTTTTAGTATATCATTAGCCATTTTCAGTTCTTTAATCTCTTTTTCTAACGCCATAATCCGCTGTTGCTCAGCGGTTAACTCTCGACGGCTGGTTTTATTCGGGGAAAGTTGCCTAATCCATTTATCTAGGGTTGATTTACCCACACCTAGATGATTGGTAAGTTCGCTGATAGAAAGGTGTGCATTAGATAACGCATAATCCACTGATTGTTGTTTAAATTCGATACTAAATTTTTTGACCATGATATTTGTCTCCTATGATTTTTGTTTATATCATAGAGGCGACTTTTGTCCACTTTTTTGGCGAGGATCAAAGTTGTATGTCCGAAACAGTAGATTTAAATACTGATCAATTTAAAATTAATAAAAGGAATGAATTTACTTCATTTGATGAATTGCTATCTATATTTAGAATTTTTTCAGATTATTTAAATATAAGAAATTAAAATATATTTCTACACATTTATATTATTAAAGATTTTATTGGATATCATTAACCATTGAAAAGACGGAATAAGAATGATTCAGGAAATTGAACTCAAATCAGTAAAATAGAATCATCAGATATCAGGGTAAATATTAGACAGAAAAACTGGCTTACATTACGATAGTTTTAGGTATTATGATCCAGATATAGGTAGATTTTTTCGGTCTGATTTGATTGGGCTGTTAGGGGGGGAGGATCTGTATCAGTATGCACCGACTGACAGTTTTCTAGAAAATGGCCTACCGCTTTCTGATATTACTAAATTTTATAGGATTAGTAACTGATGGTTATTATAGATTTGATTTTATTAATCGAGAAATAGAAGCTATTAATAAAGGAAAATTAGCTCCACCAGGTGTTTCTGTTATTAGAGCTAATAGTGTCGATGAAGCCACCAAAATATGGAATGAAGCTTTTCCTAATAGGCCTGCGATAAGTATGGGGGAAGCAAAAGTTGTGGATCTTAGGAAAATTGGATTTGATGTTATTCATGATCCATCTAAGGGTAATTTGGGAGTATACCAGCAAGATTAATTCATTCAGAAGGTATTAATAGTTTTAATACTAATAAAAGCAAACTGTTTGGCATTTTCAAAGGATGTAAAGGGTAATGATAAAAGACTATATTGTTTCATTTAGAGATAAACAGAGATATGCTCTTATAGAATATAAAAAAATTGAAAAGTTTGATCATTATTATGAAGGAGTGATTATTGAATCTAATTTTACCAAAGAAGTAATTTTTTTTATTAATGAATGTAATTCGATTATTAATGATATGACAATATCTCTCTTGGATGAGATTGAGGAAAAATTATATTCTTATGATATTGGTTTGGAAAAAAATTGTTCTAGAATTTTTGATATTGAATTTATTGATAAAAATAAAATTTCTTTTTTTACAAAATACCCATCAAGCCGAGGTTATTTAGATAAATATCCGAATAGTTAATTAATATAAAAATCGTAATATTTATGAGTCACTGGCGCATATAAATAAATGAAGTAATGAATGAGAGGGGGTTTTGTACTTCCACACCGATCTGAAAGGTTGTTCTGAAGAAATAAGCGTGCAAATAATTGAAGATACTTAGCAAGAGATATTCGCAATCTTAGAAAAATATTAAGTAATGCTGGGGATAATAGTGAGGTAATAAACAGACAATAAAGTGAATTAATTAGGTATAGGATTTACTAGCGTTGTTTACAGTAATTTGAGAAACTACTGTAATGAATATACATAAAAAAACAAAACTAACGCCTTATCACAGACAAGAGATATGGCGCTTATATCATAAAGAAAAAATAACGGTCACTGATTTGGCAAAACGCTTTATGGTCAGTCGGCCTACCATTTATAATGTACTAAAGAAAGCCCGATTGAAGATAAATTAAGACGGTAAGCTAAACGCTATAACAAAACCTATCCGGGAGAAATGCTACACGTTGATACCAAACGTTTACCTTTACTTAAAAATGAAACGAAACAGCGAACTAGAGAATATTTATTTGTCGGTATTGATGATTTTTCACGTGAGCTTTATGCGGGTATTTACCCTGATAAATCCCAATTTAGCGCGGCACAATTTTTACAAAACGATGTGTTAGCCCAATGTCCTTATACTATTGAATGTGTTTATTCCGATAATGGACGTGAATATCAAGGCACCAGCGAATACTTATTTGTTAAAACGTGTAATAACCACCGTATTAATCAAAAATTCACCAAACCCGCCTGCCCACAAACGAATGGGAAAGCCGAAAGAGTGATACGAACTTTGAATTGCGATGTGGCATAATCAGCATATATTTAGCGATTCAATAGATAGAAAACAAAACTGAAACGCTTTATTAATTTTTATAATACCGTTAAACCACATAAAGCGATTTCAGGGAAAACGCCTTATGAGTTTTTAGAGGATTATTTTAACCATGAAGTGTAAACAACTCTGCGTTTTCCTACATCTTAAGTCTTTTGTTTACAACATCGAAAAGAGGGAAATAAAATTAAAAAATCAGGCATATTTATGCCTGATGAATAACTAAAATCAAGTAAGATCTTTAATCATCACTATAACCCAAACTCCGCAACGCTCGTTCATCATCAGCCCAGCCTGCTTTGACTTTTACCCAAAGCTCTAGATGGACTTTATTGTCGAAAAATGATTGCATGTCTTTGCGCGCTTCAATACCAATTTTTTTGATTTTTTCACCTTTGTTGCCGATGACCATTTTCTTTTGTCCATCGCGTTCAACTAAGATTAGTCCGTTAATGCGGTACATTCCATTACGTTCGTCAACTTTAAATTGTTCAATTTCAACCGTTACTGAATAAGGTAATTCGTCACCTAAAAAACGCATAAGTTTTTCACGGATAATTTCTGATGCCATAAAGCGTTGCGAGCGGTCGGTAATGTAATCTTCAGGGAAATGGTGTTCACCTTCTGGTAAGTGTTTTTTGACGATATCTTTTATAATATCTACACCTTCTCCTTTTTCAGCGCTAATTGGCACAACATCAAGGAAGTTAATTTTTTGGCTTATCGCTTGAATATGCGGTAATAATTGTGTTTTGTCGGTGACGTTGTCAATTTTATTAATCACTAACAGAACTGGGCTTTTGCAATCTTTGAGTTTGTTGGCGACCATTTCGTCGTCGTCATTCCAATGTGTGCCTTCAACCACAAAAATAACGAGTTCAACATCCCCTATTGAGCTGCTTGCAGCACGATTCATTAAGCGGTTTATGGCTCTTTTTTCTTCAATATGAAGTCCGGGAGTATCGATATAGATAATTTGGTCATTATCCTGCGTGTCAATACCCACAATTCGGTGACGGGTCGTTTGCGCTTTGCGTGATGTAATCGAAATTTTTTGACCAAGCAATTGGTTTAGTAGCGTTGATTTACCTACATTTGGTCGCCCGACAATGGCGACAAATCCACAATGTTGTGTTGTTTCTGTCATTTTATACCTAATTGGTTGAGTGCTTCTTGTGCGGCAGCTTGTTCTGCTTTTCGGCGACTTAAGCCACGACCTAAATATTCATGGCTATCATTGTCAATTTTGCATTGAATTAAGAATTCTTGTTCGTGGTTATCGCCAGTTACTTCAAGAATTAAATAACATGGGCGCGGACGATGAATTCCTTGTAAGTATTCTTGTAATCTTGTTTTGGCATCTTTTTGTTTAATACCAGGTTGAATTTGGGTCAAGCGGCTTTGATACCATGATAAGATAAGTGAACGAACTGTGTCTAGGTTGCTATCTAGATAAATGGCACCGATTATGGCTTCTACAGCATCAGAAATAATCGATTCGCGACGAAAACCACCACTTTTGAGTTCACCCTGTCCTAAAATAAGGTGATCGCCCAATTTAAAATCCTTACCAATTTCGGCAAGTGTTTGCCCGCAAACAAGTGTTGCGCGCATTTGGCTTAGATCGCCTTCATCTTGTTTGGAAAAACGGTGATAAAGTTCATCGGCTATGACAAGACTTAAAATAGAATCCCCTAAAAACTCTAAACGCTCGTTATGCAATTTATTAGCACTTCGATGAGTAAGGGCTAATTCAAGTAGGGATGTATCTTGAAACATATAGCCGATTGATTGTTGAATTTGACTAAATTTTTTCATAATTATAGCTATTAGTGTATACCGCCAATACGACTAAAGCGGATTCCTGTTGGCCATTCGTTTGGTTGTTTTTCAAAGCTGATCCAAATCGCAGTTGCTTTACCCACAAAATTACCTTCGGGTACAAAGCCAAAGTATCGACTGTCACCGCTGTTGTCACGGTTGTCACCCATCATAAAGTAATGACCTTGTGGTACAACCCAAGTGGCTATCGGTTGTCCATCCTGATGATAAAAATAGCTAGGATTTTCTTGTGAACCTTGAGTGGTTAGAATATCATGCGGTGTGTCACCAAGAGTTTCTTGTTGAATATTCATATTTAATGTCATGATAGACTGAGAATCAACAATACCTTTATCCGCATATTGTTCTAGCGTGTAAAAATTAGGGTTTGATTTGAACTGTTCATGCACCTCTTTCCAGTTACTTGGCCTTGGTTCGCTGTAATGCAAATTGAGCGGCTGTGATTGTTGCCCTTCGCAATTTGCATCTGTTGCTTGGCAAGCAGGATAGATTAAGATTTGCTTTTCTTTTACTAAATAGACGATTTTGTCACCTGGCAAGCCGACAACCCGCTTTATAAGATCCATTTGAGGCACATTTGGGTGTTTAAATACGGCAACATCACCACGTTTTGGTTGTCCTGTCGGAATAATGACGGTGTTAGTAATAGGATCACGCACACCATAAGAAAATTTTTCAACCGCAATAAAGTCGCCAATTAGTAATGTTTGCATCATTGATCCTGATGGAATTTGAAACGGTTCATAGATGAATGAACGAATAACAAACACGACAAACAATACCGGAAAAAACGATGCCAAATTTTCAACCCAACCTTTGGGTTTACCAACTTCAGCCAGTATCTTTCCATCAACTTCGCCATTGCTTTGAGTGCGGATTTCTTCAACTTTACGTTGTCTTGCTGGTTTCCATTTGAATTTTTCTAAAAACCAAAAGATACCAGTAATGAGTGTTGCTAGTGTTAATATGATGGCAAATGTTCCAGCCATTTTTTTCCCTCTTTAAATAAATCTTTTTATTGATTTGTTTTTAATTGGTTAATCTTTTCCTACATGCAAAATGGCTAAAAAGGCTTCTTGCGGTAATTCCACATTACCTATTTGTTTCATGCGCTTTTTACCTTCTTTTTGCTTCTGTAAAAGTTTCTTTTTACGACTCACATCGCCACCATAACATTTGGCTAATACATTTTTGCGTAGTTGTTTGACCGTTGATCTTGCTATGACATGATTACCGATAGCCGCTTGTATGGCAATATCAAATAGTTGACGAGGAATAAGATCTTTCATTTTTTCAACTAATTCTCGTCCACGATATGGTGCATTGTCTTTGTGGGTAATTAAGGCTAATGCGTCAACTCGTTCACCATTAATTAATACATCTAACCTTACCATGTCGGCAGCTTGGAATCGTTTAAAACTGTAATCTAATGATGCATACCCACGCGAAGTCGATTTTAGTTTGTCAAAAAAGTCTAATACAACTTCGGTCATTGGGATTTCGTACGTTAAAGAAACTTGATTGCCATGATAAACCATATTGGTTTGCACACCACGTTTTTCAACACAAAGTGTGATGACGTTGCCTAAATAAGTTTGCGGAACTAATATGTTACATTCTGCTATTGGTTCGCGTAATTCTTGAATGTTATTTACTGCTGGTAACTTGGCAGGGCTATCAACGTAGATAATGTCATTTGATGTAGTTAGTACTTCATAAACAACCGTCGGTGCAGTGGTTATCAAATCAAGGTTGTATTCACGCTCTAAGCGTTCTTGAATGATTTCCATATGCAATAAGCCAAGAAAACCACAACGGAATCCAAATCCTAAAGCTCCAGAATTTTCTGGCTCATAAAACAACGAGGCATCATTTAGACTTAATTTGCCAAGGGCATCACGAAAAGCTTCGTAATCGTCAGAACTGGTTGGGAATAATCCAGCATAAACTTGTGGTTTGACCTTTTTGAAACCAGGTAATGGATTTTGCGCAGGTGCTTTTGCTAAAGTTAAGGTGTCGCCCACCGGCGCACCTAGTATATCTTTGATCGCACAAACAACCCAACCCACTTCACCACAATGCAGGCATTGTTTGTCAATTTGCTTAGGGGTAAAAATACCAAGTCGATCAACGTTATAAGTCATACCTGTGCTCATTACTTTGATCTTATCACCTTTGTTTAATTCGCCATTTTTAATGCGAATTAATGAAACTACACCTAAATAATTATCAAACCATGAATCGATAATAAGTGCTTGCAATGGTGCTGTCGAGTCACCTTCTGGTGGTGGAATATCGCTGACCAATTGCTCAAGTACATCAACAACGCCAACGCCAGTTTTTGCCGAGCAACGCACTGCATTGCTAGCATCAATACCTACAATATCTTCGATTTCGGCTGCAACGCGCTCTGGTTCAGCCGCAGGTAAGTCAATTTTGTTTAGAACAGGGACAACTTCAAGATCCATATCTAACGCAGTGTAGCAGTTTGCCAGTGTTTGAGCTTCAACACCTTGCCCCGCATCCACAACTAATAACGCCCCTTCACAAGCAGCTAGCGAGCGTGACACTTCATAAGAAAAATCAACATGACCTGGTGTGTCAATAAAATTGAGCTGGTATGTTTCGCCATTTTTAGCATGATAATCAAGGGTTACACTTTGTGCTTTGATTGTGATGCCACGCTCACGCTCAAGATCCATTGAATCAAGTACTTGAGCTTCCATTTCACGATCTGAAAGCCCACCACAAATTTGTATTATGCGGTCTGAAAGCGTTGATTTACCATGGTCAATATGGGCAATAATTGAAAAATTGCGGATATTTTTATTCATATTAATAAATTATAATTAGTATCTTGGTTATTAACGGTTAACTATCTAAAATGCCTTTTGGTTATGACCAATATTGCTAATAATTACATAGTCAGAAAGTAAAATATTTTACACTTTTATCGCTACCAAGCATAGCGTTATTAAGTAGTTTGCACTTATTTCTGAACAATATTTTGTGCAATACGTTCAATAGTAGTACGAGGTAAATTACCTATGATGATAATGTTTTTGTGACCTAAGTTGGTTGAATAAATAGTCCTTCCACCTTGTTGAATAATTTGATTAGCTTGTTTAGCTTGTTCAGATGAGATATTGACCGTAAACGAAAATACGCCATCCGAAAACAATTTAGTCGCGATGTCAGAACTATAAAAATTCAAATTATAAGCAGCCACTTCTTTAAATCCTTTAGGTAACCAAGCTAGTCGCCATTGGTCAAAAGCATTATTTTGTTTTTCAATCGATAATAAGATTGGGTAAGTTCGACTAGCGATATAATCTAGCTGTTCTTTCTTATCAAAATTTTTATCTAGTTGGATTACTTTTATCTGATTAATGATGTCGCTATTTTGATCTAATAAATCGATCCTAATTGGTAAACTGGTTTCATCATCAATCCAAATTACATAGCTATAACGGTCCTGTTCTTTAGCTATGATTTTAACTAATTTTGCGCTTCGATTAGCTGTTCTTGCTTTGCCTAAAAAAATAAAATCGTAAACCTCTTTAAGGTCATTAAAATTATTATAAACAACATCGGGGTAAGCTTCGATAATTCGTGAGCTAGTGATAGAAAATGATGAACTATTAGGCTGAAAGTAACTGGTTATGCCTTTATGTAAGATGATCTCTTTATCAGGACCTTCCAGATAGCGCAAGTAAGCATTAATATCTTCTTTTACAGGCGCACCTATATGGCTATATTCGAATGTGGTTACATATTGATTTTTATCTTCAGATACGAAGTAAATACGGTAATCTTGCGTTTGTACAGCGTGATTCATTTTGTTTAATAACGCAAAGGCATCCTCTGTATCGTTGGCATAAATCGATACTGAAAAAAATGCAAAAAACAGAGCGAATATTATTTTTCGGCTCTGTTTTATAAAATATTTGATAAAATAATTTGATGATTTCATTTAAAATTAGTGTGCATTTAATCTTTTTTGCAATTCATAATCTTGTACAAGCAATCTAATTTTGTCGTATTGTCGTTTTTCAAGTAATTGCTGATCGTTTTGTTGATGAATGCCACCTACAGGAGCCACACTTACACCAACTGGTACTGTATTTAGTGTAGGGCTTGCACTGGTACTATCTGTTTGTCCTTGATTATATTGTACACCTGCAATAATTCCAAGAGTGACACAAGCTGCAAGCCCAACTTGGCTTACTTTGCCTATAAAGTCCTTAACGTGAATCCAAATTAGGTTTTCAGCTTTTGGTGGCGAGGTTGTGTCAATATTAGGTTGATCAGTTGGTTGATTGTATAAATCTTCAGTTGCTATCGCTTGTGCAATTTGGCTAGAGATATCTAAATTTAGTGAACTACTATGATTTAATGAATTACTGTGTAATTCACCTCGCATTGTATCTCTGATAATATGGTAACGATGCCAGCATGATTGCAAACTTTCATCATTTAATACTTCATCAACAATATGGTCATTTGTAAACTCACCATCCATAAGTAATGAAAGTTGCTCTTTCTGTTCTATTTGCATAGTAAATACCTTAAATTTATGACTACTCTTTATTCATTTGTTTGTAGCCATTAACTGAGTAATGGTTTAATTTTTTCATCAATTGCATCACGAGCTCTAAAAATACGGGATCTCACTGTGCCAACTGGTACATCCATGATTTGAGCAATTTCTTCGTAGCTTAACCCTTCGATTTCGCGCAATGTAATTGCTGTTTTTAAATCATCAGGTAATGCTTCGATCGTTGCAAATACTGTTTTTTTTACTTCGTCTGAAAGCGCTAAATTTTCAGGATTATCAAGATCTCTTAATGAATCTGCACCTTCGTAACTTTCGGCTTCACTAGCATCTATATCTGATGATGGTGGCCGTCGTCCTTGAGACGTTAAGTAGTTTTTTGCTGTATTGACTGCAATTCGATACAGCCATGTGTAAAAAACACTTTCACCTTTAAAAAGACTTAATGATCGATATGCCTTAATAAAAGTCTCTTGCACAACATCAGGAACTTCGGACGCTAATACATAACGAGAAACCAAATGAGCCAGTTTATTTTGATAACGAACAACAAGTAAATTAAATGCGTTTTTGTCTCCATTAAGAACGCGATCTACTAATACTTGGTCTGTTACTTGCTCCCCCATTAAAGGCCTTTCCTTATTTTGTTAATAACTGTCAATCGGCCCAAAGTTGTGCAGACATACAGTTAGATTCTTAAATTAGAAAAAAGTTCCCATTATTTTAATAGAAATTTAATTATTTTACTTATTAATTGTAAACTTTTATTATTTTTATACTAAAACACATAGTTACCTGAAACTTTTTGACATGATTACATTCAAGTAAGATCGTTTGCCGATCTTTTAATTAAGCGGGATAATCTGTCTTTCATCATGCTCATTATAGGTGATTTGATAAAATTGAGGTAGATTAAAATTAACTGAGCTACTGGTAGTAAATGAAAAACGATCGTCAGATAAGATATAAAATTCGTTAATATCTTTAACCATATTATCTATTGAACCGTTGCAATTACGGTATATTTCAACTTGGTTATGTTCATTTAGAATGTAAAGATCAAAACCTGAATCAGTATTTTCAAAAAAGAATTGTATGATCCCGGCATAAGCCACGCTATCAATTTCTTTTGGTAGTTCGTTAGTTTCGTCTAAAATGTTTAGTGGTCTGCCTTGTATTTTGTTATTTGATACAGCGCCATAAAAATCAATCGCACTTTCAAATTGATGGCATGATACCCCTAATCGCTCAAAAAATAGATACCATGAAGCTCCACCGATCCTTAATGGTTTTACTTGCGTTGAGTTATTTTGAGTGGTAGTTAAACGTAAATCGATACATTCATCCATTAACTTTTTCATTTGTTGTTTGATTTCATCACTCTGGTACTCGCTATAACAAAATATTTCTAGCAAATTAGGCAAATCAGCATCTTTATGCATTCGATTTAGTAATTCCTTAATCGCCTGAAGCACTGATAGTGCACCGCTGAAATGGAGAACACGAATTTCGTTCCACGAATTGCGATAAAGAAGATCAATTGATCCCACTAAACTTAGCTCATTTTTACCATAATTAAGTACACTATTGGTCACTTCATCGTCTAATTCAATGTTAGCGGTCGGATCATCTTCTAAATTTAAAATAATAGCTAAGTGACGAATTTCGCATGGTCCATATAGCTGTTCTTCAGTTGCTGCTGGCACATCAATAGGAAAGTAATTTTTTAGATCAACGATCAATTTATTAATTTTCGAATTATTTCTGTTTTCACCATCATGATAATAAAAGTGAGTGCTATCAGCAATTAAGCCGTTAAAATAACACCAACCTACTAGTTTTACTAAGTATTTGCTATATTCAAGATATTGATGGCCAATAATTGAGTGTAACATGGGTTTTTGATTGTAAACGTACCATCCTGCTCGATTGATACGATCTTCTGCAACATGAATAAATGTTAATGCTTCTTCTTGTAAATTATCAGATATATTGAGCTTTAAAGTTGTAATCTTTCCCGGTAATACTTCAAAAGCAGCATAGAGCTTTCGTGTTAATATCGCCAGATCTTGAGGACTAATTAATGAGTCTAAATTATTACGACGACCAAAATTGAGTAAATTTCGATAGCCGGACATCATGGTGTGTAATAAGATTTCGTGTATTTCTCGGACTTGCCCTATTTTCCAAGTTTGACAAGAATCTAATTTTGCAATTTGTTGCTCATCCCATCCCCAACTTTTAACTAGGTCACTTAAAATAGAGCGTCGCCATGACGACGATTGCATTGGGATAGAAAGTTTTTCGTTCACTTTTAAATAAAAGCAATTACGAATTAATTCAAGTCGTTCATAATCATTAATTTCAATGAGGTATTTACTGATTCTGTCCAACAGCATGTAATACGAATCAAGATACATTCCTTTATGAATTTCGCCTTTTTGAATCAGCTCCCTCATTTGATAAGCAACTGGTTTATTTTGTGGGTAAATCCATGAGTACGCTTCTAATAACAGGGTTTTAAGTACCGCTTTAAAAGGTGAATCAATACTTTTATAAAGTTGCCATAAACTTGCGCCAAAATACTCTTGAGCTGATAATCCAGTTAGTGGACCAAAATCAATCCATTGCTCTCGCTCGATTAAATTAAGATCAACCATCGCTTGAACGCACTTTTCATAAGTAGGATAAGTAAGGTTATTTACGGTGAAATTATAAGGTATTGCAAACCACAACAAGTATTTGCCAGCTAATAAATTTGCGGAACGGTAAAACTCCTCAAGTAACAAAATATGCTGTGCAGTTCCGCAATTTTCGCCCATTAGGCATTCATGATGTTTATTAATAAAACGATCAGCATCTACCACAAATAACGTTAATTTGACTTGCAAATTTGCTGCCCAGTCTTCGATCAAACGGCATTTTTGTTGTAAGGCTTCTTTTTGTTGATCTGTTAAATTGTTTTCAATGCATATCCAGATATCAAGATCAGATTGAATTGACTGTCCAATAGAACAGGTACTTCCCATTGTATATAAAGCGGATATGGCTGGGATGTTAATTATTTTATTTTCGTTAGTGGATGGAATAAAATCGAATTCAGTTTTAAGCCGTTTACTTACATCATCAGACAATTGATAGCAAGCAATACCTGAAGGTATATCGCCTTCCATATATCCTGGTAATTTAGGTGTGTGATAATGAAAAAGCGCAGGAAGTAATAAAAATACCTGCTGAAATTCAGGAGACATACCAATGATAGCACGCTCACGTTTCAATTTGGCAAGATCTTCAAGCTCTTTTTTTATGTTATTGATATAATATTGCATGGCTTCAATTAGATAAAACACGCGTATTAATTTAACGCTACTATTAAATCTAGCATGTTATTTGTGTAAGGTAAATAGAACAAAAATTTAAACCCTAAATAAAATGAATAATTATGATAACAATTGAAAATATTGCTAAACAGTTGCAAAAAAAAGAAAACACAAAATTTATCGATAATAAAGCTGCAGTATTATTGCCGATTATTGATATTGATCATCAATTGCATCTTTTATTTCAAATTAGATCTAGAAAATTAAAATGGCAACCTGGAGATATTTGCTTTCCTGGTGGGCGTGTGGAATTATCTGATACCAATCCCGAATACACAGCTAAACGTGAAACAGTTGAAGAATTGGGTATCCCCTTTAAGCACATAATAATTTTAGGAGCATTACCCAAGTTAATTGCAACATTAGGTATGGCTATTTATCCATTTGTTGGCACAATCAATTCACTTGATGATTTGAAACTAAATCATGATGAAGTCGAACAGATTTTTACCGTTCCTATTGAGTGGTTTATTCAAAATCCCCCTCAGCGTGCAACAATGTTTGTCGGGCATAAACCTTCTGATGATTTCCCTTTTGATATCATTTTAAACCGATCACCTAAATGGCAAAAAAGAGCTGAGTATTCTGTCTATTATTATCAGTATCACAATCGGGTTATTTGGGGATTAACTGCACAAATCCTTAAATTCTTTATTGAAAGAATTAGAGAATAATCTGTAGGAAAAATATAATTTAGAAAATATTAACATTCTTAATTAGCTCAAATTAACTCTTTTTTTGACAATTCATTTCATTTTAAACAATTAATGCTAGGCACCCTTCTATTTGATTAAAAGAACTTGAGGATTATTACTGAACGTCTTATAACAATAACAAGTTGTTTTACTATTTTTTCCTACCAAAACAACTATTAATGTCTTAACGCTTTTTACAAGTAGACAAGGACAACACATCAGGAGCTCTGCCAGTTCGAATATTTTCGAAGTAATATCAATAAATATATTTGCAAATAAAATAAGCGTTAAACAACGATTTTCTATTTTAATAATTCAAAAATGAAGGAATATATTATGAAACGTTTTACCAAATCCTCTATTGCATTAGCCGTATTGTTATCATTACCTGTTGCTAGTCTTTATGCTGCTGAGCCATTAACTGCTAAAGAAAGTAGTCATTTAGTACCATTAAAAGAAATTTCAGTAACTGGAAGTTATTTACAAGCCGAAAATGCTGCTAAAGATATTTCTCGTGCTGCCGATGAAGCAGGTGCTAAATATTACTATATTACTGCAATGGAAAGTCCAGCTAATGGAACTTCTTCAGATCGTGCGATTGTTTATGCCAATATTTACAAATCTAACGCACCAATAGCCGTACAGAAAGATGAAACTATTTATAATGGCGTGGTTTCTTATGAACGTTCAAAAGCTCTTTACTATTTACCATTTGATGTTGTTAAATTTAAAGGTAATTACAATAACACTTCCGAAATTACCGAAACTGCAAGTAAATTAGCCGCTGAAAAAAATGCCTATGCGTTTTATATCGATTCAATTTCATCTGATGATATTAGAAACCAAGCAGAAAATATCGAAGTTGCTTTATACAAACAAGACGCACCCGTTAGGGATTATATCGTCACAACAGCAATAGCAGGTCAAGATGCCTACGAAATTAGTAGCGAAGCATTTAAACACATGACGCCATTTAGTACTATTAGCTTCCATGGTGTATTTAACAATACAGCAGAAATCAGTGCCGCCGCACAAAAACATGCAGTTGCTAATGGTGCGCACTTTTATTATGTAAAAGAAGTATCATCTAACCCCGCAAGCACTGCACAAACTGTTTTTATAAATCTATATAAATAAGATTGTACGTAACTGAAATAAACCCACGTGAGCAATTTTACTTGCCCGTGGGCTTTGACTAAAAACACCTCAGATTTAGAATTAATTTTATTAAAGTTTTTATTTGTTTACTCCTAGATTATTCCACATCTCAATTCAAATTTCGTATTATTATTTTCATTTTTTAATCTCAAGACGGTATAGAATCCTGAATATTTTTACAAAAATTGGATCAGCAACGCTAATTTTTTGTTTGAAAATGTGTGCCATTGAAATATAAAACTTTGCTTTTTTATTGTTCAAATTTCCTTTAACATCTATATATTTGTATAAGATAAAATACGTGGAAATTATTCCATTAAATTGCATATATTATGAAAGCGATATTTTTCTTACTTTTTTTATTTAGTACCAATTTTGTAGAAGCAGCAACGGTTAGAATCCTTCCGCGCGTGGGTCACGATTACAACCCAATATATCCATCTTTATTAGGTTTATTTTTAGGACTTTTATTCTTGTTGGGTATATCGTCGTTAACAGAGGTGCTAGAGGAATTTAGCATAAATAGAGAAAAAAAGCGAAAAGAGACCAAATAAAGAAAAACAGAAAAGAACAAATAAAAAAATGCGTGAAGATAAACTAGCAAAAAGAAAAGAAAAAAGCAATCCCAATAATCAATAAAAATATGTGTAAGTTATCATCACCGTTATTTTTAAAATATATGCTATAATGGCGCTTTATTTTTAATAAAAAGAGAGATTATTTTGCAGCAGTCGTTACAAGATTTTATTATTGATAAAATTGATGATCTAAAAGGAAAAGACATTGTTACCCTTGATGTTCGTGGCAAATCAAGTATTACCGATTATATGATTATTTGTACTGGCACTTCAAACCGTCATGTTTCCTCTATTGCTAACCATTTACTTGATGAAGCAAAAAAACAAGGCCATTTGGTGTTAGGTAGCGAAGGTAAAAGTGATGCCGATTGGGTCGTAGTTGATATGGATGCGGTCATTGTACATATAATGCAAGAAGAAAGCCGTCAGCTTTACGAACTTGAGAAGCTTTGGAGTTAATCACGTGAAGATACAGCTTATTGCTGTTGGCAATAAAATGCCAAACTGGGTTACCACTGCTTTTAATGATTATCAATCACGATTTCCTAAAGATATGCCTTTAGAGCTTATTGAAATCCCCGCTGGAAAACGTACCAAAAATGCAGATATTGTACGGATCTTAGATAAAGAAGGCGAAGCAATGTTAAGTGCCTGTGGTAAAGGCAATCGCATTGTTACTCTTGATATTCCAGGTAAACCTTACACAACGCATAATTTAGCTGAACAATTAGAACGTTGGAAAGTAGATGGCCGTGATGTGAGTTTATTAATTGGTGGACCTGAGGGGTTATCTCCTTCTTGCAAAACGGCGGCGGAACAGAGTTGGTCACTGTCGCCACTTACCCTACCTCATCCTTTAGTGCGGGTTATTGTAGCTGAAAGCCTTTACCGTGCATGGAGTTTAACCACTAATCATCCTTATCATCGTGAATAATAAAGTAAGGTAAATATGATGAGCGCAATTATTTTAGATTTGCAAATTGCTACAGAAGATAACCAAAATTTGCCTACCGAAGCGCAAATTATGCAATGGTTAGAGGTTATTTTGCCGCAATTTGTGGATAATGCCGAGCTAACTATTCGTATTGTTGATGAGCAAGAAAGTCAGCAATTAAATAATACCTATCGTCATAAAGATAAGCCAACCAATGTATTATCTTTTCCATTTGAGTCACCCATTGAAATTGATGTTCCTTTGCTTGGCGATTTGGTGATTTGTAAGCAAGTGGTTGAAGCGGAAGCAGATCAGCAACATAAATCATTAACTTCACACTGGGCACATATGATTGTGCATGGTTGTTTGCATTTACTCGGTTATGATCATATTCTTGACGAAGAAGCTGAAGAAATGGAAAATATCGAAATTGATATTATGCTGCAGTTGGGGTTTGAAGATCCTTATCAACCCATTGATGAATAGAAATGTACGATAGGTCGTTTAGTTATATGCTATTTTGCAAACTTTTTAGTAAGTAAATTAAGTAAACTAAGCCAAAAATAGTAAATTAATAATAAAGTAAGAAAGGAAAAGCACAAATGAGTGATGATAATCACCGGAGACCTAAAAAAGGGTTTGCATTATGGTTAAGTCAGTTATTTAATTCGGAACCCAAAGATAAAGAAGAATTGATCGAAGTAATTCGCGAAGCCGAAGAAAACGAACTTATCGATCCTGATACCTTGGATATGATTGAAGGGGTAATGGATATAGCAGAACAACGCGTTCGCGATATTATGATTCCCCGCTCTCAAATTGTTACCATAAAAGACAATTATTCACTTGATGAGTGTCTAGATATTATTTCTGAACATGGGCATTCCCGTTATCCTGTTATTAGTGAAGATCGCGATCATATTGAAGGAATTTTATTGGCAAAAGATCTGTTGATTTTTATTCGCCAAGGCGTCGATAATTTTGATTTGAAAAAAATCCTTAGACCAACCGTTGTTGTACCTGAAAGTAAACGTGTTGATCATATGCTAAAAGAGTTTCGTATGCAGCGTTACCATATGGCAATGGCTATTGATGAGTTTGGTGGTGTTTCGGGGCTTGTGACTATTGAAGATATTTTAGAACTCATCGTGGGCGATATTGAAGATGAGTATGATGAAGTTGAAGATCGCGATATTCGTCGCTTAACGCAATCGGTTTATACTGTGCGAGCCCTCACTCTAGTGGAAGATTTTAATGAAATATTTTCAACTGATTTTAGTGATGATGAGATGGATACCATTGGAGGACTGGTAATGCAACATTTTGGACGCTTACCCTTACGCGGTGAAACCATTACCATTGACGGCTATCAATTTAAAGTTACCATTGCAGATCGAAGACGAATCATTCAATTGCATGTGACTATTCCTGATGGGGCTACCGTGCCTAATTTAGAGTTATCTGAAAATGCTTAAAAAAATATTATTAAGCCTAATTTTTGGTGGTATAGCAGTTTTTAGTTATGCTCCATTTCATATTTGGCCTCTAGCTTTTGTATCGTTTGCCGGTCTTTTATGGCTTATTGCTGATAGATCTAAAAAACAAGCTATGTTACTGGGATTAAGTTGGGGCATTGGCTATTTTGCCGCTGGGATCCATTGGGTTTATATCAGTATTAAGCAATATGGAGAGTTACCCGCTCCCATTGCTATTATCATTTTAGGTTTTTTAATCCTATACTTGTCACTCTATCCTATGCTATTTGCTTTTCTATTAAGGATGGCAAATCGTTTTGCTGGACAATTTTCATTTAAACAACTTATATTTCTTGCTCCTGTGCTTTGGCAATTAACCGAATTCTTACGAGGGTATATTTTAACCGGATTTGCTTGGTTGCAACTCGGTTATAGCCAACTAGATAGTCCGTTAAAAGGCTATTTTCCTATATTGGGGATTGATGGTGTTAATTTACTGCTAACAATTTTATGCGGATTATTTGTTTATTGCATAAAGACAATAAATAGCAAAACGCCAAAAAGGCACACGCTTGGTGCATTTATTGCACTACTTGCGATCTTATTTGCACCAATTTTATTCAATAATATTAATTGGACTAAAATTAATGACACTCGTTCAGCTAATTTTGTTTTAATTCAAGGAAATATTTCGCAGTCAATTCGTTGGACAAGAGAACAACTTAACAACACACTACAAACCTATACAAAACTGACTAAACAAAACTTTGGTAAAGATAAAATTATCATTTGGTCAGAGGCTAGCATCACCGATTACGAAATAAATCAACAATCTTTTTTACAATATCTAGATAACGAAGCCCGAGCCCATGATTCTGAAATAGCTGTTGGTATTATTGATTACCGTTTTGGCGAAGATGGGTATCAATCTAATGGATATATCTACAATACTTTATTAGTATTAGGAGAAAAGGAGCATTATCAATATCCAACTATCAACCGTTATAAAAAACACCATCTAGTGCCCTTTGGGGAGTTTACACCGTTAGAATCAGTACTTGAACCAATTGCTGAACTGCTCAACATTCCTATGTCCTCAATGAAATCTGGCGAAACAAAACAACCTCAATTACAAATAAAAGGCTTTAAATTTACCCCAGCCATTTGTTATGAAGTGATTTTATCTAATTTAATATGGCAAAATTTTTCTCCAGATACAGATTTTTTACTTACTGTTTCAAACGATGCTTGGTTTGGTGATAGTATTGGACCTAAACAACATTTACAAATGGCGCAAGCTAGAGCGCTTGAATTTGGTAGACCTTTAATTCGTAGTACTAATACAGGGATTACAGCCATTATTGATCCACATGGTAATATTGTTAAAAAATTACCGCAATTTGAAACAGGCGCATTATCTGCATCTGTATCACCAACAACTGGCCTAACGCCTTATGCTATATGGGGGAATTGGCCTTATTTAGTTGTGATGTCATTAATGTTTATCTCACTTTTTATAAAAAAACGTTTATAGTTCACTATACTGGCATAATTATTGCTTAAATATAATTGGGTTTTAATAAGTCTTGATGTAATCAGCAATCTAATATTGCGTTAATTGCTGGTTACATCTAACTCCAATAAATAGATAAATAAACAGTAAAAAGTACTTTTATGCTAAAAAATAAGTTATAATATATGCCCTTTGTAAAAATGTTAAAATTATTTAATATGATACAAAATAAACAGTAGGAGATGAGTATGAACAAAAAGACAAAATTAACCAAACTAGTGTTATCATTTGCAATGTTAGGTCTAGTAAGTAGTACCGCATTTGCCGATGAATTAACTGGTACACTAGCTAAAGTAAAAGAAAATGGTGTGATTGTCGTAGGACATAGAGAATCATCAGTCCCATTCTCATATTATGGTGATAACCAAACAGTTGTTGGTTATTCTCAAGATTACTCAGATCTTATTATTAATGCGGTAAAAAAAGAGTTAAACATGCCTAACTTGCAAGTTAAATACTTACCGCTGACTTCTCAAAACCGTATTCCACTGTTACAAAATGGTTCTTACGATTTTGAATGTGGTTCAACAACCAATAATCTTTCTCGTCAACAACAAGTTGATTTTTCAAATACGATCTTTATTGTTGGCACTCGTTTTTTAGTTAAAACTAGTAGCAATATTAAAGATATTGACGATCTGAAAGGTAAAAATGTGGTCGTAACTTCAGGTACAACATCCGAAGTTATGCTCAACAAAATCAATACTGAAAAAGGGTTAAATATTCGTATTATTGCAACCAAAGATCATGGTGATGCATTTCGCACACTTGAAAGTGGACGAGCAGCAGCATTTCTTATCGATGATGCATTATTAGCAGGTGAGCGCTCCAAAGCAAAAAAACCTGAACAATGGGAAATTGTAGGTACACCATTATCTTATGAAGCCTATGGTTGTATGTTGCGTAAACAAGACCCACAATTTAAAGCTTTAGTCGATAAAACTATTTCAGAAGCACAAACATCAGGTGTCGCCGAAAAGTCATATAACCGTTGGTTTAAACAACCTATTCCACCAAAAGGGTTAAATATGAACTTTGATATGTCTTCTGAGATGAAAGAACTTTTCGCTCATCCTAATGATAAAGCATTAGATTAATACGCAGATATTTTCCCATAAGGACGTAGGTAACTGCGTCCATCATCTTATTTAGTACTATTTACATTTTTTTTTACATGTTGGAGTATTTATGACAACAAGTTGGAATTGGGGGATTTTTCTTCAACCAGCACCATTTGGGGATACAACGTATCTAGGCTGGTTGTGGTTAGGTTTCCAAATGACCATATTGCTAGTTATTACATCAGGAACTGTTGCCTTTTTGGTTGGTTCGCTATTTGGTGTGCTGAGAACATTACCTAACCGCTTTTTATCTGGCTTAGGTACATGTTATGTTGAAGTTTTTAGGAATATCCCGTTAATCATTCACTTATTCTTTTGGATTGAAGTTGTACCAGCGTTGGTACCAGAATCTATCCGTGACTGGTTATATAGCCTTGACCCTATGATATTTACTTTATTAATGTCAACCATAGGATTAGGATTATTCACAGGTGCACGTATTTGTGAACAAGTGAGAGCTGCTATTCAGTCAATCCCTACAGGTCAGAAAAGTGCAGGAATTGCATTAGGATTAACCCTAAAACAAACCTATTTATATATTTTATTACCAAACGCTTATCGACGTGTTCTACCACCGTTAACATCTGAAATATTAAATATGGTTAAAAACTCGGCTGTTGCTTCAACTGTTGGTTACGTCGAATTAACCAAACAAGCAAACCAACTGCTTGAACATGCAGGCCAACCTTATGAATCATTCATAGCTATAACATTTGGGTATGTACTTATCAATGTCGTTATAATGTTTACTATGCAATATATTGAGAAAAAAGTACGACTTCCTGGCGTATTAGGAGGTAAATCATGATGGATTTAGAATGGGGACAAATCCTACCTAATTTACCTTATATCATGAGAGGTATGTTATTAACTTTAGAGATAACACTTACCGCTGTAATTTTTGGTATTATTTGGGGAACGCTACTTGCCATTATGCGACTTTCTTCGATTAAAGTGCTACATTGGTTTGCTTTATGCTATGTAAATATATTCCGTTCAATTCCATTAATGATGGTTTTGCTCTGGTTTTATTTGCTTGTGCCTCAACTATTAGAAAAAATTTTAAATCTTCCGCCTACAACAGATATACGTTTTGTGTCAGCATTGATCGCTTTTGCATTATTTGAAGCAGCTTACTATTCAGAAATTATTCGGGCTGGTATTCAAAGTGTATCTAAAGGACAAATCAGTGCATCATTAGCACTAGGCATGACTAAAGGTCAGGCATTAAGAATGGTGATTTTACCGCAAGCATTTCGTATTATGGCTCCATTATTATTAACGCAGGGGATTATATTATTCCAAGATACAACGCTTATTTATACATTAAATTTAGCGGATTTCTTCTATCGTGCGGTTAATATTGTAGGCAATAGAGATGGTTTAATCGTTGAAATGGTATTATTTACAGGAGCAGTTTATTTTGTTATTTGCTTCACCGTTTCACGTCTAGTTAATTATTTTAAGAAAAGGATTACTCGATGATCTCCTTAGAAAATATTTCAAAATGGTATGGACAATTTCAGGTATTAAAAAACTGCACCACTCGAGTTGGTAAAGGCGAAGTTGTTGTTGTTTGTGGTCCTTCAGGTTCAGGAAAATCAACCCTGATAAAAACTGTAAATTGTTTAGAGCCTGTACAAAAAGGCAAAATTATTATTGATGGAACAGAAGTTACAAATAAAGCGACTAACTTAGCTAAATTACGCTCCAAAGTAGGTATGGTATTTCAACACTTTGAACTGTTTCCACATTTAACTATTTTAAAAAATCTAACACTTGCACAAATTAAAGTGTTAGGTCGAACAGACGAAGAAGCTCGAGAAAAAGCGCTTAATCTTTTAGAGCGTGTTGGTTTACTTGCCCATGCAGATAAATACCCTGCTCAGCTCTCTGGTGGTCAACAACAACGTGTAGCGATCGCTCGTGCGTTATGTATGGATCCTATTGTTATGTTGTTTGATGAACCAACCTCAGCACTAGATCCTGAAATGGTAAACGAGGTGCTAGATGTTATGGTTGAACTGGCTTATGAAGGTATGACTATGATGGTGGTTACTCATGAAATGGGCTTTGCGCGTAAGGTAGCCCACCGAGTTATCTTTATGGATGCTGGTGAAATTATTGAAGATACCTCAAAAGAGCAGTTCTTTACTAATCCACAATCAGATCGTGCTAAAGACTTCTTAGCTAAAATTATCCATTAATTTAATTATTACAGGGCTTTTAGCCCTGTTTTATTATTTCTTCCTCGAATTACACATCATCTTTCAAAAAATAAACTCAAATATTCTTATCAAAACAGAATCAGCTATTATTTTGCAATAAACTGACTAAACCACTATGTCTTTGCGTTTGTGATTTAATTGCTTGTAACAAGATAGCTTCAGTCGCATAAATTGAAACCGTTTTTTTAGCACGGGTAATAGCAGTATAAAGTAAAGAACGATTAAGTAACGGCGAATTATCAGTTGGTAAGATAATATTTACATCATCGAATTCTGAACCTTGTGATTTATGAATTGTCATGGCATAAGCCGTTTCATGTTCGGGTAATCGAAATGGAGAAAATCCTTTAATAGATCCATCAGCAAAAGGGAAATAAACACGCAATTTTGAACTATCATGCTCGGCTTTTAATGTAATGCCAATATCGCCATTATATAGCCCTAATGAAGCACTATTACGTAATATCATGATGGGTCGACCAACATACCATGCTTCTTTATTTTTCAAATAAATTAATTTGTTTTTGGCTAAAAGTAATTCAATTTGTTTATTTAAACCTTCGACACCAAAATGTCCTTCTCTGACAGCACAAAGTAAGCGATATTCAGCAAATTTAGATAAAACCAACGCTATATCATCAGTGCCATTCTGCTTAATCACATTTAAATAATGTTTATAATGATTAATACTATCGTGTAAAACATCTTCATAAGCCTGTTGTGAAGAAAGAGCATGATACTGAATATCACTTAATGATTCATCTAATAATAATTTTTTAACAGAAGTTGAGCACCCAGCTTTGACTGCATTAGCCAACAATCCAATACCAGATGATTCGTTAAAACGATAACTTTTTTGTAATAAACAAATGCTATCAGTAATTTTTGCTGTTTGCTGGCAAGCTGGTACATCATAACCAGTCAATTGACTTAGCTCTTTTGCCCGTGCTTTGCTATAACCATGCGAAATAAAGGTACAAAGGTCACCAAACACAGCTCCCGCTTCAACTGATGAGAGTTGATCTTTATCACCTAACAAAATTAAACGAGCAGAATTAGGTAATGCTTCAATTACTCTTGCCATCATATTTAAATCAACCATAGATGCTTCATCAATGACTAACACATCGACATGCAATGGATTATTCTTATCATGCTTAAATGAACGATTATCTGCTTTTGCACCTAATAAACGATGTAAAGTGATTGCTTCTGCTTTTATATTTAGTGGTGCAAAATCGAGTTGCTCGATTGTGCGACTCAGTGATTCGGTTAACCTTGATGCCGCTTTTCCTGTAGGTGCCGATGTAATAATTCGAGCATGCGGATTGGTTAACAAAATTCCGGCTAAAATTTTGGCAACAGTAGTTGTTTTACCCGTACCTGGTCCACCAGAAATAATAGCAACTTTGCGTGTTAACGCAGCAGCAACTGCTACTTTTTGCCAATCAATTTCGGTTTGATTCTGAATAAAAAGTTGATTAAGTACAGTGGTTAAATCAGTATTGTAGCTAAGTTCTTTATCTAAAGCTGTATGATTGAAATATTGAGCTACATTTTGTTCATCTAACCACATTCTTTGAAAATAAAGTTTATTTTCAATAAAAATAAGCGGAGACAAATTTGTTCCATCACTCACAACCTGACTATCATAAGCTTGTTCAAGAGCAATTTTCCAATCTTGCGCATTTGGCGAATCTAATTGTAACCAAAGCTGTGATTCAATCGTTGATTCATCTAAATAAGCAAGATCAAGACAAACATGTCCCGATCTAACCTCTTTACTTAGTGATAGAACCAAAAAACTAAAACGTTTGGTAGTAATATCATCATTTAACATTGCTTTATTCGTCAAAAACGTTGCCAAATGAATATCTAGCAAACTAATTTGGCTATCTTGTTTAAATTGGCTTAACCACTCGTTTAACATATTCTATTTCTGTTATTAACTTATTTATAAGCCAATTATATCGTTAACTTTATCTTTTGGATAAGTCAGTTTAAAACTTAAGTTAAGATTTTTATTTTCACCTTTGGTCAACAATACTTTTGATTGCCCTTGTAATTCTGCACCTTGCAAAAAAAACTTGACTTTATTAAGTGTTACATTATTGTTTGTAAAAACACTGCTAGAAGCAAATGCAATTAAAAAAGCTAATTCCTGAATTTTCATATAGTTCCTTTGAAATAAAAACTAATTCATAACTATTTAAAAATAATTATGTTATAAGTTAAATGGCACATGATTCTCTCTAACAATGGTAATAAAGTAATTATTCTATCTGTTTAATTGCTATTAATTTTAGCATAGTTGTAAAAAAATAAATTATTTTTCGTTTAATATATTGAACAAAAAATAAAAATGATTTATATTTTGTTTAAAATAAAAAACAAAATAAGGAGACTCCATGAGTAACTTCAGTTATCTAAAAAAAGCAATCAAACGTAAGAATATATCTTTACAAACTGTCGCCGATGCTTGCCAAATGACTAAAGGTTATCTTAGTCAACTCATTAATGATAAAATTAAAAATCCGAGCGCACAAAAATTACAATCACTCCATCAATATTTACAAATTGAAGAACCAAACAAAAATAAAAAAGTAGGGGTGATTTTTGGCAAATTTTATCCTTTACATACTGGGCATATTTATCTTATTCAGCGAGCAATTAGTCAGGTTGATGAGTTATATGTTATTCTTTGCTCTGATACTCAACGCGACGAAGCGCTTTTTAAACAAAGTGCTATGTCTCGCCAACCAACTATTAATGATAGAATTCGTTGGCTACTGCAAACTTTTAAATATCAAAAAAATATCCACATTGAATTATTAGAAGAAGACGGCATTCCAGCTTACCCAAATGGCTGGCATGAGTGGAGTGAACGAGTAAAGAAACTATTTCAAGAAAAAGGCATAAAACCAGATTATGTTTACTCAAGTGAACCGCAAGATGTCGCTATGTATAAAGATTTGTTTGATCTAGAAACTGTCTTAATTGATCCAAAACGACAATTTATGCAAATAAGTGGTACTCAAATCCGTCAAGCACCGCTGAAAAACTGGCAATACATTCCAACCGAAGTTAGACCTTTTTTTGTTAGAACCGTTGCCATCTTAGGGGGAGAATCTAGTGGTAAATCAACTTTAGTTAATAAACTAGCAAACGTATTTAACACAACCAGTGCATGGGAATATGGTCGGGATTATGTATTTTCTCAACTTGGCGGGGACGAACGCGCATTACAGTATGCTGACTACGATAAAATCGCATTAGGGCATGCACAATATATCGATTTTGCCATAAAACATGCCAATAAAGTTTCGTTTATTGATACCGATTTTGTGACAACTCAAGCTTTTTGTAAAAAATATGAAGGTAAAGAACATCCATTTTTACAAGCTATGATCAATAACTATCGTTTTGATTTAGTAATTTTACTCGGCAATAACACGCCATGGGTCGCTGATGGTTTACGTCATTTAGGCAGTCCAAAACAACGTAAAGATTTTCAAAAACTATTAATAACGTTATTAGAAAAAAATAATATCAAATATATAGAAATAGAATCGCCCGATTACGAAGAACGTTATTTACGCTGCATTGAACTAGTTAATCAACTTATTAATGATGAAGAGTAATAAATTATGAATAAATTAAGCAATCTTGCCATTTTAATTGGACGTAATAAATTCTATCCATTTTTTTGTATATTATGTGTAACACTAGCATTTTTATACACTGACCCATTTACTGAATTTGATTTACGCTATGCTACTTCTTACATAGGCGCTTTTTGCGGTCTGCTATGCGTTATCTTATTAGCAAAACGTAAAAACATGGGAAATGTATTAGGTATGTTTGCCGTTGTTGCAGAATGTTGTGCAAATATTCTTGGCGGCAATATTGGTGCAGGACTACCGCCTGTCTACTATTTTTGTTCACACATCTATGGTTTATTCACTTGGCAAAAGAACCTTGATAATAATAAAAACGTTAAAGTTCGCTCACTTAATGAAACCACATTTTTATATACAATCATATTTCTTATTATTGCCGCTTTTATTAATATTTATTTAACGGATAAAATTGGTGCAACCAATACAACCTACCAGCTCATAACTAACTGTTTTATATTTGGTCTAGGTATTGTTGCTCAATTATTATTGATGATGCGATATGCGTTTAACTGGTATTTATGGGTTATATTAAATGTACTGGTAATTGGTTTAAATATCTATACCGACAATATCATTATCGCAACACAATATTTAATCTACCTGTTTAATGCCATTTATGGAATTTGTGAATGGAAACGCTCTGAGCAGCCAGAATAAATATTCCAATTTTGTTAAAAAGTTTCAGGAAAGACTGTGTTTAAGTATAAAAATAGAAAATAAGTGCTTTATTTTCTATTTTTTATTTGAGATGCAGTCTAATTATTCAACATCCCCTTTAACCAAAGGCACGAATATAACCTCGCCCATATTTTTAGCTACAAAATTATCGCCATCACGCTCAATTAATTGTAAAACCTGTTTATTTTCGCCAACAGGGATAACTAAACGTCCTTTATCGGCTAACTGTTCTAGTAAGCTTTGTGGCACTTCAGATGCGGCGGCTGTAACAATGATACCATCAAATGGTCCACGTTCAGGCCAACCTAACCAACCATCACCATGGCGTGTTGCAATGTTATGAATATCAAGTTGCTTTAAACGGCGTTTGGTATTCCATTGTAGACTTTTTATTCGTTCTACCGAGCAGACATTTTCGACTAACTTTGCTAAAACAGCCGTTTGATATCCCGACCCTGTTCCAATTTCAAGTACTTTTGAATTAGGCTCTAATTTTAATAGTTCAGTCATCTTTGCTACGATATAAGGCTGAGAAATAGTTTGACCGCTTCCTATTGGCAATGGACGATTATCGTAAGCTTGATGCGAAAGCGCCTCATCAACAAAATATTCACGAGGAATTGACGCAATAGCATCTAAAACGCGCTCGTCTTTTATTCCTTGTTGCCGTAAGAATTCAATTAGGGATTGCATTTTTAGATTTTGCATTTGGGCTACTCATTTTCTATTATTAGTTCACGTATCACACTTGTTGCATAACAACCTGATGGCAAATAAAAATTGAGTTCGAGACTATGCTCATCTAACCATTGCCAATTAAGCTGCTCTGCTCGTAACAATATTGACCGTCTTGCTGTTGCTACTCGCTCTTTTTTAAATAGATCATTAAATTCAGACCAACTTTCTAAACATTTTTGCTCAAACTCCAGCGCATCAAATAATGTACCTAGTGGTGAATCCCCCACCATTGGTGCAGTAATATTGATCTCGCCTTGTTCTAAACGCATTTGTAACTGAACTAATTCGCCTGCTTGAGCAATAAACCAGCTACCACGATGCGCTAATTGTAATATATCGCCATTGAGCACGGTTTGATGCAAACTTTGGGTAATGCGTTGACTGACAATATTATTAAAAATCGCACTTCGCGCCGCAGAAAGATAAAAGCTACGTTTTTTTCGATCCTTAACCGAAATTTCGCCATTGGCCCATTTTATAGCCTGAGTAATATTATTTTCATCGCGACCAAAACGCTGCTCACCAAAATAATTAGGCACGCCATGCTGTTTGATTAATGCTAATTTAGATTCAATTTCAGATTGACTATTTAACGATTTTAAAATTATTTTAAAATAATTACCTTTTAATGCGCCAATTTTTAATTTTTTATTATGTCGCGTGACTTTTAATATTTTACAACCCGCCAAATTAAATGCTGAAAAGTCTGGTGTTTGTTGACCTGGCATATGTAAACTGAACCACTGCTCAGTCACCGCTTGGCGATCTTTCAAACCGGCATAACTTACTAGCTTGGTTGAAATTCCCACATATTTAGCCAACTGCTCAGCCACGAAAATGGTATTACAATCACGTTTTTGCAAAAAAACTAAAACATGTTCGCCTTCACCAGTCAACTCAAAGCCAAGATCTTCTGTCACATTAAAATCTTCGTATTGTTGCTTGTATTGTCCTTTAGTGGTCGGTTTGCCATATAAATAATTAAGTTGTGCTAACACTATTATTGCCTATTGTATAATTTAAACTGTTTCGGATTTTTTACTTAATAACACTACCGCTTGGCAAGCAATACCTTCTTTACGCCCAGTAAAGCCTAATTGTTCAGTTGTTGTTGCCTTTACACTAATTTGATCAAAATGAACTTTCAGATCTTCTGCTATATTAACTCGCATTTGATCAACATGCGGACGCATTTTAGGTTCTTGGGCAATAATAGTAGTATCTAAATTAACTAATTCATAACCTTTAGCTTGAACAAGGGTATACACCTCTTTCAATAATATTCGACTATCTATACCCTTATATTTAGGATCTGTATCAGGAAATAGCTTACCGATGTCACCTAATGCCAATGCGCCAATTAAAGCATCGGTTATTGCATGTAACACAACATCACCATCAGAGTGAGCAACAAGACCATATTGATAAGGAATTTTTACCCCAGCAAGAGTTATAGGACCCTCTCCACCAAACTTATGAACATCAAATCCATGACCTATTCTCATACTTTTACCTATTTAGAATCTGCTTAGTTAAATAAAAAGTAGCCAATGCTAAATCTTCAGGACGGGTTATTTTTATATTATCCCCACGACACTCAATTAATAAAGGATGCCCACCACAATACTCAATGGCTGAAGCTTCGTCAGTGATGGCAACATGATCATTTAGAGCTTGTTGCAAACATGATTTTAGTTCGCCAGCATTAAACAGTTGAGGAGTAGCAGCGCCCCATAAATAATTCCGATCTTCAGAAGAATCAATAATGGTATCATTATTTTGACAAGCTCGCTTAATCGTATCACTAACACGAGTGGCTAATATACCGCCTTGTTTTTTAGTTGTTACTGTTTCAATCAGCCGAGTAATATCACAATGAGTCACACAAGGTCTTGCCGCATCATGAACTAAAGCCCACTGTTCATCATTTAGCAATTTTAATCCGGCTAAAACAGAATCAGCTCGAGTTTTGCCACCTAAAGCAACTTTAATCTTATCGTGCTGAGCAATTGAAAGGGTATTAAATATATTATCTTCTGAGCTAATCACAACAATAACTTGAGCGATTTGAGGATGCGTTAATAATTTATTTAGAGTATGTTCTAAAACGGTCTTCGAACCAACTTTTAGATATTGTTTAGGGATTTGACTATTCATACGGCAACCAACTCCTGCTGCCGGTACAATAGCAATGATATCATTAAGATTATTCAAGTTATGCATTATCGTTTTTTAGTATCCGAATCAATTATAATTCGATAAAAATATTCATCAGGTTTAACCATACCCAAATGACTACGAGCACGCTCTTCTATTGCTTCATAGCCACGTTGCAAATCGTTAATTTCAGCAAACATCTGTTCGTTACGAGTCTTTAACTTCTCATTATCGGCACGCAAATTGACTAACATTTCTACATTATCTTGATAATCGTACACATTATTTTTGCCATACCATAAAGAATATTGCAGATAACCCAGTACAGCTAATAACAATAAAGGTAGCTTCCATCTTCTCATGAATTTAGTATTATCCTTTATCTATATGCATTTAACTGGTTTTGGTAAGCCTGCAAGTTTAGTTGCTTGTTTAGCAGGACCGTCTGGAAATAATTTATACAAATAACGACTATTACCCTTTTCTGCACCAAACTTTTTTTCCATTGCTTTGACTAAAGCTCGAATAGCTGGTGAGGTTTTATATTCTAAGTAAAAATCACGAACAAATAAAATAACCTCCCAATGGGCATCGGTTAATTCAATGGACTCTTTGGATGCCAATTCTGGAACCAAATCAACAGTCCAATCCTGCCAATTTTTTAAATAGCCTTTCTCATCAGTTTCTATCTGCTCTAACATTTTTTCAAAGTACGTTATTTTATTTGCGTTGTATTATACTCAATTAATCAAAATCCAACACTAATTTTGCAGGCGAATACGTTATTGTTTGTTTAATTTCTTCGAAATTTGATGAAATTTAAAGCAAACGATAAAAAAAATTAAAATAGCTATTTACAAATAAGCAAGTCTACTTTAATATTCACAGCCATTGCGGAAGTGTGGCTGAGCGGTTGAAAGCACCGGTCTTGAAAACCGGCGAGGGGCGACCCTCCCAGAGTTCGAATCTCTGCGCTTCCGCCATCTTCTTATTGTGGCAAATTCCACAGTTGTCCATAGAAGTCCACTTAAATCCACTATTTAAACGCCCACCGAAATATACTTGAATTATTTTGTATTTTTCATCAAATACTGTAACCATCCCCTAAAAGAGTACAGCAAAAAAGTAGAAAATTCTCTATGATAAAAGTAAAGGGGGATTAATTATGAAAAAAATGACTGAACTCAAATCGTGGCTATTTTAAAAGAAGCTGAAGCGGGTATTCCCGTTAAAGAACTGTGCCGTAAATATAGCATGGGTAATTCAACTTTCTATAAATGGCGGGAAAAATACGGCGGAATGGAAACTTCGGATATCAAACGCTTAAAGGAGCTGGAGGCTGAAAACCGCAAGCTTAAGCAGATATTTGCCGAACTGAGTTTAAAATCCCAGCTTCAAGAAGAAATTATAAAAAAGCTTTAGTGCCCACAAAGGCACGTAAAACGTGGGCACAGCAACTACAATTTATCATTGGTATGTCCACACTTTTTAGTACCAAAAAGATAAGGTCATCGATTTCTTTTGTATTCAATCGGCGACTGGTAATTTAATGTTGAATGAAGTCGATTATAATTAAACCAATCCACATAGTGATTAAATTCCAATTTAAGTTGCGCCAGTGAATCAAAAATAGTATTTGACACAAATTCTGTTTTCACTGCTTTGAATGTGCTTTCTGCAATTGCATTATCATAGGGCAGCCTTTGCGACTTAACGACCGTTTAATTCCAAATGCTGTTAAACATTCATCAATCAAATGATTATCAAACTCTTTTCCTCTATCAGAATGAAACAACTCAATCGTCTGTAAGTTCATTGGAATTTGACTCATAGCTTGCATGACCAGTGCCGCTGTTTTATGCCTGCCAGCACTTCGCCCCACTATTTCTCGATTACTGATATCAACAATTACACAAAGGTAGTGCCAACGTTGTTTAACCCTTACATAGGTTAAATCGGTCACCAATATCTTTCGTGGTTGACCTATATCAAATTCTCGATTCAGTTCATTCCCTACCAGCGATTCATTGCTTTTTTCTGTATGAATACAATATTTTTTACAGGTGTATTTCGAAACCCAGCCATTTTTCGCCATGATTCGACCTATTCGGCGTCGAGATACGGTTATGCCTTGCTTTCTCAGCTCTGCTTGCAGACGCCTTGTACCATAAGCACGATAAA
This sequence comes from Gilliamella sp. ESL0232, assembly GCF_013346885.1. Lineage (NCBI taxonomy): Bacteria > Pseudomonadati > Pseudomonadota > Gammaproteobacteria > Orbales > Orbaceae > Gilliamella > Gilliamella sp. ESL0232. The sequence continues at coordinate 77,104 of NZ_JAAEDW010000007.1, read as the reverse complement.
AAGTTACGGAGTCAAACTATTTACAGAACAGATAAAACAAATTTAACTAAGGCTTAACACAAGCAGCTCTATATAGGTTAAAAGTTAATTCATAACCTAAATCCCCATCCCCTAGATCGACTCGAATTGATTTTCCCTTGTATGTATCGATTGTCCAATACCAATCATAAGGATGCTTAGTTTCCCAGTCGTCAAGACCTAAATAGTGATTAGGATGATTAAACAAAGTTCCCCATTCATTAATTAGTCCACCAATCCACTTGCCATTACCTCCGCGATAGCTTAATTGTCGGCGATAACCATTGATATTTCTTCCAGGAATACCTCCTGTCCAAATATCATCATTATTTGCATTAGTATAATCTGCAACACTCGGCATCCGATAACCAATTTGATTGCAATAATCTTTTGTCTTACTAGCTGAAGCATTTATACCAACCCCTTGTGCTATATACCATCTTTCAATTTTAAAGCTATACAAGACGTTACTTTTGGCTCTATCTGAATAAAGCTTAAATGTAGAGGGACTAAAATTTTTATTAGCACTACTGTTTACTGGTCCTTTTAGTACTATCTTTAAAGCTACATCTCGTGAGCCTTTTCCCCAACCTGGTGTTATTGCAGATGATAAAGCTAAACTAACTCCACTCCCTGATTCCGGGAATACTCTAGCGCCATTAGCTGAGATAATCTCTTCGGGCGTTACGTTTGCTAATAATAAATAAAAATAAACATTATTTGTTCCTGTCGATGGGAAATTACGTTGTGGATTGTTTATATCTTGTGGTACAAATCCTTTTCCTTTTACCCAATCAGGACCATCTAAATCTTTATATTCAGTATTATTACTGGAATCGTTTGATAAATTAGGTTGAGCATAACAAACCAATGGCGCACTTGGTTCAAAATAATCAGGATTCGATATCCATATCCATAAATCAACTGAACCTGCATCTCCGTCTGTACCATATTTTAAACACGGGTTTTCGAACGACGGTAATATTATGGCATCACTACGATGATTTTTTACGCGACCATTTTTACTAGTTAATGCTTCTAAACTCCATGAATATGGCAATAATAACACGCCCAACACCAACAAGAGTTTTCGGGGTAATTTGAGAGATAATTTGGAAAATATAAATGAGTTTCGTGCAAAAACTCGGCGAAGAGGATTATTTAATAAATTTAAATCGTAGGTTTGCCAGTGCTTGTGCCTTGTGCCTTGTGCCAGAAATGATAATGCATTATTGTCTACCTGTCAAGTAATATTTTGTTTTATTTAGATTTTTTATAATTGTCTGCTTATTTAATAAGCTTGTTTTCCTATAACGGTAAAAGTATAGCCGTTTAAAAAATAGTTGGCTAGTTTTTTCGTGGATTTTTGTAAAAAACATACAAATGAAATAGTCCTGTTTGGCGGCGACACCCGTCTCTTTCCCTTGTGAGGGTAATGTATCATGCTTCCATCACTCAATAGATTCAAGCGCACAACAGCAATATCAACACAGTTAGAGTATCTTACATTATCTGCTTCTGATTTGTTAATACAAGAAAAAGAGAGAGTAAAACGGCTAAACTGTTTATTAAAAAAGTCAGAAAAAATTAATTTGACAGTACCACTGTAATTAATGAATTCTTTTCCGGTCATCAACCATTTCGATGCGGATATCGAAATTATCCATTAGCGTAAGAAAAGAAATTATTCTAATAATATTAACAATATGGAACCACATGATATAAGTAAAAATAATTATATGGAGGTATAAATGTTTATTAGACCACTGAAATTAACTCAGCATATCGATGATGTACAGGGTCCTGAAAATGCAACAACGCTGATTCTTCTACACTTTCTGGGAACGGATTTGCACCTATGGGATTTGCAAATGCCGCGATTAACCGAGCGTTATCGGGTAGTCAGGTTGGATATGTTGATCAACTAAGGAGTAGTGATGCCGAATTCGGAATGGTATCTAGATGTTATTAAAAGCATGCGTTTATTAATATCAAGGATAATATAGTCACACAATTACTAAAATACTTACATATAGGAAAAGTTATTCGATGCCCAGTATTACTATTTATACAACATCAGATCATCACCTAGAAACTTGTGATTTTGCTGATTTTTCTACTTCTTTGACCAAACTTACCAAAGAGATTCTGAAAGCTAAAGATAATAATATCCATATAGCTTATCTAATTGCGGATGTAGGTTATGGGGAATCTGTATACTTTGAGGCTAAACTTAGACAAGAAGTTTTTCGTAGTGAGTCAGTCATGAATGAATTCTCACGTCAGGTTGATTTATTAATTAGAGAAAAGTTCGGCGTAATTGCGAGAATTCGTTGCTTTCTTTATGATTCCAATAATATTTTCGCAAAAAACTAAAAGGTAACTGTATGAATGATAAATTGCCAATGAAGGACCTTGGAGAGGTACAAGTAACTGCTGTTAGTGATGGCTACTTAAAAGTTGATTTTGGAATGCTGGCGAATATTAGTGAGACAGAGTGTTATTTCATTCAACAAAACGCCTGCCAAGATGAACCTAATTCAGTGCACATTAATGCCTTTTTAGTTCAACACAAAGGTAAAAATATCTTAATTGATAGTGGCGCAGGTAGTTTTAAAGGATGGGGAGGAAGGATAGTAAATAATTTGGCTAAACTTGGGGTGAAACCAAATGATATTGATGCCGTATTACTCACACATGCTCATCCCGATCATATAGGTGGCTTGATCAACTCCTACGGAGAGGCAGTATTTCCAAATGCAGAATTAGTAATTAGTCAAAATGAGTATGATTATCTAAAAGATGACAAAAAGTTTTTTTCTTCCAGCGATCGTGTCAAAGGTAATTTTATTTTTGCTCGCAATGTTTTAAAACAGTATCAAGAAAATCTGCGGTTAGTTAATGAAGGTGAGGTTCTTGCTGGTATACATGCATTACCATTAAAAGGGCATACACCAGGACATACTGGTTATAAAGTCGAGGGAGAAAATAGTAGTTTATTGATTTGGGGTGATATTGTCCACTTTCCACATATCCAACTTTTAAAACCGAATGTCTCAATTGCTTTCGATTATGATCCTAAATTGGCAGCGGAAACCCGTATTCGCATCCTTGATATGGTGAGTTCTAAACACATTCTTGTTGGTGGGATTCATTTTGGATGTGAAGGTTTTGGTTATATTCAAAAGCTTAAAAGAGGATATGAAATTGTACTTACTGATTAATTAACTAATGTTTTTTCAAATCATATTTAATAATTTTTTAAGCTATCAATTGTAACTATCCCCTAAAATAGTACAGCAAAAAAGTAGAAAATTCTCTATGATAAAAGAAAAGGGAATTTAATGATGAAAAAAATGACTGAACATCAAATCGTCGCTATTTTAAAAGAAGCTGAAGCTGATATTCCCGTTAAAGAGCTGTGCCGTAAATATGGCATGGGTAATTCAACTTTCTATAAATGACGAGAAAAATACGGCGGAATGGAAACTTCGGATATCAAACGCTTAAAGGAAATACTTTGAAGTCCCTCTGATAAAAATAATTTTGGCAAAGTTTCGAGAAAGAACCTTTGTCAATATACGTACACCTTCTTGAAAACGGAATAAATGTTATATTCTGAATTTGGATAATAGTATTGTGAGAGAAAGGGATTGTGTCAATAAGATACTCTCCCATTCCTTTAATATCTGAGCAATGTGGAACAGTTTGCGTGTTAAAATATTTCAATAGCATAGTCTGAGCTAGTATCATGCGTGCAGGTCAGTTAATAACCGATATCGTGCAACCGAGGATCTTGGAATATTGATATCATCATATCAATGAATTTATCAGTATCCAAATAGGGACAATCAACACGGTAGATAAGCTCAATTTTAAAATCATTAAACTCTCTAGCTAGCTGATGAATTTTTATTTTGTTCTTAATTTCATTACTGATTGAGCAACGTAAAACCAGCGAGACCCCTTTGCCAGTGGCTATGTTTGAAAACAAAACAGGATAAGATCCACATTCAATTACTCGTTTAGGCGTAATGTTACCTTCATTAAACAGTACACTGAAATTGCGAGTTGATGTGGCACATTTTTTACTACTTAACAAAAAAACTTCCCCGTCTAGACTAGATATATTTGTGATTGGTAAATGATTTTTTTCTGTGACAATCACTAATTCGCTGGAGAGTAATGTGAAACATGTATGCCGTTTGTTAGAAAAACCTGCTCCAACGATGACTGCATCAAATTCGTTTTTATCAAAAGCGTTGAGCAAACTGATCGTGTTTCCTATTGAAATATCGATGTTCCAACCCAACTCTTCACCAAAATCAATCAAAGAAGTAATTATATAGGGGGGTAAGCACTCAATTATTCCAATTCTTATGGTCAACTGACCATCTTTGGAGTAGGAAATGTTATTTTTACAATCATTCGCTAGGTTCAGCATTTTAAGTGCGTATTCATAAAGTATCTTACCCTGTGTAGTAGGTAGACATCCTTCGATTTTCCTATCTAATAATGTAACATCTAGCTTTTCCTCCAGACTTCGTATTCGATGAGAAATACTAGATTGCACTCGATTTAGGCGTTCTGCGGCTTGGGTTATATTCCCTGTGTCTACAACTGTTACGAACGCCAGAAGTTCATCTAGCTTCATTTTAACTCTCCTTCTAAGTGTTGAATAAATATTTCAACAATATTTTTAGTTATCAGAAGAGGGCTTTTGTAGGATAGTTGCAGCAAAAATAGTACTAGGCTAAAAATAAACCTTCATATCTAACAACTCTATTCCATGAGCTTGTCCCAACATAATATTATTAGGGTATCAATCTTTTCGATGTACATCACGATTTTATTCACTGGTTTTTTATTATTCTTAGAATTATGATTTTAGCATTAATATTGTTTGTCTATTCTATAACGTAATAGTGACACAATCAAATAGTTGCATGATAAACCGAATAGACTTTGATACGTTATCTAGTGTTAATTACAGCTAATTATTGAAACTTTCTACTCGTAAATAGGATAAAATATGGTGCACACTAAGTTTGATAGAGTAATGAATAATCTGGTTGATTATGCCTACGAGCAAACAACTTCTGATAATGATGCGATCCGCATGGCACATTTTTGTTTGTTAGATTCGATAGGGTGTGCGATAGCTGCCTCTTCTGATGCCGATTTTTCGAGATTGATGAATAGTGTGCAATTCAGCAAAAACAGTCAGGGCATTCCCATTATAGATAGATCTCTATGGTTAAGACCTTAGGAGGGATTAAGGGTATGCTTCCGCTGATTAGTGAAAGTATGCACAATCTATTTTATGTCCTCACCGCTTACTGCTTTCTCAGAAATATTCGTATCAACGGTAGCAAGTAGGAATGGAAAGCTCCTCGTAATCCAGTAATAGCTAGGCCAGAAGAAGTATTGACTCTTGGAATGATGACCTTTCTCGAAAGCAAAAGTTTAGAGACAAAAATTCTTTGCGCATAATTTCATTATAATAAAGGACCTGTAAATATGTCGTTGGTAAGTAATAGCAGTATTCTTGAGCAAGGTTTTGATGTACCAAGGCGCTATTTTGCAGCTGCGGCCATTTTGATAGGGGTGCTAATGTCAGCATTAGATGGTTCCATTGTTAATATTGCATTACCCTCCATTGCTTGTACGTTACAAATTGATTCTGCATCTAGTATTTGGATTATCAACGGCTATCAGGTTGCCAGCGCAGCCACGATGCTAATTTGTGCATCGCTTGGATCGAGGATTGGTGAAAAGCGTTTTTATACAGCTGGTATGATTTTATTTACGCTCTCATCCTTAGGTTGTAGCCTTTCTCCAACCTTTAGTGCTCTGGTCACTATGCGGATACTACAAGGAATTAGTTACGCTGTAATGATTAGCGTTGGGTTGGGGCTGTACAGAGTTATATTTCCACCTTATAAGTTGGGGACAATATTTGGGCTAAATGCGATGGTATTTGCGGTGGGTACGGCTGTCGGCCCAGCATTAGGAGGAATTATTATTTCTTATTTATCTTGGCCATGGCTTTTTTATATCAACATTCCACTTGGAGGGTTTGCTATAATCTTTTCGTTTATCTCATTAGGGAAAGATAATGAAAATGAAAAAGGCTTTGATTTAGCAGGAGCAATTAGCTCGGCAGGAGCATTAGGCTTGATGGTGATTACAGTTGATCAAATTGGTAGCTGGGAAAATCATTCGTTGATATTTTGCGCAGTGGTTTCAACGATCTTATTTATCCTATTTATTGCTGTCCAGACTCGTTCAAAGCATCCTTTATTACCGCTTGATATATTTTGTTCACGCCGATACACTTTTGCGGTGCTCTCTTCCCTATCTATGTTTGTTGCTCAAGGAATTGCGTTGGTAAGCTTACCTTTTGTTTTACAACATACTTATAACTATTCTGTGCTAGAGTCTGCTTTTATCTTTTCACCGTGGCCACTAGCTGTAGCTTGTTGCGCACCTATTGCAGGAAGACTGTCAAACCGTTTTAATCCTACCCATATATCTACTATTGGCGTGATGTTTTTTTGTATAGGTTTAGGTTCATTAGCTTTGTTATCGGAAGCTGCAACAGTGAGTGACTTCTTGTGGCGAGTGGTCATTTGTGGCGTTGGTTATGGTTTTTTTCTCCCGCCAAATAATAAGGAAATGTTTAGCAATGTTTCAAAAAATCGAACAGTCACAGCGTCTGGAGTATTATCTACAGCCAGAACGACTGGGCAGTCAATCGGTGCTGCTTTGGTAGCTATGGTAATTGCGCTATTAAATGGATTAATGGAGAGTACCAACGCAGAATTTGGTGTATATATTTTTTCTATTGCTTGTGTGATTGCTGCAATATCATCAGTTGTTAGTACATTACGTCTACGTTGTTAAAAAAATTCAAGAGGTGATTAATTGTGTATATAAATTCCAAAGGTACTGTCAAATTAACTTTCTAATATGAGTTTAAATTTGATAACTAATTTTTTATTTATAATTTTGGGTGAAACTCGGGTAATAGAGACCATTCGGTAAATTGACATGTGACTAAAACTCGAAAGGTTTTAGCAGAGCACAAGCACCTTACACAATTGAAATGATCATAGATATTGCCAAATCGAGATAAGAATAATTGTGTTTGCTTTAATGACTTAAATTCAAACATTTATATCGATAATATCATAGTTTTACTAAATCAAACTAAAAAATAATCATTTAACGATTAACAACTCTTCCCACCGAGTAGTATAACGCGGAGTCAGTAATTCACGTTTAATCTGCCAAGGGGCTTGCTTTCTTACGGTACCTAATTGCACCGTATGTTTACCCATCTTCTGGTTGATGGAATCCAGTGCTTGCATCAACTTATCACTTTTTTGCTTTTGCTCTATATTATTGAACGTTTCAAATAACTCATACTGCGTATCGGTGTGCTTAACCTGTAAGTCAAGTAACACCACGCCGGCCTTCATAAACAAAAAACCTTGTTTATAAATAGCCTGTAATCCCTTTTGTGCGGCTTGAATAATGAGCCGTGAATCATCTGTAGGCAAATGCAGTGGAACCACGATAGAAGGATGATATTGCACGATATCCTCACGAAATCGATTAGTTTTTAAAAAGACCTGTACGGCACTAGTCACAGAACTTTGCTTTCTGAGCTTTTCAGCTCCTCGACTAGCATGAACGCGAATAGCTTCTTGCACATCAAATAGCTCACCAGTTAACTGACCAAAGCTACGCGAAACCATAATATTCTGTTTAGGAATAGATAAATCATCCAATTCGATACAAGGTGTACCTAGTAGCTCTAACACCGTCCGTTCAAGCATCACGGAAAATTGCTGTCTAATTTGTTTAGTGTTTGCTTGCCGCAAATCCCATGCAGTCTGGATGCCTAACGATTGTAGTTTCTCTGAAATACGCCTTCCAACACCCCACACTTTACTCACAGGAAACTGCTGCAAGACTCGACTCAATAAAGGTTTATTATTCGGTAAATAACAAACTCCTTGATAAGTGGGTTGTTTTTTAGCAACATAATTGGCTATTTTGGCTAAAGTTCGTGTTGACGCAATACCGATACTGACGGGGATACCTGTATCACGTTTGACTTTGGTTCTTATTGTTTGACAGTGCGAAATAACATCTGAGAACCCTGTTAAGGAAATAAAGGCTTCATCAATCGAATACAGTTCTACATCTGCTGTATAATCACGCACTGTATTAAAAACACGCTGACTCATATCACCGTATAGCTCATAATTAGAACTCAACAAGGTGATTTTTTTACGAACACTCGGGGAAATTTGATAAGCAGGCATACCCATCGGAACAAGTGGTTTCAACTCATTCGATCGCGCAATGACACAGCCGTCATTATTGGATAAAATACCAATCGGTTGTCCTTCAAGCTTAGGATTAAATACTCGCTCACAAGATGCGTAAAAATTATTACAATCCACTAACCCAATCACAAATAGCCACGACCTCTGAGAGAGTGGATCGTATGAATCACTATTCCCCAAATATGCACTTCTTTACCAGCTAATGAGATCGGTGGATAAAGCGCATTACCAGCTAATAAATGATATTGACCATTAATTACGCCAAGGCATTTACAGGTTAACTCTCCATCAATGGCTGCAATGACCACATCACCGACTACTGGTTCTAAAGAGCGATCAACAATTAATAAATCACCACTAAAAACACCATAATCCACCATTGAATCACCCATTGCCTTGATATAATAGGTCGCACTAGGGTGTTTGACTAAATGCTCAGTTAAATCGAGTTTCGCTTCTAAATAATCATCAGCTGGCGAAGGGAAACCAGCTCTAACTGGTATATCCACCAACGGTAGTTGATTAATAATAGATGTATCAACACAGCCAAGCACAATACAACTGAATTTGTGCAAGAAAATACTCCTAAAAACTAAACGAAAGAACATCACCACTGTTTTTTTAGTTATCGTGGCAAAAAACGAACATGGATAAATATACAGCATATAATGCGAACTTCAACAGATTTTAGTGTAAAAAAATATAAAAGTGTAAACAAAGCACTATGTGAATAAGTTAGCTTGATAGTGTCAAATCAAGGAATAAAATTGGATATATCAAAGCGATTAATACAGAGTGTAATAACTTTTTTAGTTTAGACAACGTGCTACACTATCTACAAGAGCAACTTTTGAATCAATTAATAAGGTCAACTGGACATGAAAAATAGACTATTTATTTTAATATTGTATTTTAATTTTTCTATTATTATGACTGTAAAGGCTGAAATGATGAATCCTAATGTAAACACGAACCATTGAACAACATTTGCAAGATGATAACCGTTTAGTGGAGTATAAGTTTTATAGCACTATTACAAAAAGAATTAGTTAATAAAAAAGATTTCTTCCAGCTAAAAGACCTAGAGAGTAATTAATCCTAACAATTGAGTTGCTCGAATTTTACTTTTCCTGCGCTTCCTCCATCTTTTTTAAATATAAATCAATAAACTACAATTTAAAAAATATAAATTCAATTTTATCAAAAAATAACTGTCACTAATTTGACTAAAAATTATAGTTAACCTTACAACCATTTAAGCGCTGAAATGTGCTGTTAAATATTGAATACCACAACTTCTATAAAATATAAAACACTAAAACAAACAGCGTAAGCGTAATTTTCCAGATAAGCACTATAGGGTATTTACAAAAATATTCACTTTTTAGATTATATTTTTGTAAACAGATTCAGGAGTCAATATCATTTGATAATTAAAACTTCTCAGAATCCTTCTTAGTAAAGCGTGTGATCACCATCATATCAATTAAAAACTCACGAAACAGGTATTCCTCAAATAAATGGGTTAATCAAAAAAATAATACATACCTTAATGGAATGATCAGCAAATAGTTCACCATTCAAAGATAAAAAACAAAAGGTTAAATAATTTCCAACAAAATGCCTTATGAGTTTTTAAAGAATCATTTTAACCATGAAATATAAGCAACTCGGTGTTTTCCTACAATATAAGGCTTATTACAAAATTAAGCCCCAATATCACAATTTTTATTTCATTTCATATTTTATTAGAAATAATCTTTAAAAGATAATAAAGTATTAATTCAATGAATTTAGAACACAAAAATGAAGGGATAAACAATGAAAAAAAATTTTTTAAGCGTATTGATTGCTGGATTTTTGATGATTGGCTGTGATGACAAACCAACTGAAAACAAAACGCAACAACCAACAGCAGCTTCAGAAGTTAAATCTTCTAAGTCTAAAACTACTGAAGATGTTTCACGGCAATTTGCACTGAAAGCACGTAAAGGTAATATATGGCTAGATGTTTTTAATGCTAATGTCTCCCAAGCTGCAGATAAATTAAGAGGGAATGGACATGGCAGGATGACTTCTTCTCTTTATCATCTTGATAGCAGTGTTGAGGGTTTTTTAAGAGGTATCAGTGATAAAAACGGTAAAATTGATGTCAATTATGTGAAAAAAAATCCAACGAAACTTTTTATCGGTTATCACCCAGGACCAAAAGAGCTTGATGAATATAAACAATTGATTACTGAGTTATTAGCATTTAAACCAGAGTTACCCGAACTTGATGCCGCAGGCAAAGCATTAAGTGATAAATATATTGAAATAGGATTAGCTTATGATCAGATAGCTAAATATTATTTAGATAATGAGTATAAATTGGATGACTTTGCCAAATTACCTGAACTGTTAAATAATTTGAACACGCTTTATAACCAATATATTGAAGCAAAAAGTGTGGCTTTAGCGGATTATGGTAAATTATACAAAGAAATCCATGCATTTCAAAAATCAGAAATAAAAAACAAAGGGTTAACACTTAACTACAATTGCATGGAAATCATGGATTTATCTGAAGATGTTATCGATTTAATCAATGAAAGCTTTAACGAAGACAACCAGTTTAAAAATCTCGATAAATCAGCCCTTGAACAAAAAATTCAACAAATAGAATCCATAGCTAATGAATTAATGACGAATAAAGGCAAAAATAAATTGATTAAACAACAAGGTTTAAACGATATGTATTATGACGGTTTTGTTGATTGTTTACCTGGATTGATTAATCAAATGAAAGTAGTTTTAAAAAATTTACAGACCAATACTGTAGAAAGAGAAGTTGATTCTTTGAATGGGGAACTTAAAAGTGTAATTAAAGGCTATAATCAAGTAATCAATTAAAAATAGATAAACATCGTTTCATTGCTAACATTTTAGTCATTATCAATGACAATAAATAGTGGTATAAATAAAAGCGGTGTAATATTACATCGCTGTTTTTTTTAACTTTATAGCAAATGAGTAGGACAAGTAATTAACAGTAATTATCAAAATACTACTGTTTAGTCAAACCTAGATTCATTTGTTTACATCAACAACAAAACGCCCTTTTATTTGCCCTGCAATCATTTTATTTGCCACCTCAACACAATCATTTAGTGTGATTGTATTACTAATATGAGATAACACTTTTTCATCCAGATTGTGTGCCAATAAATTCCATGCTGCCACACGTTTATCATAATTTGCCATCACACTATCCACCCCAGCTAACGAAACACCTCTTAAAATAAACGGCGCAACCGTTGCTGGTAAGTCCATGCCTTGAGCAAGACCACAACACGCCACAATTCCGCCATATTGAGTTTGGGCACAAGCATTTGCTAAAGTGTGCGAACCAACCGCATCGACAACAGCTGACCACAGTTCTTTTTGTAATGGTTTACCCGTTTCTTTTAAGGTTTGACCATCAATAATATTAACTGCGCCAAGTTGTCGTAAATAATGATCTTCTTCAATTTTACTCGTTGATGCGGTGACTTGATAACCAAGTTTAGTAAGTAATGCAACGGCAATTGAGCCAACTCCACCACTAGCACCTGTTACCAAAACCATACCATCTTGTGGTTTTACACCTAAATCAACAATACGTTGGACACAAAGGCCTGCTGTATAACCTGCCGTACCAATTGCCATTGCTTGATAATCTGTAAGTTTGTTGGGCAAGGGTATTAGCCAATCAGATTTTAAATAAGCATATTGTGACAAACATCCCCAATGAGTCTCGCCACACCCCCACCCATTTAATATAACTATATCGCCTTTTTGATAGCAACCACTACGACACTCTAGCACAATACCAACACCATCAATACCTGGTACCATTGGCCACTGTCTAACAACAGGACTTTTATTAGTTAAAGCTAGCGCATCTTTATAGTTAATACTTGAATAGGTTATTTGGATTAAGGTATCACCTTCTTGCGCTAATAACTGCTGTTTACTAATACTCTTTAAGGAGCATGAAAACCCCGTTTTTTCTTCTTTCGATAAAACAATGGCATTAAATGGCATAGTGTCTCCTCATCACATATAGTATCGGAACATCTAAATAATATAATAATCCACTTAAATATTAGATGTTTTTTTAATAATAAAGAGTCATTCGAGAAAAAGCAATGTGATATGTTTGGTTGTGAGGGATAAATAAAAACTGAGCTGATAATAACAAATTACCATGCTCAGTTATAAATCAGAGTTACCAATTAAATAGGCTTGAATACTTAATTTTTAGTCGTATTATTTTTCTTCTTCTGCGCGGCTGATGAAACCGCACCAATAAACACAACATCACTTGATGAGTTCAATGCGGTTTCAACCGAATCTTGAATAACGCCAATTGCAATTCCAATGCCAATCACTTTGGCTGAAATTTCGTTAGGTATACCAAACATACTACATGCGACAGGAATAAGCAGTAACGATCCACCCGCAATCCCTGATGCCCCACAAGCACATACTGAAGTTACAATACAAAGTAATACCGCAGAATAGATATCAACATGTATACCAGCACTAGCTGGCATTGAGTTGACGGTGGCTAGAGTTAAAACTGTTATAGTAACGGCAGCACCTGACATATTAATTGCAGCACCTAGCGGTACAGCAACCGAATAAGTATCTTCATCCATTTTATATTTTTTACAGATCTCCATATTAACGGGAATATTTGCTGCTGAACTTCGGGTAAAGAAGGCTGGGATCGCACTCTCTTTTAAAGAGGTAAATACTAATGGATAAGGGTTTTTGTGCATAACTAAATAAGCTAATAATGGATTAATCACCAATGCAACAAACAGCATACAAGAAACTAACACAACCAATAGATGTGCATATTTCAGTAATTCACCAAAACCCGTTTCAGCTAGCGTTGAGGCAACTAATCCAAATACCCCTAAAGGAGCAAAGCGGATAATAATTCTTACAATAAAAGAAATAGCATAAGACAGATCATTCATCATTGTTTTAGTACTTTGGCTAGAGTGTCTTAATGCCAAACCGATACCAACACCCCAAATGATAAGACCAATATAGTTTGCATTAATTAGTGCATTTATCGGATTGTCGATCATTTTTTCTAATAAGGTTTTTAAAACAGCAGCAATACCACTAGGCGGTGTAAGTTCAAGGTTATTTAACGTATCACCAAATGAAATCTGTGATGGGAATAAAAAACTAGCAATGGTTGCTAATAATGCGGCTAACATCATTCCGGCAAAATAAAGAGTAATTAACGGTCTCATATTGGCTTGTTTGCCATGTTGATGATTTGATATTGATGCAATTACCAAAATGAGTACTAGTATAGGAGCAACTGATTTTAAAGCATTAATAAATAGCCCACCTATAAGTGACATCGCTAATGCGGTATCTTTCGACACCGCAGCGAGAATAATACCAAATATTAAACCCAACAAAATCTGCGGTATCAGCCCTATTTTAAAATAAAAACGCACCAAAGGATGTGAAGAATGAGTCATAATATTCCTTTCTTATTAAAATAAAGGTAAAACAATAACATAATTCAACATTGTGTTTATAGAAAATAAACATCATTATAATGTTTTTTTATATATCACTTTACATGATGATTAAATTTAATTATTTATTGCTTTTATATTAGACCTATTTTAAGTGTTCTAATCATTTCCCAAAAATAACCATCTTACTTAAGTAATTCAAGTAGTTGTTTTGCTTTGTTTACTGCTACTGATTTTGCTTTTGCTTGGGCAATATCCGCTAAGCCTTGCCATTTAGAATCAGGTTCAGTTAGATAACCGCGCCTAGTTGCCTCTTTCAAATAAGGAGCATAGTTTAATGACATATCTAAAATCCGATTAATCCAAGCAGGTATTTTTTCACCTTGTTTTACTTGATTTCCAACAAACTTAATGCATTCAATTAATACTGGACAAAATATTGGCAATAAACTTGGCTTTTTTTCTAGTAATCGAATTAATTTAGCGGGGCTTAAATCAGGATAATCGAGAAACAAGATAATAGCTTTGCGCATGGTATCTGCATCAATGATTCCTTTTTTAACATTTTTTTCAAAAATAAAATTTGCTTTATAAGTATCACTGTCTTGAGCCAACAATCCGATAATCACTGTCACTAACGATTTTGAAAAAATCAGATTATCTGTGTTTAAAAAAATCAAATTATATTTACTTGATAATGGTCCATCGTTATTTTCTTGCCAATTACGTGTTTTTTCAACAACAAGTAACTGTTTGTTAATACACCAATGTAACCAAACTCTTGATTGAAAATTAGGTATAACTTGTTGATCTTTTGATAATGGAGGGTAAGCTTCGCATTGGAATTCGTATTCTAAATCATAATACCAATCATTTTTTACTATGTGGAAAACTTGATTAGACACATTGGGGAGTTTTAAAGTAAACATTAGTGATTTAGCCAATGCTTTAGAAAATCGTGATGATTGATCTATTACAGGCTTACTAATAGTAATTGAAACATTATCTTCAGGCACAACTTTAGCCTTTTGCGGTTTTGACCATACTTGTTCAAAATCATCAGGAGCTCGCATCGATACGTCTTGTGTTAAAAGGGCTATTTTAGGAAGTTTTTCAACTATGGCTTTTGCTTTCTTAATCGCATTAGCACTACCCTCTTTACTGGCTAATATTCTGATGCCAAGTAATTGCAATTGATTGGCATCGGCTATGCCTTGATCGACAGCATATTGCACTTCTGGTAAAAATTCAGCTATCGCATCAACAGTTTCAAGCGTGCCAGATAACAGTCTCGGCGCTTTACATGATGCGATGATTAATTGATCCAAAATAGGCCAAACCACCGAAAGAATGCCTTGTTTTGCAATATCGGTTAATACTGACACCAAACTAGCTATACGACAAGGAACCTGACTAAATCGCTCCAGTAACAAAACATCCGCCACACCAGGAATAAGCAAACCTCTTTGCCATGCATCATTCACGGCTTGAGCCATATTGCTAGCCACATAAGGCGAATTAGCGCGTTGCATAGCTAACAATGTCATTGCAGAACGTGCATCAAAAGGAGAACGTCTGTTAACAATTTGCTGGAACTCAAAACCTTGATGGTAATATGTTGCCCAATCAATATCTGACGGTATTGCACTATCGTTCCATAACGGGAAAATAGCAAGAATTTTTGTAAACCCGTTATTTCCAATACGTTTAGGAAAATAATTTAATGATTGTGGCAGGGACAGTACGTCTTCAATATAAGTATTTAACGCTAATTTAGGTTCGATTACTGGATCGTCCAGATACTGTAATACTAAAGAGCCTGCATCAATTGGCATTTTTTGTCCTGATTGCAAAACGACTGCAACATTTAACTTCTTGAGTTTTTCTATCGTTGATGATGTTTGTGTCGAAACATCAAGACGAGTCAAGGCTAAAAACAGATCCGCCTCTAATGCATCAATTTTCAACTGTTGATAAATCGCTAATCGTTGACTAAGATCATCCACTGTTATTGAAAGATCACTCATGCTTGGTGTCGACAGTAAACAAGGTATTTTGCCTAAATTTTTACAAACAATATAATCGCGTGCTGTTAATAAATCAGACAAATATTTATGATACGGAATCTCTTCGCCTTTACGCCAATAAAATAGAAAACCAAGAAGCTGATCAACCCGTAATTTTATACCCGCTAAACTCGCTTTTGCTGCTTGAGGATCGTGATAAGCAATAATATTAGCTACAGCTAAAAATCTTTCCGTCACACTATCATGACCAGATATGTTTCTTTTTACTAATTCAGAGGCTAACTCAGTTAATACATCAGGGGAAATAGGCTCTAATTCAAAAGGCGGCAATTGCCAAAGTGGCGGTGTTGGTTGCCAAAGTTGTTGTAATTCGGAGGAATTAGATTGTACGGTATGATCATCAAGATGCCACTGTGTAATTAGCTTGCTAGTTAAAGCCACAATTGATTCATCAGTTTGGTCAAGTAATAGGTTTAACAAAGGCATAAACAAATCAGTATTTTGGGGCGCTTTGCGATTTAGGGCTATCTTTAACACTAATTTTTTGACCGATTTTATTTTAGATGATAAACATGCCGTCATCACTTCGATTAATAATTCATCATCAACAAAGGGAATTAAAACAGGTGCTAATCGATTAATTATTGCAGATTCACCCATGGCTAGTAATGGAATTAAAGCAGGTACTCGCTGGCACAATTCAGCATCGGTAATACCTAAATCATAAAGTGTATCTAACCATACTTTACGATCTATAGGACGAATAGCGATATCTAAAGCTAAAAAAAGTAACTCTTTTGCTTGCTCTCGGTCAAGCCAACCTAATGTTACCCCCAAGCAAAACACCTCGATAAATGACCGTGTAGCAGGTGTATTTATCGCTATAGCAATATGAATATGTTCGATAAATCGACGCTGACATTGAGCTATATTTGGAGGAATTTTATCGTAAAAAGGGTTGACAACATCTGCATCATGAGTAGCAACTGAAAAATGCTTTACAACATCATCACCACGCATAGCAACCGCCGCATACAACGTCCAACCGCCGATATAATTCTGATTTTTAGGAATAACCAAATTTAAACGATCAACCAACTGAACAGCAAGATCTGTTGGTGCAGATGCTTGTTGCACAAAATTTTGTGCGTAATTTTCACCTCGTTCAATAATAACCGGCAATAACAAAGATGAATAAGTATAATGAGCAAGTTTTAACGCTCGGCTCACTGATACCCCAATCCGAATGGCGTACAAAGCTAAATATGCTTTATTACACTTAACATAATCTTGCCATTGAAAAGCGTTACCAACTTTGACATAGTCACCCCATTTGCCATTTTTTAATCCTAAAAGTGCAATCTTTTGCTGCTCTTTGCTACCTAGCGGTTGTTGTAAAATATTGTCAGCTGTGACATTGTTCCAATTCAAAGAAGTAAAAATCGCTTCGGCTTTCGCTAAGTTAGCATTCATAAATATTTTCCTTAATTTGTACTGCTAAAATATGTTTACATGGTCCTTTTTTGAGTTGATAATTCAGATACCATGAGCAAGTACATTGTGATGTCATTTTACTATTCTGCCTAACAAAACGGACACGATAGTCTTCGTTATTCGAGTGAACCATCCATGTGTTTTCATCAACCCGATCAATACATTCAATCAATTTATAGGCCGATTTTAAACGCGGATTATCTTTGATAAGTCGATTAGGATCTTCAGGCAATTGACGATGAAAATAGCCATTCTGGTGTACATCAAAACCCAACTTACCTGAAACAGCTAGATACGCCAGCGAACTATTAATGCGCTGAGTATCTAAACCTGTTTTTATCGCTAGCTGAGTCAGATCGATCAGCGAATCAAATTGTAAAATAGATTGAACAAGTTGAGCATTTTGTAATTGCTGTTTTGGTGCAAGCAGCTCAAGTAAGGCACCTTCGCCAGAATAGCCTTGCCATGGCTGTGCAGTTAAGCTCAAAGTAAGTCTTGCACCGTCGAGTTCAACTTCAACCATGCAGGGTCCTTGTTCGCCACTTGCTAGCTGATAAAAAGTTAAACGCTTAACATTGGTCGTTAATCGCTTAAGTGCACTTAACCGATGTAGCCCAGAAATATACACACTATCGAGACCGCCTTGAGCCATCAATTTAATACCAGTATTAGATGGCACTAGCCAGCTTGATTGATGTTTACTAGTCACGGTTGGCAATCCTGCAATAAAGGTTTGTGCTTGTATTCCCGTTACCGTAAAAACAGCGACCATTTTGGTATGAATTTCAGCTACATTACCAAGTGCTCGAATCCACCTATCTGGCATTGCAACAGGGCGCTCAATAATGGCCTTTATTCCAATTACATCTTCATCTTGTTTTTGGATATGGTGCGTTGCCAAACCTTGATTGCCAATATTAAGATGAAGTTTATCTTTATAATTAACCTGAGTTAGCGCTTGCCTTAAGCTAATACCAATATCTACATTGGTTGTGCCTCGTAATATTTGTCCATCAAACCCTTGTTGTAACAAATCTAAACGAGCATAAACACTATTGCAGGCAGAAAAAACTTCTGCTCTTAATTGATTCCCTTGCGCAGATAAAACAGGATCACGCAAAGTCACCGGCACCGGTTTAAAATATCGGGTCGCAGTAATATCAGCTAGAACCAGTAAAGATCTAGCAAGAATCTGTGGGTAAAGTGCATAACCAGCAAAAAATTGAGGGTTGTCAATAATTCCATCTGGTGTTAAGGCTGGCGATAACGCTAAGGCTAATGCGCCATTAGTGAGTTTTGATTGCTGAGAAAACTTCAATATAAATCATCCTAACACATTAAAAATAGACAAAATATCATGCTCATGAGTATAAAATAAGCAAAATATATTGTCTATATTTGATGTTTTTTTGCTATTTTGATGAAAAACATTCTTGTTTTATCAGCGTTATCTAAATGATTTCTGCAACAGGTGATCCTGCATTAACATAATTGCCTTCTTTGAGTATTTGTTTTAGCACACCATTTCGATGTGCAATAACTTGAACTTCCATTTTCATGGCTTCCATAATAGCAATGACATCGCCTGCGTTTACGCTTTGATTATCATTGATCACCCATTTAAAAAGACTACCAGAAACAGGTGACTGGACAATCAATTCAGATAATTCTTCTTTCACGCTTGAGGATGTATCTAAATTAGCTTCCGTTTGCAAGGATAACCCTGCAAGGAGTTGTGCAGGTAAACCGAGTTTACAACGTTTACCGTCAATCTCAATAAATGTGCGTGTCAACGCTGCTTCTTTTTGTGGTATTTGCCTTTTGGCTGGTGCTATTGTTGTAGTAAATTCAGTTTCAATCCAACGTGTATGTAATTTAAAATCATCACAAAAATCAGAATGTTCAATAACCGCACGAGCAAATGGCAACACACTAGCTACCCCTTCAATAGAAAACTCAGCCAAAGCACGGCGAGCTCTAGCAATGGCATGTTGTCGATTATTACCAACAATAATCAATTTTGCCATAAGGGAATCAAACGTTGCTGGAATTGTTGAACCAGCCATCACCCCACTGTCTATGCGTACACCAGGACCAGTTGGTACATCAAAACGTGTAATAGTACCAGCTACAGGTAAAAAACCGTTAGCTGTGTCTTCAGCATTGATACGAAATTCAATGGCATGAGCTCTAGGTGCAGGTGTTTCATCTATACTCAGAGGTAAACCTTGGGCAATACGCAGTTGCTCAATAACAAGATCGACGCCTATAGTTTCTTCTGTTACTGGGTGTTCAACTTGTAATCTCGTATTAACTTCTAAAAAAGATAACTTACCATCTTGGCTAAGTAAAAACTCAACTGTCCCTACGCCTACATAGTTTGCTTTAGCGCAAATATCAATCGAAGATTGAATAATTTGCTGTTCTAATTGATCTGTTATAAAAGGTGCAGGAGACTCTTCAATTAATTTTTGATTACGTCGTTGTAATGAACAGTCACGTGTACCAACGACAACAATATTACCTAATGTATCAGCAATAACTTGTGCTTCAACATGCCGAGGATTATGCAAAAATTGTTCAATAAAACACTCACCTCGCCCAAAAGCAGTTGTAGCTTCACGAACTGCGGAATGATAAAGTTCTTCTACTTCGTCCATTTGCCAGGCTACTTTTAAACCTCGACCACCGCCACCAAATGCGGCTTTAATAGCAATTGGTAAACCATGGGCATGCGCAAACTCAATAACCTCTTTGGCATCTTTTACAGGCTCTTTTGTACCAACAACCAAAGGAGCTCCTACTTGCAACGCAAGCTGTCTTGCTTTGACTTTATCACCCAATATTTCAATCGTTTCAGGGGTAGGGCCTACCCAAATTAAGTCTGCATCTTGTACTGCTCTAGCAAATTCAACACGTTCAGATAAAAAACCATAACCTGGATGAACCATGGTGGCTCCTGATTTTTTAGCTATTGTGATAATTTTATCAATATCTAAATATGTATCGCTAGGTACATTGCCTGTTAATCCATAAGCTTCATCAGCCATTTGTACATGAAGTGCATCAATATCAGCATCGGCATAAATTGCAACAGATAACAAGCCTATATCACGGCAAGCGCGAATAATACGTACAGCAATTTCACCTCGATTAGCTATCAATACTTTATGTGTTATATTTTTATTATTTTCAGACATGATCAACATCACTCCCTTCAAATTCTTTAAACATCCCTATAGGATTAAACTTTATTTTAGCATTGACTGGAATTTGACCTGCTAAATCTAAATGATAATTACATACTGCGCCAATAACAGGATAACCTCCTGTTAAAGGGTGATCATTCAAAAATAATACAGGTTGTCCATTAGCTGGTATTTGTATTGCTCCAATACAGGTACCTTCACTAGGTAATTCTTGTTGTTTTTCACGAATTAACGGTTCCTTGCCAGATAAACGCAAGCCAATACGGTTAGAAGCTGGAGTAACCGACCACAACTGTGAAGTAAGAAGCGCTATCGATTGCTGAGTAAACCAATCGGTACGTGGTCCAAGCACAATATCTAACACTACTATATCATCACTAGTTGGGTAATTAATCATAGGAGTTTCTGATAATGATACTGGATTTAACGTTTTTGCTTGCTTAATCGCCAACATTTGACCCGATTTTAGTGGTAAGGGCCCAACTTGTGCAAGCGTATCAAAAGCACAGCTGGTTAAAATAGGTGTTACTTGAAAACCGCCACGCACAGCAAAATAACTACGAACGCCACATTTTACATTACCTAAACGGATAATATCACCTGCTTCTAATTGAATTGGCCGATACATAGGAGAAGTATAGGTTTCACCTTGGATGGTGGTTATTGTGATCTCACATATAGCGCCCGTCACAGCAACTAACATTGGTCTGTTTATTTGGGCGCTAAAACCACCTTGGGTAATTTCTAACGCTGGTTCATTAATTGAGTTACCTAACACGCGGTTGGCACTGTGTAATGCGTTTTTATCCATCGCTCCCGATTCAGAAATGCCTAACGCCGCCTGCCCAATTCGGCCATTGTCTTGAAACAATGTTTGCAACCCTGTCGTTAATACTGTTATATCTTGTTGCTCAACAAGATCATCTTGTTTTTTAGCTGCTGATAAATGAGCAGGTAAATGATAAGTTGTTTTCGATTGGCTCACATCAATAAAATTAACCCGAGTACCAGGTTTGAACAGCGCTGGCTCATCACGATAAATATCCCAAACTGCCGTATCTGTAATGCCAATCAATTGCCAACCACCAGGGCTTGCTTGTGGGTAAACACTACTAAATTCCCCTGCCAAAGCAACCGATCCTGCTGGAATGCGGACTCGTGGCGAACTTCGACGTGGCACATTAAGCTGAGCCGTTTTAGATACCATATAAGCAAATCCAGGAGCAAAGCCACAAAAAGCCACTTGATACTCATTATCAGTGTGCCTTGCAATGACTTCGGCAACCGTTATGCCAAGATAATCTGCCACTTGAGGTAAATCTTCACCATTATAGCGAACAGGTATTGTTACCTGTTCGCCTGATTGCATAACGCTTGCCGAAATATCTAATTGAGCAATCTGCTCAGCAAGTATATTAGCATTGGTTACAATGGGGTTATAACGGATTAATAGGGTTCGTGCCGCTGGAATTATTTCATTGATATGCCAATCAGCAATAACACCTTGAAGCACATCAGTAAGCGCCATGGTTTGCTCAAGGCTGTTTAATTCTACGATAAACGCATCGATATTAACGGGTAAAAATCGCATTAAGTACCTCGAAATATGATCAACATCCAATCACTAACAATACATATTTTACATTGTTTTGTCATATTAAAGACCAAGTTTATAGCCCACTTGGTAACGTGTTGTCTAATCATATTTTTTTATTAATTTAATTAACTTTTTCAAAACGTTAACTAATTTAGTTATTATTACTTTTAGCAAACGAGGCAATATGAATGCCATTTTGTTGTAGTTTTTGTCGTACTTTTTGTGCCATGCCTAAAGCACCTGCACTATCGCCATGGACACAAATTGATCCTGCCTCAATACGCACAAATTGCCCTTCGATAGACATCACGCCACCATCATTAACCAATTGCAACATGCGTTCGGCAACTAAATCAGGATCATGCAATACCGCTCCAACCTCTTTACGAGAAACTAAAGTACCATCAGCATGATAAGCTCTATCAGCAAAAGCCTCAGCAACTACGTTTAAACCCTTTTCTTTAGCCCATTCAATCAGTTTTGAGCCAGCAAGCGCAACCAAAATAAGCGTGGGATCAACAAGACAAAGCGCATCAATCACCGCCATTGCTTGACGTTTATCGTGTGCAATAGTGTTATATAATGCGCCATGTGGTTTAACGTAACTCACTTTGGTACCGATTGATGTGGCTAATCCTTTAAGTGCGCCAATTTGATAAATCACATCAGCGGTTAACTCATCAGTTGCAACATCCATATTACGACGACCAAATCCCACTAAATCAGGGTAACCAACATGAGCACCCACTTGGACATTATTGGCTTTAGCGGCATTCAACGTTTTTAAAATGCCAGCAGGCGAACCTGCATGAAATCCACAAGCAATATTCGCACTGCTAACAACATTTAGCATTGCTTCATCATTACCCATTTGCCATTGACCAAAGCTCTCGCCAAGGTCACTATTTAAATCAATACATTTGGTGATTATCATATTGCCCTTCTATTTTAGATAGTTAAAAATAGTCGCGACCGACATTATGCCCATATACCAAGTAATTGCGCACACAACTAAACCTGACAACAATAACCATCTTGGATAATGATACCCAGACATAAGATCAGCACGTCTCCAGCCAATATAAACAAAAATAGTTAACCCAAGCGGTAAAACTAAACCATTAAAACCACCAGCAAAGACTAATAATGATACTGGTGCAGTCCCCATAATTAAATAAATTGCAAGCGAAACAACAATAAAAATAATGGTAGCAAACTGACGTTGTCTGTCTGTAATAGTACGTTTAAACGGAGTAATAAACGTCATTGAAGTATAAGCTGCCCCAATAACACTAGTGATGGCTGCTGCCCATAAAATCAAACCAAAAAGGCGCAATCCAAACTCTCCCAAAGCCGCTTGAAATGCTTGCGATGCAGGGTTAGCAGCATAACTTGAAATATCAATTGTCACACCACTTGCCACGACACCTAAAATCGCTAAAAATAAAATGTAACGCATTAAACCAACAACGACAATTCCTTTTGTGGCTGCGCCTGAAACATAATCAATATGCTCTACACCAACCATACCTTTATCAAGTAAACGGTGAGCGCCTGCGTAAGAAATATAACCGCCAACTGTCCCACCAACTATGGTCGTAATTGAAGCAAAATCAACATGGCTTGGAAGCACTGTCTCTTTTAAAGCTTGACCAATCGGTGGATGCGATGCGAACACCACAAACAGTGTCAAAAAAATCATCAACAAACCAAAACCAATCATCAAACGATCTATAAAATGACTCGCTTTACCGGAAGAAAATATGTAAACCGCTAAAAGTGCACTAATTGCCCCTCCCCATTTAGGATCAAGGCCAACCAATGCATTTAAACCTAAACCTGCACCAGCTATATTACCAATATTAAATACTAATCCACCAAATATAATTAACACCGCTAACAAATAACCACTAAATGGAATGGTTGCATTAGCTATATCTGAAGAGTTCATTTTGGTTAATGCTACAATTCGCCAAATATTTTGCTGAACAACAAAATCGATAATAATAGAGGCTAAAATACCAAATCCAAAAGCAGTACCAAGCGTAACGGTGAAGGTAGCGGTTTGAGTAATGAAGCCTGGGCCAATTGCTGATGTTGCCATTAAAAAAATAGCACTGATTAATGAAGCACGCCGATTTTTAACAAAAGCAACAGTACTACTGCTATGATTTTCCATACGGATGTTTCCTCTAAATATTTATAATTACAAATCTATCCAAAGTTATTTATAAGCAATAACTATGCCATAACTTAAACAAAGTTTGATAAATGTTAGTTAATATAATTACTGTTTTTTGAGCAAAAAACTAATTAAAAATAATTATAATGATTCATCATTAAAAAGTAATAAACTTATAATACTCTAATACAGACCTGATATGCACCAAAATGGTATACATACATATTCTTAAAATAAGGGGATAAACTTTTTATTAAAAGTGACTAAAACATAATAATTTTTATATAGCTATGTGTAAGAGTATTTCAAATATTTTTTAAGGAATAACAGTTATTAAGTGTTTGCTGGTTAAAAAAGAGTTTCCCACCCGCCTTATTGAGGATGGGAAACATTGATATTTATTATAAAAATGCGATTATATTTAATATGTTAACTACAAGTTAGTTATTACAGTATAACCTCAAATAAGGTTATTGATGTTAAAAAATAGCTACCACTAATGGCAAGCCCATAAGGCAATGTAACAGAATTTTTTTTGAAGGATCTGTATATTATTGCAATAATTGCCATTGGTAACCCCAAAAAGGTAATAACGACTAAGAAAAACGGCACACTGTTTATTGGAATAGAAATCAAAAGAATAGTAATTAATTTTATATCTCCAGCACCAACAAGTCGACAATAAAACATGAATAGACCACAAATTAAAAATATAGCTGATGCAATATAATCTAGATGCCCTTTGCCAAGGGCAAAATTCAAAATAACTAAAATGAATATTATTATAACAATTTTATTTGAGATAGTTCGATATTTTAAATCCGTATAACATGAAAATAACAAACATGCCCAAATAGCTAAAATAATAATATCATTAATTAATTCTTGGCTAATCATTATAGTCTTTATCCTTGACCAGGGACAAAATCTTTACCATAAACTTCTTTCATCGCTTTTGGCAATTCTTTTATTTCTACTCCTGGCCACTTAACAGGGTTCACTGATGAATAATATTTATTCCAATTATTCCAGCCTACTCCAAAAGCTTGTCCTTCATCATTCCAATAAATCAGATTCTCTTTACCTCCATCGATTTTAGTCAAATTACCAATAATATCCCTTTTTATTGGCATATAACCATACATTATCTGCCAATTGTGGCTATCATTAGCCGCAACCGTTACCCCCCATGTATATAGTTCCCCATCATTAGTGATGGCACAACATCCTCCATATCGGCAATAAAGCGTATTAACATTATCCATAACAAACTGGGGATCGGCTACATCTAGCTCGTTATCTACTTTATATTCATCTCCATCCTTATCAACCTCATACATTAGAGGTGTTTTTTTTTCACTTCCTAGATAACCAAATCCTATACCTAAATGATTAGCTGCCCCCATAGCCCACACTTCACCTTCCGAAGTTAAAAATGCAGTATAGCGGTTCCCTCCCGTAATAGTTACTATATCTCCACCACTAATACCAGGGGGAAGATTAGTAATTTGCACAGGGTATTTCTGGTAAACATGTACTGGTATTCCCATGATACTATGCCTAAACCCATATTGATTTGACTCATCATCTCCCCAAGCAAAAACTTCACCACGTTCATTTATAGCCCAGGCAGATTCATAACCCGCCCCAATCAATACAACTGGACTATCGTGAAAATATGATTGAGGAATACGATGAAGT
Source organism: Gilliamella sp. ESL0232 (assembly GCF_013346885.1). Taxonomy (NCBI): domain Bacteria; kingdom Pseudomonadati; phylum Pseudomonadota; class Gammaproteobacteria; order Orbales; family Orbaceae; genus Gilliamella; species Gilliamella sp. ESL0232. The sequence continues at coordinate 50,985 of NZ_JAAEDW010000007.1, read as the reverse complement.
ACTGTTGGTCCAATAACTAGCGAACCATTCGCCATTTGGCCGTAAGCTGAAGTTCCCCAAGCATAAACCTCCCCACTTCGGGTTAAAGCAAAAGAAGTATATTCCCCAGCATTTGTCATGATGACATCTTTACCTTCTAAAACCAAGGTTGGTATAGTTTGATAAGCTCCTATATTTCCAGCCTTAATAGCTGATGCTTGCCAAGCTCGATTGTCACCCCATGCCCAAACATCACCATGATCATCAAGAGCAATTTGGTGATATGCTCCTGCCGTTATTTGCGTAATATTAAGCCCTTTTTCGACAAAAAATTCTACTCTGTAAGGAGGCTTCAAATGACTATACTCCAAAGGACCACTACCTGATATCCCAGCATCTCTGTAGCCTGTAAGCCAAACATCTCCATTTTCTATCGTAATTCCTGTATCAATAGAGTTAGTTGAAGTAGGAGTTTTTACAAATGATTTTGTTGTCAACACGACGGCATCACTTCTTTTTCTTTCGTTTGCAAATAATGAAAAGCATAAACATGATGCAAATAATACCATTAACTTAATTAGTTTCATTTAGAGTAACCTCTATTTCATTATTGATTAGATTCATCTTTGTTAACAAAATTACCCGTTTCTGTCTGAATAATTTTTATCATAGTATCAAATAAACTCTGATAATCTCGAGCCTCGTGTAAATATTCTCTATTGCCATTCATACATTTAGTAAACCATTTTCCGTACACTTGTGTATATTGTTCATCGGTTGTTAAATTGACTGCATTAGGATCGAGTTTTATATAGTGGATCGTCGCCGTATTAGCTGCTCTTTCAATATAGCCGTTATTCTTATTAGTTGCTGAAGTTAATCCAGCCGTTATTGCTTGGCAAACACCTTCATCCAAAAAATTATCTCTAAGAATATCTGCTCCAGCATCATCTTTACCATCTGTAATAATAATCATCATTTTATTATTAGCAGATCCATTTGCCATTACAGGAACTGTCCTTAACAAGGCTGTTATAGTGTCTGTTCCTCCGCCAGGTTGCCAATTCCCATTCTGGATATAATTTAGTAAATCCGAATTATGATTTCCATTTTTACTAAAAGGGACTAAATGAGGGACAGCTTTAAATGTTCCTATATGCTTTGATGCTTCTAAAAACCTTCGATGGTTAGTTGGTAAATTAATCACCTTTTCGCTCATTATGTTATTACTATATAAAGGCGATTGGCACATTCCAAAAAATGGCGAAAAATCACTAACAGTAGGCGAAATAGGTCGATTAAATGTTATTGTATTGCTTTTTATACCACTGAACAATGCATCAATTGTACCTTGTACATCAACTGTTCTAGTGTTAGCAAATGAATAATGGACATCAGAATATTTTCCCGAAAACATGTAATCATATAGTTGAACAACTTTACCATATTGGCTTTCAATAATTTTCCTATTTTCAGGACGCAATGGATAATCAGGACTATTTTCACCACAAGCATATCTTGCTGTTCCCATATTAAGCACTTCAGCTTGATGTCTATTACGGCATAATCCACTGCGCTCTAAGGCACTATCATTATTTAATCCTTTCGCTGGTCCAATTATTTGTGAATAATAACGATAATTAAAATAATCCAAATAATAAGTAACCGTGTTCGCATATTTACCTAAATAGTCATAGTCTAAATAGCCCTCACTCATCCCTCCGCTTTCCTTTAAATTACTCCATCTAGCATACGCAATGTTTTTATTTGCCCAAAAGTTATAATCAACTTTATCATAGGGGCTTTTCAATTTGTACATAACTGAACAACCATAGCTATCACCACCAGCTAGGTTTTTAGTGTCTTGCTGAACTGGCACACCAATATCATAAGGAACTAATGCAAATTTAATCTCTGAATGTCCTTGAAAATTATTAATAATATTAGCTATTGCTTGTTTCATATATTGAAGACGTTGCTGATCACTATTTCCATTTTGAGGAGAGTAGTCATTACAACCTGTATCGCCATATTGGCATGTTGCTGAACCTGAAAAATCACTAATAAAAGCAATATCAAATGAGTCATATCTATCAAATTTCTTTGTATTACCATAACTTTCAGTTTTATTGCTAACAATCATAGATTGATTTAACTCACCAACTTTTCCTTTGTCTTTACTACTTGTTAAGGAATCAACTTTCTGTTTATAGGCAATACTATATACCTTTGTGTTTTTATTATATTCTATATTAATAGAGGCATCGGCATCTTCTACTAAATCATCACTAATTTTTTGATAAACAAAATAATTAATATAGTTCAATGCCATTTTGCGATTTTGTTCAATTGCTGTCTTATCAGCATTTTCATTGTTTAATGCGATAATCGCCAACGAAGCTTCGTTAGTCGCTTCTGAGATCCTTGCACGGTCGCGCATTGTTTGAGTATGATTTATTGAAACTAACATACAAATTAGCATTGCAGGAAACATCAAGGCGAAACTTATAGCAGCACTCCCTGAAGAACACTTAAAAAAAGATTTCTTATGATTAATTTGTTTATGTCTGTTATGGCTCATATAATACTCTCAAAAGTGTGTTGATTACCGATAATAAATTGGGCAATTTCCATCAGAGCTTGAAATATCATTACAACGTGATAACACTACAATATTGCTACATAAATTTGGTAAAGTATCAGTAGCTTTTCTGCTTGAATTAAACCATTTTAAATAAAGGCTTTCTTCGTTAACTATACACATACTAACTCGATATAAGGGAATCCAACGCCCTGCTAACCCTGTTGTGGGATCAGCAGCACGTTCAACATACGGAACAAGTTTGGAATAGTCAGTAAGTGAGTTATTTGAATTATCAGTCATACTGGGTAACGAATTAAAATAGTCCCCAATACCACCATCATTACATACACCAGAGGAGCAAGAACTAGCGCTTAGATTAACAAGTTGCGCATGAGCCAAGCTTTTGGGGTTAGCAACATCTTGAAAAATAAATAAACTATCGACTTTTAAAGTAACATTACGTCCATTTAGTAATGAACTTGCTAGGCGGCTGAGTTCTTCCACTTGAGTACCATCAAATAACTCATGAGAATTAAAACAGAAGTTAGAATCAGCACATAATGCAGCCACCTCTTGAACTGTCGAGCCATTTATAACTGGATAAATTGCTGATCTTTCACGAAAAATAGAAGCTACAGTATAATTTGCCCGCTCTAATCTATTTTGTAACATGATACTACTGTAAGTATCATAGATAATAAATACTAAAAGTGAAAACAAACAAAAACATGCTGCAAACTCTATTGAAATTATACCGTCTTTATTACGAAAAAAATTATCAGAATATCTCATTTGCTATTTCATTCCTTTAATTATCAATTATTTTAATAAAACTCACGGTAAACAATAGTCTTCTTTTCCAGAGAGCTGTCAAGTATACGACCAAACAGCTTGGAGAATATAGCATTGTAGTCATACTTCAATTCAAATAATAGTATTGGAGCATCGCTAACTGGAGTATTTAGGCAATTATTATTAATTGCCTCATCAATTTTTTTACAGTATTTCACAGTTATTTCAAATTTTTGTGGATCTGCTATATAAGGCCATGAAGGCACTTCAGAATTAATCAATTCCTGCAACTGTTGATTATAGTCTGCATTTTGAGAAATCGCCGTTTTTCTAGTTATTTCTGTAGTCACCAGATCTAAAGCCGAACCAATAATCATAATTCGACTAAATTCTAGTACAAATAAAAATAGAACAATTAAATAAGGAAAAACAATTGCAAACTCTATCGAAACACTTGCATTTTTTTGACCAAAGAATAATTTCCAATATTTAAACATAATTTTTGCTCTACTCTATTATATTAACGATTAATCTTTCTTTTTCTTTAATATTGAAAAAGACATCTTTTGTTTATTTTTTTTAACTTTTTTATTACCAATAATAGCCGCAGCCATTTCATTTATTTCACTGCTAGTATGTGCTTTTTTAAATTTATCTAATCTTGGAATAAATTTGCGTGTAAAATCGATATTTCTACCTAAGAATTCTTCAATATCCTCATTTTGCAAAGCATTTTTTTTATCATAAGGAAGGTTTTCATTTAAACAAACCAAAAAACGTTTATTTAATAAATCCGTATTTTGTGTACTAATACGTGCGATTTCCTCCAAAATTCTCTTAGCAACTTTGATTGAAAAGGGATCTCTATTTATTACAATAAACACAATGTTTGAAAGCTTTATGATTTCATCAAAATGCTTAAACGAAGATTGCAATCCCATATTTTGATCAATAACAGTAATATTGAATTGACCTGAATTTAGATCATCATATTTCCAAGCCTTATCAGCAAGTTCAACTTTTACTCGTAAAGACATTTCAATATCAACAATTGAACCATCTTGAGGAATTGGTGTTTCAAATAAAAAATCTGCATTAGGGCTTGTAGTTGCACCTTGGATATAAAGAAGCGGATAATTTGTTAACGAACTGATTTTTTTTAGTGTATGAACTGCTAATGATGATGTGCCAATTCCACCTTTACAACCTAAAAATGTAATAACGCTACCTACTCTTTGGCTAGAACCAGGTGGAGTAATACTCCTTGAGTGTAAGATATCAGGAATTTTCTCTAATTGAGTATTCTCTAATAAAAAATGAATTCCTTTTTTTAATAAAAATTCAGAAAACTGGATTGAATCATGGCTACCAATAAGTATTGTTGATGCTTGAATTGGAAAAAAACGATTGACATTTTCAGATAATAGCTCAGCATCACCTTCATCTTTAATATCTAAAATAATAGCATCATATTTATTCCAACGTGGGTCCTCTTTTAATTCAGATAATTCTAATGAGAAGATCTCCATGGCTAACACATTGTAAAGGAAAAGCACCGAACGAATATTTTCAATCAATTCAGGTCTTTTGCTTAAAATAGCGATCTGAAAACCAGAAATGCGTCCAACCACAAATTCTTGTGATGGTTCTTTTGATATATCTTTATCTTTTTTATTACCAAATAATTGCATAAAAATCCCACTAATTTTTTATTCAATAAAACCCATATCGTTAATAAACTTTTCACTTTCATTAGATATTGGTACTGTTTTTCGGCGTTGTTTATCCATATTATTCTTAATATTAAAGAAACTATTTACTGCATCTGTTCGCTCTAAAACCGGTAATTCTACACCATCAAAACTATTATTAGGTGTAACTAAATTAACTGTTGCAAATACGACCATTTCAGTCTTTTCACGACCAGTTGTAGTACTACGAGTCAATGCTCCTAAAATAGGAATTTCACTAACAAAAGGGATACGGGATAATGTTTCTGAGTCCTGTTCACTAATTAATCCTGCAATAACAAAGCTGTCACCATCAGATAAATCAATAGTAGAACTTGTTTTTCGAGTTTGTAAAGTCGGTATATTATAGTTATTAAAAGCATATGAACCAGCAACCGAACTCACTTCGTTATTAATAAATAATCTAATGCGTTTGTCATTGTTTACTTTAGTACTGATATTTAATTTAATACCATACTCTTTATAAGTAACTTCAGAATCACCATCTTTACCTTTAGTCACAATGGGAATCTCACCACCAACAAGAAATGCAGCACTTTCGCCAGATAATACAGATAAATTAGGTTGTGCTAAAATTTTAGCTAGGCGATCATTTTTTATAGCACGAATCATTGTAGTAATGTTATGAATATTAAATCCTTTTTTTAGACCTAATAGAGTGAACTCGCCAATATTGTTCATCTTAAAATCTTGACCTTTGGCCATACTATCCAAAGTTAAGCTTTGCCACTCAATACCCAATGAATCAGTAAAAGTTTTGCTAACTTCAACAAAAGTCAATCTGACATTAACTTGATACTCTTCAATTACTCTAATATTATCAATAATATTGTTATATACATAGTAATCTTGGAATGTAAGTTCTTGGTTGACAAAATCTTCACCTGATACTTTATTTCGTATTCGCTCTGCATTTTGCCCAACAAGTGTACCTACAAGCGCCATGATTTTACCTTTTGTTGTAGTGTCGGGTGCAGTACCATTTAGTACATAGACAAATCTACCACTTGGGTCACCGTTATCGTAACGATCTATTGTTACGCTACTATTTGGAAAGTTTTGCGCTAACCTATTTGTAATTTGAGATAAAAGTGGATCGACATTAATGGTGTCATTAATAATAATATTATTTGCATCATCATAAACAAGTAAACTAGTTCTACCATTTTGTTTACCATATATAATTAGTGATTTACCATCAACAACTTCATAATTTGCAACGCTGTCTTGACTAATAAAAACCGTACCTACATTCTCAGGTAAAACAATTGTTTTACTTTGCCCAATATGTAAATTGTGAGTATTAGCAAAAACCAACGGAGAGAAGCTAATTGATAATAAACAAGCTAGCAGTTTGATTTTGTTCATAATTGGTTTAACTTTTATTAGCATTCTTAATTCCCTTTTAGCAAATTAATTTGTTTTTTCTTTGAGAAAATAGCTTTATCAGTTAATGGCCATTTCTTTTCTTTATCACTTAACAAACGTAATCCATCATCAACATTTTGTTTATAAGTACTTGGATACATCATAACTGTGGAATTGGTCATTAGTGTTCTTAATAATTTAATTTCTTGATTTGAAAGCTCTAATTGAACTTGACCTACCTCTTTTCTCTGAAATTTTTGGTCTATTGTATCTCCTAGATCAATATAGAGAATCTTTTTACCAACAATAATTGGTTTTATGCGATTTTTAACAAAATCATCACTAGGTGAAACTAATCTATCTTCTTTATAATTTTTACTATTAGTATTAGACTTAGCTATTTCATCATCACTATAAAATATATAAAGATCAACAAGATCGCCACTCTTTAGATTTTTTACCAAGTATGAATCAATTTGATCCAATTTGAATGGAAACATATAATTTCCTTCTTTTATCGCTGACATTAAGTATTCCTCTGAATTAGGTGCAGCAATAAAACTTCTTTCTATAAATGCATCTTTTGCAATATTATTTTTAGCAACATAAGCATCGATTTCTGTTGCATCGCCTATATATTTGGATTTGTCATTAGACCCAATTTTGACTTCTATCGATTTAAAATAATAGTCATCCTTAGTCAAAATTTTTCTTTTACTAATATCACGCTTAGCAACAGCTACTGTTATGATTTCTGTTTTAGGTTCTTCTTTTTTAGGTTCTTCTTTAACTTGAACTGGTTGCTGAACTATGGGCTCAGCAACAGGTTCAGGCGATGATTTAGTAAATAGTAATGCCAGTCCCACAACTAACATTAATATATATAGAATAATTATTTTTTTTTGTTTCATGCAAACTCCCTAAAATTTTATATCTATTGTTATTATTATTTTTTTTGCACTTATTTATTCTCTAAATAAAAATCAAATGCAAAGCAATGAGCTTTACCGTTAGAATTAGGGCCTGCATCGAAATCCTTCACTATTGAGTCTTGTTTTGTTTTTATTTGTAAAACTAATGTTTTTTCGGCAGTTAAAGTTCCTGTAACATTGGCAAAATCACGATCACTACGAGATATTTGGTTAATGATATAATTTATTCCTTTGCTAGGAAGGGTTACGTCATATAACGATAATTTGAACTCTGTTGATGAAATTTTTTCAATTACGTATTGATTTTTATTTAATGGACTAACTGTTTCAAAAGTTATTCGACTAAATTTTCGATGTTCGCCAGATCGAACAGCTAAAATAGTCGATTGAGTCGCCGCCCGATTGACTTGATTATTTTGTTTAGAATCTGTTTTATTAACAACTGCCGAATTAGTTGCAGTAGCTTGAGAAGCTGTTTTGGATTCAGTTTCTGAATCTAATTTAGCCACACTCGATAATTTAGCACTAACTTCCGACTTATCAGTTGTTTGTGAATTAGTTACTTTTTCAGACTTAACAACTTTCTTGTCCGTTTTATCTACCTTTTGTGATGCCGATTTTTCAATTGTATACTGCTTTTGATTTTCGCTTTGCGCTGGCACAATTTCATTAAATTTAATCGCTTTAATTGGCTCGATCTGTTTTAGTTCTTGTATTAATATTTCTGGCTCACTAGATAACCTATGCCCTAAGCAAAATGACTTAGCTAATTGAATTTTATTTAATTTAACTAACGTGTAAAGCAAGTTATGAAGAATGGTTTGGTCACGATATCCTTTTGTATATAAAATATTTAAGTGCTTATAAGCCTCATTATAATCTTGATTCAAAATTGATAGCATAGCTAGATTATTTGTGACTTTGTTCTCATCATAAAAGTTTTCTCTAGCTAGATTGAATGAATATCGTGCAGCATCGTATTGTTTCTTTTTCAACAAAACAATACCTTTTACATTATACGCTTCACCGTTTTTAGGATTAATCGTGATTGCTTTGTCTAAATATTCTAATGCAGTGTCATTATTCCCCATTTTTGATTCAACATGACCATACAAAACAAAAAGATTATCATTTTTGCTTTTATTTAAAACAGGGGTTAATGTTCTTTTTGATGCTTCATAATCATTAGATAAATAATAGACTTGAGCAAGTTTATATCTTGTATCTTCAGTATCAGATCTTTGTAAACGTTGTTTATAAAGCTCAATTAAACCACCATAATTTTTTGTGGTTTCATGAATGAAAATTTTTTGCTGCTCATTTAAATCATATCTTAAGGTACTATTTTGACATCCAGTAGCAACAAACAATATTGAACATACCGCAATAAATTTCGGATTTATTAACACTTTTGGTTTACAGAATTTTAAAAAATCATTCATTATCTCTAGATCCTTAATTATTCATCTGACTTAATGTCGATATAATATTCATAATAACTGGCGCAACTACAACAACAAGAACAGGAACTAAAAAGAATACCATCATCGGCATTGTCATTTTAGCTGCAATAGCAGCGATTCTTTCTTCTATTGTTAATTTTTGTACTTCTCTGATTTCAGCTGATAATTCTAATAAAGCGTCATAAATCGAATTACCATAACTAATACTCCTTTTTAAAGTAATACAAAACATTCTGACTTCTTTACACGGTACTTCTTTCAAAATTAAATCAATAGCGAGCTCGATACCATTAACATCCATCATTAAACAAGCTCTTTCTAAAATAGTTGCCACATCCCTATTAATTGGTTTTACTCTTGTGCTTAAATATCTAAAACCATTTTCGACTGTCATACCTGATTTCACCATAATTGCCATCATATCAATGATCAATGGTAAATCTTGTGAAATTCTTTTAATTCTTTTTTCTGTTTGTTTTTTTACCAATCTATCAGGCAGAATAATGACTATAATAATAATAAGGAATAATACAATTAGTAATATATTTGAACTAAGTTCAATAAAAGAAAATATTTGATTCACAAGATAAAAAAATGAAAATCCGATAATGATAGCGTAAATCTTCCAACTATTTTGTTCTTGAAAACGGCGCAAAAAAGTTAAGCTTATGCTATTTTTTTCAGCGAGTCTCTCAAAAGCAAGATTTCTTTGGTTAATATGCTTTTTAGGTGTTCTCTTTTCTTCATTTTCATTACTTAATAACAAATTAAGTTTTTCTTTTCTTTGATGCAACAAATATAAGCAGACTAATTCTCTACTACCTATAAAAATTAAAATAATGGGAATTAATATATTTAATAAATTCATCATAATTTAAATGACCTTATTAACCATTCCTTTTATAATGAAAAGCCCAATAACCACACTACCAAATATATAATATAAAACATAATGACCAGCTGTTGTGCCAACCAATTGTTCATAATTTGCTGGTGAAGCAAATTTAAGAATAAAAATAAAAGCAAAAGGCATACCACCTAGTATTTTCATAGTCATTCTTAATTCAGCCGTTTTACCGTCTCTAGTTTTAGTTAAAATTCGATTGTTTATTAACATTTTTGTTAACCGACTAAGAACTTCTTTTAATTCTCCACCACTATCTAGATTAACCATTACTGTCAAAATAAAAAAATAATATTCTGGAAATGGAAGCCTTAAATAAGATCTTATTAACACATCCTCAATATTTTCACCAATTTCAATTCGGCTATCCACATCCTTCATTACTTCACCAACAATTCCACCAATAGAATTTCCACACGTTTTAAAACTTGTTGTTATTGCACCACCAGATGACACAACACCTGTAATAGTGTTTAATGCTTCAGGAAATGTATCGTAAAACTCTTTTTTTAACTTTCTTTTTTTTATATAAATAATTATAACAATTGTGATAATAATACTAACTAAAGTAGCAAAATAGCTATTATAGTTAATATACTTTTCATTCAATATGATACCTGCAACTGTACCTGCAAAAATATAAACAAACAACCGACTTTTTGATTGCCCTATTACAAGAAAATTGTAATCAGCTCTAATCATCATTTTAATATTAAAGCTGATGCGTTCCCAAGAGGATTGCTTTTTTTGAGATAATTGTCTTTCGACCAAACTTGATAACGAAGTATTTTTAGTTTCGACATTATAAAATACTTGTAATCGCCCACTACGGCGATGCAATGCAAAAATATTTATAATGGCAACAAAAATAAGCACCAGCGAAAGAAGTAGAATCATGTTTTTAAACCTACTGCATTTAACATTAGTTTTTCTAACACATCTGACATTTCATAATATTGAGCACTATCATAAAGTGCAGATCGCCTAACTAATCCATTACAGACAAATTCACCTTGAATCTTACCATTTCCGTCTCTTTCGTCATGAATTTTAAACTTAAAAACGTCATGAGTAACAATATTATCGGATTCTAATCCCATAACTTCAGTAATACTCATTACTTTACGTTGTCCATCTGGAAGGCGTGAAGCCTGAATAATATAGTTAACGGAAGAAGCAATATAATGTCTAATTGCAACAATAGGTAATTCAGGTTGAGCCATAATGATCATACTTTCTAATCGAGATAAAGCATCTTTAGCAGTATTGGCGTGTAATGTCGACATTGAACCATTGTGACCCGTATTCATAGCTTGAAGCATTTCAAAAGCTTCTTCACCACGGCACTCCCCTAAAATAATTCGATCTGGTCGCATACGCAATGCATTAACTAAGAGATTTTGCATAGTTACTCTTCCACGACCATCTTCACCACCTGATTTGGTTTCCAGTCTAAGCACATGATCTTGCTGCAACTTTAATTCAGCGGCATCTTCAAGTGTAATAGTTCGCTCATGTTCACCTATAAATCCAGACAATGCATTAAGCATTGTTGTTTTACCAGAACCTGTTCCACCTGAAACAATAATATTCATTCGACATCGAGCAGCAATAACTAAAAAATTAGCCATGTCCTCATTTAGTGAACCATAGTTGATCAAGTCATGAAATGTTCGACGGCCAGTACCAAATTTACGAATTGACATCGACGTTCCATCAATGGCAACTGGAGGAATAACAACATTAAGTCGGCTACCATCGGGCATCCGTGAATCGACTAAAGGATGTGCCTCATCAATATTTTTACCGACTTTATTGACTAAACGTCTTGCGATATCAAGTAGTTGACGTTCGTTTATAAAAAACTTATCCGTTTTGGCAAGGACCCCGCCCCGTTCAACATAAATACTATAAGGACCGTTGACTAAAATATCATTAACCGTTTCATCTTTCATTAATGAGTCAATTGGACCATAACCAATAATTTCATCGCAAATCATACCTGCCAATACACCCGATTCATCGGCAGTAATATAAGCATTGCCAGAATTAACAATATCTCTGATTATTGTTTGAATTTCACGCAAAACTCGATTGGGTTCGTTTTTTAATTGCTCAATTAAATCAAGATCAAGTACTTGAAAAACCAAGTCACGAACTCTACCCCATTCATCAGAAAACTTAGATTGTCCATTAGCCATAACATTTATTATATTATTTTTTACATTACAAAAAAGTTACTAGCACTTTAACTCGTGCTAGCAACTTTGACTTAACAAAGATTAATAATACATTATCTTCAAACTAAATTAAGCACCAGTAGATACAGTATTGATTGTAGAAATTACTTTAGTTTTTAAAGTACTAAAAACATTACTTAACATTGAAGCTACTGGACCATCACCTTTAAAGACAACGAATACAACAGTAGCAACACCAGCTGCAACAATTGCATATTCAATTGCTGTTACACCTTTTTCATTTTTAACAAATTTACCTAAAAAATTTCTTGTTTGAGCACGAATTGCTGATAAATACATCATTATTTTCTCCTTTTAAATACTTTTTAATTATTACTAAAAATTTATACTTCTTTATCAAGAAGTGTACATATCTTACACTAATAAAATTAAAATGACTAGCTATCGATCGAAAATTGTATTTTAATAATTCACATCATTATTATTGTGTAAATATTCACCATTAACATAATTATATTACTTCTTTTTTTTCAAAAACATGTATTTTTAAAAATTCAATAATGCACTCTGTTTAATAAAATTTAATTGAAAAAATATAATTGATTATTATAATTTTTACAAAATAACGATAAGATAACTAAGATATATTATGAAATCATATGGAATTAAAAGAAGTTCCCGCTTAATTTTACTGTTAATCTATACTTTTATTAGTGTTATTTTTGCTTTTATTTACCTTACTAAGTCTGGAGCACAAAGGGATGGATTTTGTTTTGAAAATCCTTTTTTTTATCTAATTACAATAACAACTTTATGTTTTATTGTGTTAGTACATACAAGTATTAGTAGTCGTCATAAACCCATTGTTGTCTTTGGTTTTTTATTTTTATTTCTTTTTTTATCTGAAATTAGTTATTGTATTTTTTATGGGGAAATAATATCAGAAGGAGTACTTGATTCTATTATTGAGACTAATTCTCACGAAGTAACGTCAATGACTAAACAGGCTTTGCTCATAATAGGTCCAGCATTTATTACAACCTTTCTTTTTTTATTTGTTCTTAAAAAATTAATTTTTGTTAAATTTAGGATTTTTGTCCCCCTATCTTTGTATATACTTATACTATCCGTTGTTCTTTTATTCCTAGTAACTAAATCATCACTAAAGTCTGACATTAAAAATGGTCATCTTAAAAGTAGTGTTAGTGTAATTCGAACAATATTCCCTGCTGTGCTAGGCGATTTATCCTATCTTTTGGCTAGTTATGCATCAACGGATATCTATTCAAATACCAATGAAATTGAGAAATTTAATCAAGCTGTGATTTTACCTCCTAATAAGCCTGATAACGACTTGATCGTATTTATTATGGGCGAATCTTCTTTAGTTTCCCGCTATAGCGCTTATGGTTATCATCAGCAAACTACGCCTTTTATGACCAATATTTTTAGTCAAAATGGCGGATGTATTATCCCAAATAGCCACTCAGCAGCCGCTTTAACCCGGGATTCTATACCAATGACACTTTCATTCAATGTGCCCGAAAGTAATGATAATTTGTTCGATAATAAATCGATTATTGAGATGGCTAAGTTCAATCATTACAAAACCTATTGGTTAGCATCGGCTGCGCAAGCAATTCAAGGTACATTTAATAGCAAATTTGGTTTTATTGCGCGTAAAAGCGATGTTATCACTTTTAGTGAAGATCTTTTGGATATTAATTTAAGTCAATTATTAGAAGACACTCTACAAAAAGATAATTCTTCAAAAAAATTTATTTTTGTGCATTTGCGCGGTAGCCATCAACCCTATACAAAAGGTTATGATGAAGTTGATAAGTTGGCTTTACCTGATGCCGAAGCATATGATTTAACTATTCATCATACCGACCGTACAATCAAAGCATTATATGATGTTATTAATAAATATAGTAACAACTATACCGTTATTTATACCTCGGATCATGGCGAAATTGTGAATGTTGGGCATGGTATAGGTGACAATGTTGACCAGTTCCTAATCCCTTTTATGTTTATATCAACCAATCAACGATATAATTGCCAATTTATTGAATCATTTCGGGGACAAGACGGCTATTTAAGTGGGCTTATGAATAAATATATTCTTTCTAATCTGTTAGGCTATGAGATTGATCCAGCTATCCTTGACAAAGAAAAAAACAATGATCGAGTTTTTATGCCAAACAGCAGTGTCATGCCTTTTTTAGAAGTACTTAACAAACATTAATTTGTTACCTATTATACGTTGAGAAATTGATAGAGATAGACTATGAATTTTATACAAAATATTAAATGGGCCGTAAAAATATAGCTCCTTTTTGTTATTACATACTAGAGGCTATCGATCTTTCAATAAAAAGAAAATAAAAAGATATTGTATATGATATAGTTTTGCCAAAATGGGCAATAACAGCACGCTATATGTAGAACATCTGTAACAGATAACTACTGGGAAAAAACAGAAATTGTAAATAAATAAGAAAAAATAAAAATAAACAAGCATATAGAAACAGACTAGAAAATGTTTTATATTGAATACGCGGTAGCTGTACGTGGCGAGATATTCTAGAGGATATTTAAGGACTGGAGTAACAAAATCAACTGTTACCTTTAACTAGTAAATACACAAATATAGGATGAGGTCATATTTTATGAAATTATGTGGGATAAAAAGAGTTCTGCCCTTAATGTTATTGTTATTAGTTTATACATTTATCAGTGTTATCTGGTCTTACTGCTTTAATAATAGCTATCATGAAAAATCTACCGAATCTATTTTTGGGGATTTGTTTTTCTATATTACAATAATAACAACTTTAATTTTTATTATGATAGTACATAATTGTATTTGCAGCTGTCATAAGCTTATTGTTGTCTTTGGCTTTTCATTATTATTTCTTTTTTTATCCGAAATTAGTTATTTTATTTTTTATGGAGAAATGATATCAGAAGGAGTACTTGATTCTATTATTGAGACTAATTCTTATGAAGCAATGTCAATGGCTAAACAAGCTTCAATCATAATAATTCCTGCGCTTATTGCAGACTTCTTTATTTTATTGATTCTTAAAAAAATTGTTCGTATTAAATTTAAACTTTTTATTCCCATAACTATTTATGTGCTTATATTGTTCTACCTTATTTATTGTCTAGTAAATTACACAGCATTAAAACCTGATATTAAGCGAGGTTTCTATAAAACTAGTGATAGCATAATTCGTAAATGTTATCCTGCTGTACTTGCTAATTTAGCTTATATTTTAACTAGTTATGCATCAACGGATATCTATTCAAATACCAATGAAATTGAGAAATTTAATCAAGCTGTGATTTTACCTCCTAATAAGCCTGATAACGACTTGATCGTATTTATTATGGGCGAATCTTCTTTAGTTTCCCGCTATAGCGCTTATGGTTATCATCAACAAACTACGCCTTTTATGACCAATATTTTTAGTCAAAATGGCGGATGTATTATCCCAAATAGCCACTCAGCAGCCGCTTTAACCCGGGATTCTATACCAATGACACTTTCATTCAATGTACCCGAAAGTAATGATAACTTATTCGATAATAAATCGATTATTGAAATGGCTAAGTTCAATCATTACAAAACCTATTGGTTAGCATCGGCTAGGCAACGAATTAAAGGTACATTTAATACTAAATATGGCTTTATTGCACGTAAAAGCGATGTTATCACTTTTAGTGAAGATCTTTTGGATATTAATTTAAGTCAATTATTAGAAGACACCCTACAAAAAGATAATTCTCCAAAAAAATTTATTTTTGTGCATTTGCGCGGTAGCCATCAACCCTATACAAAAGGTTATGATGAAGTTGATAAGTTGGCTTTACCTGATGTCGAAGAATATGATTTAACTATTCATCACACCGACCGTACAATCAAAGCATTATATGATGTTATCAATAAATATAGTAACAACTATACCATTATTTACACTTCGGATCATGGCGAAATTGTGAATGTTGGGCATGGTATAGGTGACAACGTTGACCAGTTCCTAATCCCTTTTATGTTTATATCAACCAATCAACGATATAATTGTCAATTTATTGAATCATTTCGAGGACCAGATGGTTATTTAAGTGGGCTTATGAATAAATATATTCTTTCTAATCTGTTAGGTTATGAGATTGATCCAGCTATCCTTGACAAAGAAAAAAACAATGATCGAGTTTTTATGCCAAACAGCAGTGTCATGCCTTTTTTAGAAGTACTTAACAAACATTAATTTGTTACTTACTATACGTTGAAAAATTTTTTATCATCATTATGCTTTTTAATAAATACATTAAGTTGTTAAAAAAATTGATTCAGTACAAGCTAACAATCACACAAATAGAACAATAAGTTAACCTAATATGTTAAAAATATAATAAGGTAATATAATGAAATTTTTTAAAATTAAATGGAATCTTTCTTTCATTTTATTGTTGGTTTATATCGTTTTTAGTGCTATTTTTTCTTACTTAACATTTGATGTTATTGGCGGCAAATTTATTTTTAATGAACCTATATTTTATGCCGTTTTGATAACAACTTTATGTTTTATTATTCTTTTACATACTAGTATTCTTAGCCCTAATTATTTTATATTTGCTCTTGGCTCGTTATTTCTATTTCTGTTTTTACTAGAAATAAGTTATTTTATTTATTACGGGCAAGTAATATCTGATACCGTGCTCGACTCTATAGTAGAAACCAGTTCTTATGAAATATTGTCAATGTC
Source organism: Gilliamella sp. ESL0232 (assembly GCF_013346885.1). Taxonomy (NCBI): domain Bacteria; kingdom Pseudomonadati; phylum Pseudomonadota; class Gammaproteobacteria; order Orbales; family Orbaceae; genus Gilliamella; species Gilliamella sp. ESL0232. The sequence continues at coordinate 34,233 of NZ_JAAEDW010000007.1, read as the reverse complement.
TAAACAAGTTTTAATCATAGCTGGCCCCGCATTTATTGCAACTTTTCTTATTTTATTTATTTTTAGAAAAGCAATTACTGTTAAATTTAGACCTGTTATTCCATTAATATTGTATTTAATTTTACTTTTTTTTATTGTTTTTTCACAAAATTTAGCAGAGAAGTCTGAAATCGAGAGAGGCAACTATAAAACTACTGCTGAGATAGTTCGTCGAATTTATCCAGCGGCATTGGGTAATTTATCCTATCTTTTGGCTAGTTATGCATCAACAGATATTTATTCAAGTACCAATGAAATTGAAAAATTTAATGAGGCTATTCTTTTGCCGCCTAGTAAGCCTGATAACGACTTGATCGTATTTATCATGGGGGAATCATCTTTAGTTTCCCGCTATAGCACTTACGGTTATCATAAACAAACTACGCCTTTTATGACCAATATTTTTAGTCAAAATGGCGGATGTATTATCCCAAATAGCCACTCAGCGGCAGCCTTTACTCGGGATTCTATACCTATGACACTTTCATTCAATGTGCCCGAAAGTGATGATAATTTATTTGATAATAAATCGATTATTGAGATGGCTAAGTTCAATCATTACAAAACCTATTGGTTAGCATCGGCTGGGCAACAAATTCAAGGTACATTTAATACTAAGTTTGGTTTTATTGCACGTAAAAGCGATGTTATCACTTTTACTGAAGATATTCTGGATATTAATTTAAGTCAATTATTAGAAGACACCCTACAAAAAGATAATTCTCCAAAAAAATTTATTTTTGTACATTTGCGCGGTAGCCATCAACCCTATACAAAAGGTTATGATGAAGTTGATAAGTTGGCTTTACCTGATGTCGAAGAATATGATTTAACTATTCATCACACCGACCGTGCAATCAAAGCATTATATGATGTTATTAATAAATATAGTAACAACTATACCGTTATTTATACCTCGGATCATGGCGAAATTGTGAATGTTGGGCATGGTATAGGTGACAACGTTGACCAGTTCCTAATCCCTTTTATGTTTATATCAACCAATCAACGATATAATTGTCAATTTATTGAATCATTTCGAGGACCAGATGGCTATTTAAGTGGGCTTATGAATAAATATATTCTTTCTAATCTGTTAGGTTATGAGATTGATCCAGTTATCCTTGACAAAGAAAAAAACAATGATCGAGTTTTTATGCCAAACAGTAGTGTCATGCCTTTTTTAGAAGTTCTCAACAAGCATTAATTTGTTACCTATTATACGTTTGAGGAATTGATAGAAATCGACTATAAATTTTATATAAAAATATTATAAAAGGGGGCACAAAACGCCCCTTTTTTGCTGTTAGTGACATTTATAGCAAGCAGGTCATTGCTAATATTTTAAATTTGGCTAAATAATGAATGTTAGATGGATTTACCGTCCATCTAAAACAGGTCTTAATTTTTAAAATACGTCAGGTTGGCAATGCCATACAAAAATGTAGCATTCCCCGTCAAGAACTATTTATTACCACAAAAATATGGATCACCAACACTAACTATGACAAAGCCAAACAATCAATAGAAGAGTCATTACGCAAATTAAAGACAGATTATATTGATTTACTATTAATTCACCAGCCATTTAATGACTACTACGGTGCTTATCACGCAATGGAAGAAGCTTACGAACAAGGCAAGGCTAAAGCCATCGGCGTTAGCAATTTTTATCCAGATCGCCTTATTGATTTAAACCATTTTGTTCGTATAAAACCAGCGGCTAATCAAGTTGAAACACATGTATTTCAACAACAAAAAGTAGCACGCGAAGTGATGCAAAAGCTAAATACACAAATAATATCATGGGGACCATTTGCCGAGGGTAAAAACAATTTTTTTGAAAACCCAGTACTTATTGAAATTGGCAAAAAACATCAAAAATCAGTTGCACAAGTTGCACTGCGTTTTCTGATTCAAAATGGTATTGTTGTCATTCCTAAATCGACCCGAAAAGAACGAATGGAAGAAAACTTTGATGTATTTAACTTCTCACTTTCAAATCAAGAAATGGCAAGTATAGCGGCTTTAGATACAGGTCATAGCTTATTCTTCTCGCATCAGGATCCAAAAACGGTGGAGTGGTTTATGTCCATTGTGAAATAGAAAAAACAATAAAGAAAAATGAGCTACTTTATTGAGCTATAAATGACGGTTTGACTGTTTTATTGTTTGTAATTCAATACAAATTAAACAAAAATAAACTATGATTTTGGCGTAAATATTTTCAATAGTGAATTGATTGTTAGGTGAAAATAGGATTCATCTTGCAATCCTTTTGCTGAAATATAAGCGCCTTGCAAAGTAGATATGATCAGTGTTACTGCTTCTAACGGTGCAAGAATATTAGAAATACTTCCATCCGAAATTCCCATTCTTATAAGATTTTCTAACGTTTGTTTCATTGTCAAAAATCCGCGTGTAACTTCTGCCGCTAAATGAGGATTTGTCATAATAGACCTATCTCGTGCCATTTGACCAACTAAACAGCCTCGTTGTATATTACGAGGTTTTAATAGCAAATTTGACAGTTTATTATAAGCATTTGTATCAGTATTTAGTACTGAAGCATTTATGCTTATTAACTGTTCTACATTATAAGTTATAGCATATAAAGCCAAATCTTCTTTACCGTTGAAATGGTGGTAAAGGCTACCTTGTCCAACTCCTGACCGCTTTAAAATATCTTTAGGGCTAGTATTTGCAAGACCTTTTTCTAATAAGAGATCAGCCATAGCAATAATGAGCTTTTCTCTGGAATTTTGTTTAGTTTTTTGTTCGTTATTCATATTGCTATAACTCAACACACCATCAATTGACGGTATGTTTAATTAACTAATTATTTAATTTGTAAAATGGTATCCACCAAACGATTTGAAAATCCCCATTCATTGTCGTACCAGCTGACAACTTTGAGTAAAGTACCATCCATCACTTTAGTTAGCTTAGCATCAAAAATAGAGGAAGCTGGATTGCCAATAATATCAGAAGAAACAATTTCATCTTCTGTATAGGTAAGAATACCATCCATTCTTTTCAAGTTTACGGCTTTTTTGATAGTATCATTTACTAATTGTACTGTCACTTCTTTCTCTAGATTTAATGTAAGATCTATCATAGATCCAGTAATGACAGGAACACGCACCGAACCGCCATCTAATTTGCCTTTTAATTCAGGAAAAACAAGTCCAATTGACTGCGCTGCACCAGTTGAAGTCGGAACAATATTTTGTGCTGCACTTCGTGCTCGCCTCATATCCCGATGCGGTGTATCCTGAAGATTTTGATCCTGCGTATAAGCATGAATGGTTGTCATAAAACCTGATTTAATTCCAAAATTCTCATGTAACACCTTAACTAAAGGGGCTAAACAATTTGTTGTACATGAAGCATTAGAAATAATGTGGTGTTCATCTTTGTTATACAAGTGCTCATTCACCCCCTGAACAATAGTTAAATCGACATTTTTTGCTGGAGCAGAAATGAGCACTTTTTTAGCTCCAGCTTTAATATGAGACTGTGCTCTTGTGCCATCATTAAATACACCTGTTGATTCTAATACCACATCAACTTGATGTTTAGCCCATGGGATAGCCTCAGGATCACGTTCTTGATATATCGCAATCTCTTGTTCGTCAATAATTAAGCAACCTTTTTTTACATCAATACTTTTAGCAAAACGTCCAAAAGTTGTGTCATATTTTAAAAGATGAGCGAGTTGATCAATTGAACCCAGATCATTGATCGCAACTATTTTGATGTCATGAGAACAATCCTGCAATGCACGGACAAAACTACGCCCAATACGACCAAAACCATTAATTGCTACATTAGTCATTATTACCTCCAATTACATTAATAAAACATACCAATTAGTACGGTAACACAAAAACACCCTATATACTAATTAAAATCAAAATAATTAATAAATGAAAATAATTTAATGAAATTTATTTAATTTTACTTATACAAATAAATAGAATACTATAAATCAAAACATACCAATTGGTATGCAATTAAATAAGGAAAAATTAAATGGATAAAAAAAATAATTATCGTTGGTTTGTGCTTGGAATTGGTGTTCTGGCACAAGCAACATTTGCGATGGGTTTTGCTGGCATACCCATTACTGGAATTTTAATGCGAGATGCTTATCATTTTTCATTATACGAACTTGGTTTCGTTTTAGGAGCAATGGGGTTAGGTGTTGCAGCTTCAGAGATAATTTGGGGGATCTTGACAGATAAATTAGGTGACAAGAAGGTTTTGATTCTTGGGTTATGGTCATCAGCTATAATGTATGCCTTAATCGCCATATCACTCACGCCAGAAGCTTCACTTGGTGGTGGTGTTAAATATTTACACTTGGGAGCAGCCCTAGTTGTAACAGGAGCTTTCAGCGGTAGTATTAACTCATCATCTGGCAGAACTGTGATGTCATGGTTTGATGATAGTGAACGTGGATTTGCTATGAGTGTTCGTCAAACCGCAATCCCAGTTGGCGGTGCGATTGGAACTGGACTACTGCCTTGGTTATCCTATTCATATGGATTTGAACTGATGTTTATTGTATTAGCTACCACAGGCTTTAGCGTTGGTCTTGTAGTTATATTGTTTATCAACACTAAACAGAGTGAATCAAAATATACACCAAAATCAACCCTCACTATCCCCTCCCCACTAAAAACTGGGGCAGTTTGGAGGGTCGTTATGGCTGCGGGTTTTCTAACGGTACCTCAAATGGCAGTACTCACATTTGGTAGCATCTATATGCGTGATAACCTACATATAGATTTAACATCAATAGCTATTATTCTTATTGGTGTTCAGATTGGTGGTGGGCTGCTCAGGATCTGGTCAGGTTACTATACAGACAAAAAAAAGAATCGTATTGCCTTATTAAAATATTACGCCATACTTGGTGGAATGGCATCTTTAATGCTTTGTTTAATGGTGAGTAATACATATATCGGCATTATATTTATTGTGTTAACGGGGTTATTTGACCATGCGTGGCACGGTATTGCTTATACCGAGGTAGCAGTGAAAGCGGGCATTGAACGTGCGGGAACAGCCTTGGGTATGATTGGCACTACTGTATTTATCACTTCGTTTCTAACTCCTATTATCATTGCTGATATCGCCCATAGCTACGGATGGCGAACGGTATGGGGCACTGTAACCATTCTGACATTTGCTTCGCTATTGTGTTTTATTTCATTGGCAAATAAAGAAATTAAACTTTAGTTTCTATTATTAGTTTGAATTAGTAAAATGATGACGATAAAGTAATTGCTCACTATATACAATACATAAATTACCTATAGTGATCCAAAAACTTTGATAATGAATAGAAAAAAAATTAAGTCTTTAAGAAAAGCATTGAAAATATTTATTAAGATGACCTTATAAAAAACCTCAGGTAGACTATTGATTTTATTTAATTTTTATTTTTTCTTTTTTAATAAAATTAAATAGTTATAGATTATTTTTCGTTTGTTAAGTTAAATTTTGTTTTTTATTTTTGCAAAGCGCTTTTGCTATTTATTAGAAAAAGCGCAAGCTTTTAAAAACTATTGTGCGTATCGTCTGGTCTTACACAGGACTTTGTTCTTTGGTTGAGTGTCCTCAGTTTAGATTAAATATAAAAAACTAAGGAGTGACACAAACGACAAAAGAATCATTGTTAGAGTCGTTGGTAAAAACAGTTCCATAATTTGGATACACAACAAACCGCTCACTTCCAGTAGTGTCACTCGTCCAGTAGTTTAAATATACGAAATCTGCCCAGTGATACTCGGTAATATTACCCCACTCACTCAACAAAACACCACCTATCCGGCGATGATAATTGTTGCCTACTGAAGAAGGTACAGCTCCTTGACAACCATTACCTACAGAAGAACAGTTCGCATTAGTCAGATCCTTTACCTGTGGTACACGATATCCTAGATTATTACACCAAACAGCTTGGTCGGAATAGGGTTTGTTTGTATACCCTCGGTTGACAAACCACTTTTGTAACTCAAATCCATATTTTACTACTACACTATCACTACTATCCTTACCTTCTAATACAAATAACTTTGGTAAATTTGGCACGGTAATTCGACTAGGTTTGTCATTATCCCATTGGGCTTTAGCTTCTGGACCAGTTAAAGTAACATGAACACTAGTACTACCCATAGGGGTTATGGAAGCAGTTATTCCTTCATGTATGACTGGAGCCCACGTTAACTGACTTGCATCGACTCCAACTATATCTAAATCAAAATCCAAACCATCTGCCCCTGTAGTCGGAAAATTTTGTTCGTTTTGTGACGGTATAATCGATTGTATAAGAAACCCAGAAAAGCGCCATGTGCTATCTTGGACAGCAAACTCACCATAACCCTCACGACGATTTGGTCTTACGAAATTGACGCCTACTGTAACCTTTGGTTTGATGTAATATGTTTCACTACTTTCTGTGAAGGTACTAGCATTTGGTTTCCCGTATTGTGTGCTTAAAGATCCCCCTGTACTACTTAATTTTACTTTATAAGGTGCATTACTTATCGTTAATACTTCATTACGACTAACCGTTTGGTTATTTTTATCTGTGATACTAAGCGTTATACTTCCTTCTGCCATTACCCCGCCATCTTGGCCATCACCATCATCATCACCCCAATTACCCTGTGCGACTAAATCGCTAAGGTTCACAGAATTGGTTGATGTCGGTACTATCATGTCAATATTTTCAAAACTTTGACCTGATGCGGGTAGCTCAATGGGATTTGTTGATGATGAAGAATTGTTTTGCGGTGTGAATGTTCGACCATCCGATAACCTAATACTTAATAAGTCATCTGTTGTAGTCACTTTGGTAGTACCACCATCAAAAGTTAAATAAGGTGCAGTACCATGAATGAGTTTAGAAGTCGTGGCCGATAATGCCTGAGATTCCAATGAATACGGCAATAATAGTAGTAGTGTCAATGACAACGGAAATTTAGCAAGTGATTTCGATAAAAATTTTAAAGATAACTTTGATAAGATAAACAAGATTTGTGTAACACCACATCTAGCATGGTGATTTAATAAATTTAAGACATTGGCTTGCCTCTGCTTGTGTCTAAAATGATACTGCATTACGTTCCACCTGTCGATTAAGTTTATTGGTTTCTATATTAACCTTATAATTAAATTAACTAATTTTAAATTGGTGAAATTATAGACGTTTATATAAATTTTTGCTAGTTTTTAGATAAATTTTGGTTAATTTTTGTCAAGAATAAATGTTATTGTTTTGGCTTTATGACAGCTTTTAGGATACATTTTTTATTTAAAAACTTAGCAAGATTTCTGATATTTTGAGCTTTGAGAGTAACAAACCGCAACGGTAACATTATCCGATTTAGGCTATTTTAAATCAAAATGATAAAGCACTTAGCGCTATCAAACACTCTACCCAAGGCAAAAATATTCATGTAGAGCATTGATTTTATTGAACTTTTTTATTTATTGTTTTTTAATAAATCAATTTTTCATAAACGGTTATTTATTTTTTTCCCGCTCAATTGCACGGTAGCCAATATCATGGCGATAAAAACAACCATGCCAATAGATGTCTTTGGCTTGCTGATAAGCACGTTGTTGAGCTTCAAGTACTGTGTTGCCAAGTGTAGTTACACATAATACTCGTCCCCCATTGGTGTAGACTCGCCCTTTTTCTAAACTAGTACCTGCATGGAAAATTTTGCAATCTTCGGTTGATTCTGCCGGTAGTCCAAGAATTATATCTTGGGTATGATATTCACCCGGGTAACCGCCTGCAGCTAGCACTACACCTAATGCGGATCTTGGATCCCATTTTGATTTGACCGTATCTAATTTGCCTTCTACCGCCGCTAAGCAAAGTTTGACCAAATCTGATTGCATTCGCATCATTATCGGCTGTGTTTCAGGATCGCCAAATCGGCAGTTGAATTCAATAACTTTGGGATTGCCGTTTTTGTCAATCATTAAGCCAGCATATAAAAAGCCGACATAGACGTTGCCTTCTTGCGCCATACCATTGACCGTTGGATAAATGATTTCATCCATTACCTTTGCAAAAACCGCATCAGTTACAACAGGAGCTGGCGAATACGCGCCCATGCCACCCGTGTTTAAACCTGTATCGCCATCGCCAACACGTTTATGATCTTGGCTAGTTGCCATTGGCTCGACATTTTTGCCATCTACCATGACAATAAAGCTAGCTTCTTCACCCTCGAGAAACTCTTCAATCACTACTCGGTGACCTGCATCACCAAAGGCATTTCCAGCTAACATGTCACGAACGGCGTCTTCGGCCTCTTTTAGTGTCATGGCAACAATAACGCCTTTACCAGCCGCAAGTCCATCGGCTTTAATCACGATCGGTGCGCCCTTTTCACGGATATAAGCAATTGCTGGTTCCACTTCAGTAAAGTTTTGATATTCAGCTGTTGGAATTTTATGACGTGCTAAAAAATCTTTAGTAAAAGCTTTTGAGCCTTCAAGTTGAGCGGCCGATTTTGTTGGACCGAAGATTTTCAATCCTGCTTTTTGGAAGCTATCAACAATGCCAATAACCAGTGGTGCTTCAGGACCAACAATGGTCAAATCCACTTGCTGTTGCTGGGCAAAATTAAGCAGTCCACTCACATCGGTGACTTTGATATTAATATTTTCTAAACTTGGTTCCAGTGCAGTACCAGCATTGCCGGGGGCAACAAAAACTTTAGAAACCAATGGAGATTGTGCTACTTTCCAAGCAAGCGCATGTTCACGCCCACCATTACCAATTACTAATACTTTCATAAAAGATCCTTTTAAGATGCCTTTCATAATATAAAGATATATATAGATAACTCTTTTTAAAAACTAACAAAGTGATCACACAATTAATGCCTAAAATGACGCATTTTAGTAAAGATCATCGCGATATTGTGCTCATTTGCGGCTTGGATCACTTCATCATCTCGAATCGAGCCACCAGGTTGAATCACACAAGTCACACCTGCGGCTGCAGCGGCATCGACGCCATCTCTAAATGGGAAAAACGCATCTGAAGCAACAACTGATCCAGCAACGTTTAAATTTTCATCTTTAGCTTTAATTCCCGCTATCTTAGCAGAGTAAACACGACTCATCTGCCCTGCTCCAATACCAATTGTCATATTATCTTTTGCATAGACAATGGCATTTGACTTAACAAATTTTGCCACTTTCCAACAAAATAGCGCATCTGAAAGCTCTTGAGCAGTGGGGTTACGTTTGGTTACTACAGTTAATTCATTTGGCGATATCATACCTAGATCGCGATCTTGCACTAATAAACCGCCATTGACACGTTTAAAATCTAAACTTACTGATGCTGATGTTGACCACTCACCACATTCAAGTACACGCACATTTTTTTTAGCTTGAGTAATGGCTAAAGCTTCTTGGCTAACTGATGGGGCAATAATTACTTCTACAAATTGTTTATCAACAATGGCTTTTGCGGTATCTACATCAAGCTGTCGATTAAAGGCTATAATGCCACCAAAAGCTGAAGTTGGATCAGTTTTAAAGGCTTTTTCATAAGCATGTAAAATATTATCACTAACCGCTACACCACAAGGATTAGCATGTTTTACAATCACACATGCTGGCTCATCAAATGATTTTACACATTCAAGCGCAGCGTCTGTATCAGCAATATTGTTATAAGAAAGGGATTTACCTTGCAATTGGTTTGCTGTTGCAATCGAGGCTTCTTTGATATCTTGCTCAACATAAAAAGCCGCTTGCTGATGTGCGTTTTCACCGTAACGCATATTCTGTTTTTTAATGAATTGTAGATTTAAAGTTCGAGGAAACTCGCCCGATGGTTGATTGGTTTCACCCATGTAAGGTGGCACTAATTGCCCAAAATAGTTGGCTATCATACCATCATATTTGGCCGTATGTTCAAAGGCTTTAATTGCAAGGTTAAAACGATATTTAAATGAAAGGGAGTTTTGGTTACTATCCATCATATTGATGATATTTTCATAATCACCACAATCAACTACAATGGCAACATCTTTATGATTTTTGGCCGCAGATCGAACCATTGTCGGGCCACCAATGTCAATGTTTTCAACCGCATCATCTAACGTACAATCTGGTTTAGCGACAGTCTGTGCGAAGGGGTAAAGATTAACAACAACCATATCAATCGGTGCAATTTGGTGTTGTTGCATAATATCATCATCAATACCCCGTCGCCCTAAAATTGCCCCATGAATTTTAGGATGTAAAGTTTTAACTCGCCCGTTCATCATTTCAGGAAAACCAGTGTAATTTGATACTTCAATAACAGGTATTTGGTTTTCCATTAATAATTTTGCTGTCCCCCCAGTCGAAAGGAGTTCCACATTACGTTCTGATAAGGCTTTTGCAAATTCTAAAATACCGGTTTTGTCGGACACACTAAGTAAAGCACGACGGATAGGACGAAACTGCTGCATGAAAGGCTCCGAAATTGATATCTACAATCTAAGTTATTGAGCCAACATTATATATAAATTAAAGATAGAAGTTTAGTGTTAACTTATCAAAAACGATCAAAGTAGTTGAATGATAATATTTGACTTTATTTCGGTTTTGACAAATCAGCTATATTTTATTCTTGACAAAATACCTAACACTTCCAACACGCTTTTTTGACGTGTTATGCTCGCTTATTTGTCAGCATATTTTGACGACGTATAAATGGTTATATTAACCTTTTAACGTTATAAAGATAGGTCTATTTTTCGTTTTACATAACTCAGGTAGTATATTGATTTTATATTTTTCCCAAAAGATAGATTGTTGTAATACTGTTACTTTTGGATACATCAGTAGTAGAAAATTTACAACATTTTGGTTGAATAAAACCCTAGACTAGCTAGGGTATTAATTAAGTTTATTGATTTAAATATTTAACTATTAATTCTTCGCTTTATATTCAGCATAATATTCTTCTGCTAATTTACGCATTGATAATCCAATTGCGGCATATTGATATTCATTTAAGTTTGCTAACGATGCTCGAGCAGAAGGATGTTGTACAGCAAATCCCTTGCCTGGTAGTAGTACAACACCTGCTTCATCAGCAATTCTGAATAACATTTCAGATGGATTTTTATTTTTTAGGATCCATTTAGCAAATTTATCGTCATATAATTCTCGGCAAATATGTTCAAGATCCACTAGAGTGTAATAATCTACACTGTTTTCATCGGTTTGATGTTTAAGACCTAAATGTTGATAAAGTGATGCTGCGCGGCGTCGAATTAGCGATTTTAATGCTGTTTTATAGCTTTGATCACTATCCATCATTTCACATAATGCAAATAATACCATTTGTACTTGCTGTGGTGTTGATAGTCCAGCAGTATGGTTTAATGCAACCGCACGACTATCGGCTACTAAGCGGTCTATAAATTTTAGATTTTCAGGGTCAGTAACAATTGAGCTATATCGTTTATTTAAGATCTGTTTGGTTTTGCTTGATAACGCTTTAATGGCTTTATCTATTACATTATCATGTGCTGTTGCAATAACACCTAAACGCCAACCTGTAGCACCAAAATACTTAGAGAATGAATAAACTAAAATAGTATTTTGAGGGCAAATTGCAAATAAAGATTGGAAATCATCGGCAAATGTTCCATAAACATCATCAGTCAAAATGATCAATTCAGGACGTTTTTTAACAATCTCAGCAATGATTTTTAAACTTTTGTCATCAATTTTAACTGATGGTGGATTTGAAGGATTAACAACAAAAAAGGCTTTAATTGCTGGATCTTCTAATTTACGCAATTCTGACTCAGGATACTGCCAATTTGAGTTAGGATCAGAATTAATTAATACCTCAACTAATTGGTAATCGTTAAGTTCAGGAATTTCGAGATAAGGCGTGAATATAGGTGCGCCAATGGCAATTTTGTCACCTTTTTGGATTAATCCATTTTCTTTCATTGAGTTAAAAATATAAGCCATGGCAGCTGTGCCACCTTCAACAGCAAATAAATCTATATCATTACGATCCAGATATTGAGCACCCATTTGTTGTAAAACATATGCTTTAACCACATCTTCACTAAAATGTAGCATTCTATCTGGTACTGGATAATTACATCCTAAAATACCTTCTACCATTTCTTGTAAAAAGGCGTTTTCGTCAAGCCCTAGTTGATCACGAATATAAGAAAATGCCTTACCTAAAAAGGCAACACCAGGAGTGTTGTAATTTTGGCAAATAAAATGTTCAAAGCGTCCGGTTAGTCCTGCTTTAATTGGCATGCCACCGATACCTTCATTTAAATATGAAAATGACATTTCGGATTCTTGGGTTGCAAATACACCTAATTGGAAAAAAGCTTGACGAGGCCAAGTAGCAAGAAAGTTGGGATTACCTCTACCTGCATTTAACATTACTCGATCAGTATGACTTTGTGCCAGTTTAATTAAGTTATCTTTTAATTCAAAAGGACTTAAATTAGCATATTGACTGTATTCTGTTTTGTTTTTCATACATTTGTATCCTTAATTTGATGGATCAATTAAACAAAAGCAACAACTAATGGTCCTAATAAAGTTAGGAAAACATTAGCTAAAGCATAAGTAATGGCAAAAGAGTTGGTTGGTGTTGAGTTACCGGCTTTATTTAGCACTTCACCAAAAGCAGGATTAGCGCTACGCGAACCCGCTAAAGCGCCGGCAAACACCGCTACATTTTTATAGCCTAATACATATTTACCAAAATAAATGGCAAGTAACATTGGCAATAAAGTAACAACAACACCAATTAAAAATAGAGATAAACCTTGTTCTTTAATAGTATTAATCGCTTGAAGACCAGAACTTAAACCAACAACCGCCACAAAACCAGCCAAGCCAAAATCTTTTAAAAGTTGCACAGCACCAGTTGGTATGTTACCGATAGTTTGATGAACAGAGCGATACCAGCCGAATAATAATCCCGATAAAAGCGCACCGCCGCCAGCTCCTAATGTAATAGGAATATCGCTAACACGTATAACGATTAAACCAATAATAAGACCAACAACAAGCCCTAAACCATGAAATATCCAGTCAGTTTTTTCACTTTTAGTGATTGGAGCACCAATTTTATCTACAACACGACGAAGATCACCATCAGCACCATAAATAGTAATAACATCACCAAGTTTTAAATTAATATCGTTAGTAAGAGGAAGGGATTGTCCATCACGATGAATAGCCAAAAGGTATATTCCATGTTTTAATTTCATAACTTCGTCAGATTGAAGTATTTGAGTAAGATTTTGATCCACATAACGGCTATTACGCATTTCAACATCTAGTTTGTTCATCACTACATCCATACCTGATGCTGAATTTACTTCGCTACCAAGTAGATCTTGTGCTTTAATCATAGCGTCACGATGCCCCACAACCAGAATGATATCTTTTGACTTTAATACTGTTTCAGGGGTTGCTTCTATTATTTTATTGCCACGTTTAATACGTTCAATACTGATACCATTTACAGTTTGTTCAATATGGGAAACAGTTTGGTTGATTTTATTGGTAATACGATACAAACGACCACTAATATCAGATAAAGCTAAATTTTGATCATTGCCCAATAAGAGCGAACCATGAAGCTGTTCTGCTTGTGCTTTAATTGCATCATCGCCAATATCTTTACCCATTATTTTTGGTAGAATATTGACACACACTATAATGGCACCTAGTGAACCAAATATATAAGTCACTGCATAACCAATAGTGACATTAGCTTGCATTTTACTTAATTCTTCAGCACTTAATCCAAGCTGACTTAATGCATCAGAGGCTGTGCCCATAATGGCAGATTGGGTCAATCCTCCTGCAGCTAAACCAGCAGCAAGGCCTTTGTCTAAATTGAATATTTTAGCTAAAATTACAACAGTCACAAAGCTTGCGACAGCAATAAATAATGCTAAGAATATTTCGCGTAATGTTTTCACGCCTAGTGAACGGAAAAACTGAGGACCACTTTCATAGCCCACAGCATAAATAAATAGTGCAAAGAGAATCGACTTAACCCCAGCATCAATAGTAACGCCAAAAACACTTAAAGCAACAGCGACAAGTAACGAACCGGCAACACCACCGAGTTGGAATTTACCCATTCGAATGCCACCAATTAAATACCCTAAACTTAACGATAAAAATAATAGAATTTCTGGGGAGTGTTTAAGTCCATCTAAAACCCAATTTGAAAGCCATTGAAACATATTAATTGTCCTCAAGGAGAAACATAAAGAAATGCGATTAAAGAAAGAGTTTATCCATTAATTTTCATGGACTGTTTATATATTAAACCCATTTAGAATAATGGATATTCAGTTTTGACAATTAATGCTATCGTTAAAAATTAATCAGTTGCTGATAAACTTTTACGTCAAAAGTGAGCTTAATTTATGATTTTTGAATTTTAGGTCTAAGAGGATATAAGTATTTGCTAAACAAAAAAGGGCTATTACAGCCCGTTTTCTTGTCTGAAAAACAATCTTTCTACACTTTTCATCACGTTCTTCGAAATTCTTTCCGATAGCTTTTGCCTACGTTGATAGCAGACTGAGATAATTTTATGTGTTTCTAAGTGAGATAAAATAAAGTCATCACTTGTACTGATTTCGTCAACTAAGCCTTTATTTTTAGCTTGTGTTGCAAACCAGTGTTCGCCCGTTGCAACTTGTTCGATATCGACATTTGGGCGATACTCTTTAACAAAGTCTTTAAATAAAAGATGAGTTTCTTCTAATTCTTGTTTGAATTTTTGACGTCCTTCTTCGGTATTTTCACCAAACATCGTCAATGTACGCTTATACGCACCTGCCGTTTGTAATTCAATATCTACATCATGTTTTTTGAGTAAGCGGTTAAAATTAGGGATCTGCGCAACCACACCAATTGAACCCACAATTGCAAATGGTGCAGCCACAATTTTGTTAGCGGTACAAGCCATCATATATCCCCCACTTGCCGCAACTTTATCAACCACTACAGTGAAAGGTATATCACGTTGTCTAAACCGTAATAATTGCGATGCAGCAAGACCATAACCGTGAACCACGCCACCTGGACTTTCAAGCTTAATGACAACTTTATCTTCAGGCTTAATAACAGCTAATACAGCAGTGATTTCTTGGCGTAATTCTTCAACTTCGTGTGCATCCATGCTACCATTGAAAGATAATACAAATAATTTAGGTTTAACTTGTTGGTTTGTATTACTTTCTACTGGTTTCGCTACATTATCTGAATCTGCCGAAGTTTGTTCGGCAGATTTTTCTTGATTTTTAGCTTGTTTCTTTTTTTGTTTAGCTGCTAATTTCGCTTGCTTTCTCTCATTTTTTTTCTGTTTTTTAAGATCTTTCATAAACAGCTTAGCTTCTAACTCGTCCATGCTTGACATTAACATGTCGTCTTTAACTTGTTCATATTCTTGGCTAATATCTTTAACCGATAACCGCCCTGCCACCGTTGCTGATTTACGGCGTTGGCTTAATATAAAAACAAGTACAGCTAAAATTGCTATAACAACTGTTGCTGTTTCAGCTAAAAAAAGTGAATACTCAGAAAACCAATTCATTTAATTATTATCCTTTAATGAAATATATGTTGATTGAATAGATTTAGTAATTATAACAAGATAATTGCGAATTGTGCCGAAAAACGATAAAGATAAAATTGTCGCTTTATTCGGCAAATCAAATTATTTATACTGATAACCCAAATTACTGTTAGATGAGAATTAATATGCCATTACATCCAATTACCGAAATAGCTAAACAATGCAACATTCCAGAAGAATTTGTCCTGCCTTACGGCAAGCATGTGGCAAAAGTTGATCTATCCATTCTTAAAACCAAACCAAACAAACCTAACGGTAAATTGGTATTAGTTACTGCTATCACGCCGACGCCACTTGGTGAGGGTAAAACAGTTAATACTATCGGGCTAAGTGAGGGCTTAAATTATATTGGTAAGTCCGCAATCGCTTGTATCCGTCAACCAAGTTTAGGTCCTGTATTTGGTGTTAAAGGTGGTGCTGCTGGCGGTGGTAAGGCCGAGGTTTTGCCAATGGAAACATTAAATCTACACTTAACTGGTGACATTCATGCCATTACTGCCGCACATGATTTAGCTTCTGCTGCTTTAGATTCAAGGCTTTATCATGAAGAACGTTTAGGTGATGAATTTACTGCACAAACAGGTTTACCGCGTTTAAACATTGATGTAAATCGCATTGTGTGGAAGCGAGTGATAGATCATAACGATCGTGCGCTTCGTAAAATAACTGTCGGTGTTGGTGGTGGCGTTAATGGTGTTACACGCCAAGATGGATTTGAAATTACCGCAGCGTCAGAACTCATGGCAATTTTAGCCTTAGCTTCAGATTTACATGATATGCGTGCTCGTATTGGTCGTATTATTCTTGCTTATAATACGCAAGGCGAAGCCATTACCGCAGAACAACTTGAAGTTGCTGGCGCCATGACTGTGTTACTTAAAAATGCGATTAATCCAAACCTAATGCAAACTGTTGAAAATACACCGGTACTTATTCATGCTGGGCCTTTTGCTAATATTGCTCATGGTAACTCATCTGTCATTGCCGATCGCATTGCTTTACAACTTGCTGATTATGTCGTGACTGAAGCGGGCTTTGGTTCGGATATGGGTATGGAAAAATTCTTTAATATCAAATATCGCCAAGCTGGCATTAAAGCTTCATGTGTAGTGCTTGTTGCAACAGTTCGTAGTTTAAAATCTAACAGTGGTAAATATAATATTAAACCAGGGCAAGCAATTCCAAAAGAAATTTCTGAGTCAAACGTTGAATTACTTAAAATTGGTGCTGCCAATTTAGCATGGCATATCAACAATGCCAAAAGCTATGGGTTACAAGTAATTGTCGCTATTAATCGCTTTCCACATGACAGTGAAGAAGAATTAGCGTTTTTACAAAAATATGCGATTGAACATGGCGCATTTGCCTGTGAAGTGAGTGAAGTCTTCACTCAAGGCGGTAAAGGCGCTGAAAAATTAGCAAAACATGTTATTAAGGCATGTGACATGCCAAGTGAAATCAAATTGCCTTATCCTGATAATATGCCACTCGCAGATAAGATTCAAACCATGGTAAAAAAATATGGTGCTAACAAAGCTAATTTATCAGCCACTGCACTGGAAAACATCAAAGAGATCGAAGAATTAAAACTGGATCATTTGCCACTTTGTATTGCTAAAACACCAATGTCAATTAGTGCCGATGCTAACTTAAAAAATGTACCAACTAATTTTGACGTTGATATCAGCCATTTAGCTATTTCAGCAGGGGCTGGCTTTATTCGTGTTTACGCTGGAAATGTGATGACCATGCCAGGGCTTGGTACTAATCCTGCTTATAGGCATATTGATATTGACAAGGATGGTAATATTGTAGGTTTAAGTTAATGCAAGAAGTAATTATGCAAACCCAAGAACAATATAAAGCATTTATTGACGAAGAAAACTGTATTGGTTGTGGCAAATGCATTCGTGTTTGCCCAACCGATGCTATAGTGGGCAGTAAGCAAGTGCTGCACACTATTTTGCCACAGTTATGTACTTCGTGTAGTAATTGTATTAATACCTGTCCAACAGACTGTATTACATTAAGCACTTTAGGCACTGTATTAAGTGAATCAGAAGAGTTAGCGCTAACTGAGAAAAAGCAACAGCGATTAAATCACAACCAATTGGTGCCACCAACAATTTTGTTTCCTCGTGTCACACCGATGGCAAACAAAACTAGCACATCGAACGACCGAAAACAGTCTATCGCCGATGCCATTGCTAGAGTAAAAGCTAAAAAAAACCTCGCTAAATAGCGAGGTTTTCATATTACGATAGAACTAATATTAATTAGTCTTTGTTACCACTTCTAAATGCACGTTTTCGGTCATTTTCCGTCAAATGACGTTTACGAAGACGGATTGATAACGGTGTTACTTCAACTAATTCATCATCGTCAATAAACTCTAACGCTTGTTCCAATGACATTTTAATTGGTGGTGAAAGTGTTGTTGCTTCGTCGGTACCTGATGCTCGCATATTAGTCAATTTTTTACCCGTTAAACAGTTAACAGTTAAATCGTTTGAACGAGTATGTATACCAATGATTTGCCCTTCATATACTTCAGCACCATGGCCTAGGAATAACTTACCACGATCTTGTAAACCATATAACGCATATGCCAATGCTTTACCTGTACCGTTAGAAATCATTACGCCATTATTACGCTGACCAATTTCGCCTGGGCGAATATCATCATAATGACTAAATGTAGAATAAAGTAAACCTGTACCTGAAGTCATAGTCATAAATTCAGTTCTGAAACCGATAAGTCCACGACTTGGAATGACATAATCTAAACGCACACGACCTTTACCATCTGGTAACATGTTGGTTAGATCACCTTTGCGTAAACCAAGAGCTTCCATTACTGAACCTTGATGCTGTTCTTCAATATCAAGAGTAACTTGTTCAAATGGTTCTTGTTTTTTACCGTCAATTTCTCTAAAAATAACTTTAGGACGAGAAACTCCTAACTCATAACCCTCACGGCGCATATTTTCAATGAGTACTGATAAATGCAATTCACCACGACCCGATACTCTAAAAGCATCTGGATCTGGGGTTTCTTCAACGCGCAACGCAACATTATGTACAAGCTCTTTATTTAAACGCTCAAGAATTTGTCGAGATGTTACATATTTACCTTCTTTACCAGCAAATGGTGAGCTATTAACATTAAAGAACATCGTTACTGTTGGTTCATCAACAGTTAATGCCGGCAGAGCTTCAACGCAACTGTTATCACAAATCGTGTCAGAGATACCGAGTTCACCAAGACCAGTTAATGCAATAATATCACCAGCTTCGGCAACTTCAGCTTCATAACGTTGCAGCCCTAAATGACCTAGCACTTGCCCTACTTTACCTGTACGTTTGTTACCTTCACTATCAACTATAGTCACTTGTTGATTTGGTTTAACACGACCACGTTTAATACGACCAATACCAATAACGCCAACATAATTATTATAATCAAGTTGAGAAATTTGCATTT
Source organism: Gilliamella sp. ESL0232 (assembly GCF_013346885.1). Classification (NCBI taxonomy): domain Bacteria; kingdom Pseudomonadati; phylum Pseudomonadota; class Gammaproteobacteria; order Orbales; family Orbaceae; genus Gilliamella; species Gilliamella sp. ESL0232. Next base: position 15,016 of record NZ_JAAEDW010000007.1, on the reverse strand, counting down.
GGAATGGACCATCTAAATCCACTTTTGGTGGTTCAACATGTTTAACAATCGCTTCAAATAGTGGCGTCATATCTTCAGCCATATTTTCATGATCTAAGCCCGCAATACCCATTAATGCAGAAGCATAAACAATAGGGAAATCTAGCTGTTCATCAGTAGCTCCTAAATTAACAAACAGATCAAACACTTGGTCAACCACCCAATCAGGGCGAGCTCCTGGTCGGTCTACTTTATTGATAACCACAATCGGTTTTAAACCATAAGCAAATGCTTTTTGCGTTACAAAACGTGTTTGAGGCATTGGTCCATCCATTGCATCAACGAGCAATAATACAGAATCAACCATAGACATAACACGTTCAACTTCACCGCCAAAATCAGCATGTCCTGGGGTATCAACGATATTAATTCGGTAACCATTCCAATCAATAGCGGTATTTTTAGCTAAAATGGTAATACCACGCTCTTTTTCAAGCGCATTAGAGTCCATGATGCGTTCGTTATCGTCACCACGTAGATTATCTAGCGTACCTGACTGTTTTAATAACTTATCAACCAATGTCGTTTTACCATGGTCAACGTGAGCAATAATGGCAATATTTCTTAAATTTTCAATCACAATTAAAATTCCAATTAGGAGACAGATTCTATAGGCGCAGTATTGTACACCTTTTTAGCCGAAATGTTGATCTATATCACAAAGTTTCTTTAAAAGAAGTTGAACACTTGATATCTCTAGAAAAATATCAATTTATTTGTAAAAAAGTTTCAGGTAACTATACGTTTAAGTATAAAACTGTTTGGCAAATTCATCTACCTTTGCCCAATCTGTATATTCAATAACTGGTTTTGTTACATCAGTATCACCTTTCCCTAACCACATAATAAAGCGGATCATATTGCGATCAAACCAATTATATTGAGGATAATAAAGCGCACCTGCAAAAACAGCAGTAAAAGCTGGTTTCCATGCTATTTTAGCTAAAAACTTTTTGGTATATAAATTTGTTTCTGGTGTATTTTTGTTGGGTTTTCTTGCCACCATATTTACCCCAAAAAATCCAGACTTCATACTATTTAACTGCTGATAATTCTCATTTATAAACTTTTTCATTAATTTGCTATAAAATCCATAGCGAATGGAACTTCCCAATAAGGCTGCTTGGTATTGTGTCAAATCGATTTTAGTATCGGGTAACAGCTCAATAACATCACAATCACATCGACCATTAAGTCGTGTTTTTATACGTTGCATAATCTTAAATGTCTGTTTTTCGTGTGTGGTATAGAGTAATAAAACTTTTATAGCGGAATTCATAACTTGCTGCCTCTTTTGTTAAACTCTTTGGTAAATATCAATTTTACTTTTTTTATGATAAAAATTAAAAGATTGGGGATGATTTCATTAAAAATTTTGATTATAGTGTTACGCTAATTCAACCAGATCGGAACCAATTATGGCAATTTCACCACCAAAGCTAAGTGCAATTATTTTGGCGGCAGGAAAAGGCACACGGATGCATTCCAACCTACCTAAAGTTTTACATAAAATTGGCGCCAAGCCGATGTTACAACATGTGATTGATACAGTTCAACAACTTAATACAAATCGCATCAATATTGTTTATGGACATGGCAAACAACAGCTTAAAGATGCGCTTAAAGAGCAACATGTGCAACTGGTATATCAAGCTGAACAACTAGGTACTGGTCATGCAGTGCAACAAGCTATCCCTTACATTCAAGATGACGAAGATATCTTAATTTTATATGGCGACACTCCCCTTATATCGGCTCAAACACTACAAACTTTAATTGCCAGTAAACCCCAGCAAGGTATCGCTTTATTAACTGTTATTCTTGAAGATCCAACAGGTTATGGTCGAATAGAACGCAAAAATGGCAAAGTTGTTGCTATTATTGAACAAAAAGATGCTACACCAGAACAACAAAAAATCAACGAAATTAACACCGGCATAATGCTAGTTAACGGAAAATTATTGAAAAGTTGGTTATTACGTTTAACCAATAATAATGCGCAAAAAGAGTTCTATTTAACCGATATTATTGCTTTTGCTTACCAAGATGGTTATGAAATCTTAACCTCGCACCCAGTTCAACAATTTGAAGTTGAAGGTGTTAATAATCGCCTACAATTGGCAATGTTAGAAAGACAATATCAACATCTGCAAGCTCAAAATTTATTACTAGCTGGTGTAACACTGCTTGATCCAAATCGCTTTGACTTACGAGGCACACTATCGCATGGTAAAGATGTTACGATTGATTGTAATGTAATTATTGAAGGAAATGTCAAACTAGGCAATAACGTATTTATTGGTGCAGGCTGTGTCTTAAAAAATTGCTCAATTGATGACAATTCAACAATCAGTCCGTATAGCATTATTGAAGATTCAACTATCGCTAAACAGTGCACTATCGGACCTTTCGCCCGTCTACGACCTGGTTCACAGCTTGATGAACAAGTCCATGTTGGCAACTTTGTTGAATTAAAAAAAGCACATCTAGGCCAAGCAAGCAAAGCCGGACACTTAAGCTATCTTGGCGATAGCGAAATTGGTAGTAACGTCAACATAGGTGCAGGCACCATCACCTGTAATTATGACGGTGCAAATAAATTTAAAACTATTATTGAAGATGATGTGTTTGTCGGTTCTGATACGCAATTAATTGCACCTGTAAAAGTGGGTAAAGGGGCAACTATTGCAGCAGGGACAACGGTTACCAATAATGTGAATGAGAACGAATTGGTCGTAAGCCGAGTAAAACAAAAACAACTTGCTGGTTGGAAACGACCAACAAAGCTAGCTAACGAGGAATAAGATATGTGTGGAATTGTAGGTGCTATCGCCAAACGTGATGTTGCTGAAATATTATTAGAAGGTTTAAAACGATTAGAATATCGTGGTTATGACTCGGCAGGACTGGCAATTATTTCACCACAAGGTGAATTACAACGCGTTCGTCGTGTTGGCAAAGTACAAGCACTTAAAGATGCCATTGAACAGCATCCACTAGAAGGTTCTACAGGAATTGCTCATACTCGCTGGGCAACTCATGGTGAACCAGCTGAACACAATGCTCATCCACATGTATCGGGTTTTATTGCCGTTGTGCATAATGGAATTATCGAAAATTTTGAACCACTGCGTGAAAAGCTGATCGCCAAAGGTTACCAATTCCGTTCCGAAACCGACACTGAAGTTATTGCTCATTTAATTCATAACATTATATCAACCGAAGATTGTTCCTTATTTGACGCTGTACAAAAAGCTATTCCACAACTACGAGGGGCTTACGGTACAGTCATTATGGATACTCGCAATCCAGATATATTGGTTGCGGCACGTTCAGGCAGTCCTTTAGTTATAGGTTGCGGCATAGGTGAACACTTTATCGCATCCGATCAATTAGCACTATTACCCGTCACTCGCCGATTTATTTATTTAGAAGAAGGGGATATCGCACTTATCACTCATCGAAAAGTAACAATTTTAGACAAAAATCATCAAGAAGTAACAAGACCATGTATAGAATCTGACGCAAAGTATGACGCGGGTAGTAAAGCAGGCTATAGTCATTACATGCAAAAAGAGATCTACGAACAACCTAATGCAATAAAAAATACGCTTGAAGGCCGCATGGTACATGGTAAAGTTGATTTGTCCGAACTTGGTGATGAAGCCAAAGCCATCCTTAAACAGGTTGAGCATGTTCAAATTGTTGCCTGTGGTACTGCTTATAATGCAGGTATGGTTGCACGTTATTGGTTTGAAGCTTTAGCAGGAATTCCTTGTGATGTCGAGATTGCATCAGAATTCCGTTATCGAAATCCAGCTCGTCGCAAAAATAGCTTATTTATCACCCTTTCACAATCTGGTGAAACGGCTGACACACTCGCTGCATTGCGATTAGCCAAAGAAAATAATTACCTAAGCACCCTTGCTATCTGTAATGTGGCAGCCTCAACACTCGTGCGCGAAGCAGATTTAGTTCTATTAACCAAGGCGGGGGTTGAAATCGGTGTTGCGTCAACTAAAGCCTTTACCACACAATTAACGGTTTTATTGCTACTAGTTGCTAAATTAGGACGCATAAATAATATGGCTGAAAGTACTGAGCAGGCTATTGTGCATGCACTACAAGTCCTACCAAACCGCATTGAACAGGTGCTAACAGCAGAACCTCAAATAAAAAAACTAGCTAGTCATTTTGTGGATAAACATCATGCGCTATTCTTAGGTCGAGGTGATGAGTATCCAATCGCTATGGAAGCTTCGCTAAAGCTCAAAGAAATATCTTATATTCACGCTGAAGCCTATGCTGCTGGTGAACTCAAACATGGTCCACTTGCATTAATTGATGCTGATATGCCAGTGATTGTTATGGCACCAACCAACGAAATGCTAGAAAAATTAAAATCTAATATAGAAGAAGTTCGAGCGCGTGGCGGTCAACTGTATGTTTTTGCCCAAGAAGATTCGGAATTTGTTAGTGATGACACCATGCACATTATAAACCTACCCCATATTGAAGAACTTACTGCACCAATATATTACACAGTACCTACACAACTACTTGCGTATCATGTTGCTTTGATCAAAGGAACCGATGTCGATCAGCCTCGTAATTTAGCAAAATCAGTAACGGTAGAATAGATACGCAAACAACTTACTATTTTTATTTAACTGTGTTGTTATACTTATAGTGTAAATATTTTATTTGAATTATAACTATTTAAGGAGAGATTCATGGGAATAGAATATAGTATCATTGCAATGGATGACAGTGTTACACAAGATATTGTTTTAAATGCGTTCAGCCCGTATTGTACTAAAAAAGATGACGAAGAATATTTATTAGATTATGGTGATGAAGTTTATGAAGATATGATTATATGCAATCATTGTACCTTATATCTATCCTTCAAAGAGAGCAGCAAGGATATAATAGAGTCGATTGAAATTATTAAACCTTCTGATCATCCAGCGTTAGAAAAAGCCATCTTTTTACTTATTCATGAACATCCAATGTTTATTGCCGGTCCAGATTTTCCATTGATGACAGCAAATAAAAAATGTTTGGATTTATTAAAAGTAAAAGATATTGAAACCTATGAAGACACCGAGTTAGTTTCGTCATTTGATGAATTCTCTAACCTTTTAACTAGTTACGAATAGATATAAATGACCTAAAAGCCGTCTGATTTTTATAAATTAAAGTAGTGGTATGACCATTTGTTTTTTGAACTCGTTAGTAAAGCTACGTTTTGCTCTTCGTGATGAATCGACTGCCATTGTTGTTACCTTCTCTTATTTTTTAGTTTATCATAACAATGACCTTATAAAACTGGTACTACTTAGTGTAGCCGCTCCAGGCTGATAATAGTAAGCACAGCGGCTTAAGCCAACAATAGCGCAGCTCATAGCAATAGTAACAAAATGATTTTCTTGTAACTCCAAAGCCCATGCTTTACGTGCCTTGGTAGGCACTATAGCTTTTTTATGATTTCCTCCTGAAGCTGAGATTTTAAACTGAGCTCAGCAAACATCTGCTTAAGCTTGCGGTTTTCAGCCTCCAGCTCCTTTAAGCGTTTGATATCCGAAGTTTCCATTCCGCCATATTTTTCTCGCCATTTATAGAAAGTTGAATTACCCATGCCATATTTACGACAGAGTTCCTTGACAGGAATACCTGCTTCAGCTTCTTTTAAAATAGCCACGATTTGATGTTCAGTCATTTTTTCATAATTAAATCCCCTTTTCTTTTATCATAGAGAATTTTCTACTTTTTTGCTGTACTATTTTAGGGGATAGTTACAACCCCATTTTAAGAAGTTCATTAACAGATTGTCTCATAAAAGATCCTTACCATGTTTTCATTAATTTTATAAAACCATTTTGTAGCACTAAAAATATATATAATAGTCTCCTGAAGATGATGTTTACCAATCAAATTGGTATAAATAATTCACTGAATAGCTACGTTTTATTTGCAATACTCACCGTTATCAATAAAAGAAAACAATAATTTTGAGATATCTAATTTAATTAACATGTTAAACAACATTCGTCCAAGCAAATAAAAAGGACTCCATATTATCTCAATCAAAGTCTAAAAACGAATCACTTTCATAATAAAACATGTAGAAACTAAATAATTAATTTTTATAAAATTTTTGCTATAAGTTATGTGCGTAGATTTACATATTCCTCAAAAAAACTGTTGAATGACGGTGCGAGAACATTTGATATTTTTCTTGAAAAAAGATCATAATTAACTATTGTTCCATAAGTATTTCTTCCACAATCAACACACCAACATACATCATCATCTCTAAAGTAAATAACAGCCATATCTAATGGTAACGCGTATTCATTTCTACATAGGCAAGTATCATAATAAATAGCGCCTCCTGACTCAACCAAAGCATCATTATCAACTATACCTGACAATTCTTCTCCAACAAGCCCTCCACCACCAACTAATAAAATAAATTCTTTTAACTCGTTTGGTAACGACAATTTTAAATTATTTTCAAGTATATTAATTTGTGATTCATCACAAGCTCCAAGCCAATACACTTCATCTTGAGCCTCATGATTTAAACGCATAACAAGATTTTTAATACTACTCATATAATTACCCTACCTAAAATCGAATACTTTCAATTTCCAATATCCTTTTCTAAATTTATGATACTGCCTATCTAGTCATTTATTTTTGGTTAAATAGATGAATTCACTGTTTTTGAAGTACCTAGATTAATATCTGAAGAATTTTATATAACTTACAACTAAAGCCAACCTACTAATATCATACTGATACAAATTAATCCCACTCAACAACCAATCAAATCTAGCTAAATAAAATTACCTATGCTCAGCTCATAATACTTAAAAGTATTGTAATGCAGGCTGGTTTATCCGTCTAAATATTGTCCATGATACCTGAAATTTTGCTCTATTAATTGGTGTTCAATTTTCTGAATCCATTTACCCATAATTGATAACTGCATTACCCTTGTCTACGCCGTCTAGCTGCTAAGATTTAATACATTAAATAAAATGGGCTAAGCAATTTATTAGAGATAATTAATTTTTTTATTAAGTTATAATAATAATTATATTGGAAATTTTTTATTTTTATAGGTTGACCACAAGTGCGTGATAGCCCAATTTTTATATTTCTTAGCAATAAAACTCTTAGCTATTATCTCAATATCATCAGAAATTCGGGAAGATATTTCAAAATTATTAATTATTTTAAAAGATTGTTTAAAAGCCTTTTCTCGTAACATATTAATAAATTTCACTTCATTCGCATTAAAGTCACACATTTTCAAAGAATTAAAAACATTCATCCACTGATAATCAAATTCGGATTCATCTCTTAAATCCAATGCATTATCAACGTCTAATAATTTTAAAAAATTGAAATTTGTTGAAGTAGATAAATAGTCATCAATTTCGATAAGATTTTTGTCATTCATTTCATTAATCCTAGTTCTTTAAACCAACTTTTCATGAAATTAGCAACTTTAGAGTATGTTACAAAAATACTCAAATTATAAATTTGGGATTAACTTTAATATCATCTAGGCCTGAATATGCTCTATGATATGCATCAAACAATTTTTACTGAAACTATAAAATCGTTTTGTAATGGTTAAATAACATTTCTTTCCGCATTATAAGCGACAGTAGCAAACTAGGGTACTTTTCGCTTAAAGAATAAAGCTGATCTAGCCTTAAAATTTCCCCTTACAGTCAACAATCTGATGTTTTTCGATACGTAGGGCTAGGGCGTTATAAAGGTGGTACAAGGATAGCACTAGTGGTCTGTTTGCTCTTTTATAAGATTTAGAAAATCAACATGTTATTTTTCTTTATAACATCAATTAAGACATTCTACTCAGATTATTTTTAATAAAGCCTGCAATCTGAGCGTGGTTCAATTTCTCTTCTACCAATTTTACTTACTTTTTCTAAGATCAAATCATAGCAATAAAAAATATCCTCATTTTTTTTTAAAATTACTCCCTCCAGACAGACTTTATATATTCCTTTAGGAATATCGGTATTATTCCAACCAGTATATTCTTCCCACTCCCAAAAAACTGACATATCAGCAATATATAAATCTCCAGTAACATTAAGATAAAAATATTTATCACTGAATATAATGGATCTATTCTCATTACAAGGAGTTTCATTTAAAAACAAACGAACAACGTAGCCACCATCATCAATACCCATGATAGGTAAGGCAATTCCTTCATCAAGCACAGAATCACCTTTGCCTGTTGTAGTAAATTCTTTGAGAATATTTTCTCCATTATTTATTTTTCCCCCAAAGGGGATAAATATCCCTGGATAGTCGAAAATAATTATCCCATTAAAATCTACATCAACGTATATTGTCTTAACCACTTTTACCTCTTGGTAATTTTCCACAGTTGTTCATTATTAAACCATTTTAATAATTTTGTATGAGCTTCTTTCAGCGAATTCATTAAGTACCTAAATATATTTTAAAAGCAATTGGTATATAAATAATAAAATGTAAAAGATAAAATAAATTCTTTACTTTTAGCTATTAATCATAGACACCAATCTCTTCTGCTTTTGCAATTAACTCATCTTGCAATGAACCTTGTATTTCATCTCCATCATACTCAAGAACGAAATCACCACTAATATTCGGGGGAAAACATGAACCGTCTATGGTTCCAAAAATCGTTGACATTGTATCTACTATTACTATACGCAGAAAATTAAAAATCTTTTCTTGGTCTTTATCTGATAGCTTTGTGATAATACTTCTTGCTCTTGCAAAAGGATCATCATCGTTCGTAGGTTGACTTGAATCACTTAAATGAATTTTATAATATTCAAGTGTATCATCCAAAAGTATAGATAAAAGTGAGGTAACTACTAATTCATCTTTTCCTATTTTATTCATTTAACAACCTCCTTTTCCATTAGGCTTTATTTTTCACTCGGTTCAACAGCACTATATCATAAAGAAAACGTAGCATTCACCGATTTGTTAAAATGTATAATAATCACATAAACCCAAAAACCACTAAACCTAACTACCAATAAATAAATGGAAAAGCAGAAAGAGTGGTACGAACTTTAATGGAGATATGGCATAATCAGCAAATATCCGAAGATTCAAAAAATAGAAAACAAAAGTTTAAGCGATTTATTAGCTATTATAATACAATTAAATCTCATCAAGCGATATCCAGTAAAAAGCCTTATGAGTTTTTAGAGGGTTATTTTAGTCATGAAATGTAGACAACCCACTGTTTTCTTTTAACAAAGATATTATCAAATTTTTGTGTGGAGATTATTATGAGCCATATGTGGACATTTCAACGTGTTGGTGGGCTTGATCAAGTCGTATTTAAAAGTGCCAGTGATATTATTAATTTACCTGATTTAGATCCTAAATTATGGGTCGCTCTAAGTTGCCCAACAACAGGGTTGGATTTTGATGAACGAACCTTATCTCTACTCGATTCAGATAATGACGGACGTATTCGCATACCTGATATTTTAGACGCCATTAGCTGGACTTGCGATAAAATCAACTCATTTGATAGTATCTTAAGTACAAGTGAAACACTACCATTATCACAAATTAACTCATCGACCCCGCAAGGAAAAAAATTATCGGTCACCGCACAAAGCATTTTAGCTAGCTTAAATAAAAAAAATGTGGATTATTTAACACAAGATGATATACAACAATCAATAAAAATCAATGCTGACAAACTTTATAATGGTGATTTGATCTTTCCTCCATCAAGCGAATTGTCACCAAACATGCAAATGTTTATTGCAACAGCAATCAAAACTACTGGTGCACAAAAAGATATGAGTGGGCAAGATGGCATTGATTTAAACATAGCAACCACCTTTGTTGAAAATCTACAAACTTGGTTACAATGGCAAACAAAAATAAGTAATACGCAAACCCCATTTGGTGAAAATACCGCAGAAATTTGGAAACTAATTCAGCTATTAAAACCCAAAATTGATGATTATTTTTTACGTGCTGAGTTAGCACAATACGCCCCTCAAGCGCAAAATGCACTTAATGTAGACGAAAGATATATTGTACCAACACAAAACGGATTACTATCTGAAGTAGAATTAGCCGAATTACCGCTATCCAAAATCGACACAACTGATACTCTAGATCTAGTCAATGGGCTAAATCCACTTTGGAAAGCTAAAATCAGCCGATTTAAGGCATTAATAGAATCATCATTATCCAACCCAGACCAACTAACACAACAAGAATGGCAAAATATACAACAAAGCTTGCAAGCATATACCTCACTTATTAGCACTAAGCCCGAAATAGCACACTTAACTGTTGAAATTGAGCCTTCGGCCAGTATAGATGATATTCCTATTAGCATCATTACCAACCTAGCTAACAATGATTTACTGACCGAATTTGAGAAGATGGTTGAACAAGATAATCAAACACCGATATCCGCATCAGATATTCTCGTGTTAGAAAAATTAGTCCTATTTCATAAACATCTTTACCGTTTGCTAGTTAACTTTACCTCTTTTGCAGACTTCTTTCAACCTGAAACACGAGCAGCATTTCAACTTGGTGAACTTTACATTGATGGTCGCTGTGCAACACTTTGCGTTGCGGTCGATAATATTGCCAAACACGCAACCATGGCAAATTATTCTGAACTCTGTTTACTTTATTGTGAATGCACTAGACATGGAGAAAAACAGCTAATTGCAGCAGCAATGACAGCAGGGCAAGGTGATTTATTAATTGAAGGTCGCAATGGTGTGTTTATTGACAATAAAGGTAACGATTGGGATGCCAATGTTGTGAAAATAATCACTAAGCCAATCAGCATCCAACAAGCTATTTGGGCACCTTATCAACGTATGGGGCGTGTGATTACCGAACAAATTAACAAATGGGCAAGCAGCAAAGATGTCGATGTCGAAAAATCAAGTGAACAAGCACTACAAAATCCAGCTAATAAGTTTGATATTGGTAAAAGTGTAGGGATTTTTGCTGCAATTGGTTTAGCCATTGGCGCAATCGGCACAGCATTAGCCACAATATTCCAAGCCATTTTTGCGCTAGCTTGGTGGCAAGTACCTTTAGTTTTTATTGGATTATTTCTAATTATTTCAGGACCTTCTGTTATTTTAGCATGGTTAAAATTACGTCGAAGAACACTTGGACCATTACTAGAAGCATCTGGTTGGGCAATTAATGGGCAAGTCAAAATCAACTTAATGCTAGGAAGCTTGCTTACTAGCAAAGCCCAGCTCCCTACCAATGCAAAACGTAATTTGCGCGATCCAATGAAACAACGTCACAACAAATTAGTTATTATTTTTTGGTTAGCAATTTTACTTGGTGTTGGAGTTACAGGAGGCTGGTTATGGCATGAAGGTTACCTTGACCGCTATATCGAACAGCACAAACAAGCACAAACCCAAAACAAAACTGACACAAATGCCAATATTGGTAAATAAAAGCAAAAAACCATTTCGCCGACAACCGTCGGCGAAATGAAACAACCATTAATGCTGATAAACTGGCAAACGACGGCAAATTTCAAGCACCTTTTCTTTCACGGCTTGGATGTTTTGCTCGTCATCGATATTATCTAAAACATCACAAATCCAATTAGCTAAATCTTGCGATTCGGCTTCTTTAAAGCCTCGGCGAGTAATAGCCGGCGTACCGATACGCACACCAGATGTTACAAATGGGCTTTGTGGATCTTTTGGTACACTATTTTTATTAACGGTAATATTAGCACTACCTAAAGCCGCATCAGCTTCTTTACCTGTGATATTTTTATCGACTAAATCAATTAAAAACAGATGATTTTGTGTTTCGCCAGAAACTACCTTATAGCCACGTTGCAAAATCACCTCGACCATAGCTTTAGCGTTTTTCACCACTTGTTGTTGATAGATTTTATACTCAGGCTCCATCGCCTCTTTTAACGCAACTGCTTTAGCGGCAATTACATGCATTAAAGGACCACCTTGTGCTCCAGGAAAGACAGCCGAATTTAACTTTTTATATAATTCTTCACTACCACCTTTAGCCAAAATCAAACCGCCACGAGGACCACCTAAAGTTTTATGAGTTGTAGTAGTAACAACGTGTGCATAAGGAACAGGATTTGGATAAACACCTGCCGCAACTAGCCCTGCCACATGCGCCATATCCACAAACAAATAAGCGCCCACACTATCGGCGATTTCACGCATACGTTGCCAATCCACCACCCCAGAATAAGCCGAAAAACCACCAATAATCATTTTAGGTTTAGATTCTTGGGCTGTTTTAGCTAACTTGTCATAATCAATACGCCCTGAATCATCAACACCATAATCCACAACATGATAAAGTTTACCCGAAAAGCTAACGGGCGAACCGTGCGTCAAATGCCCACCTTCAGACAAATTCATACCTAAAACAGTATCGCCTGTATTTAAAAGCGCCATATAAACGGCAAAATTAGCTTGTGAACCTGAATGCGGTTGCACATTAGCATAATCAGCATCAAATAAAGCCTTAGCACGATCAATTGCTAATTTTTCAACAACATCAACATACTCACAACCACCATAATAACGTTTTCCGGGATAACCTTCGGCATATTTATTGGTTAATTGCGAACCTTGCGCTTGCATTACTCGTGGGCTGGTGTAGTTTTCTGATGCGATCAGTTCAAGGTGATCTTCTTGGCGCTGTTCTTCACCTTTAATAGCATTCCACAATTCCGCATCATAATCGGCAATAGTCATATCTTTACTAAACATGTTGGATCCTTATCATCAATTATTTAGTTTGTCAGATTTTGCTTTATCGTTAGCAAAAATGGACATTACACTTATATGGTTACTTAACAACCAAACGATTTCAATCTTTTTTTATGAGTTATAAGTAATATTAATACATTGCAATAAAAATAGTACTGCAACTTTTAAAAGAAATAACTCACATAAATAACATTGCTTAATAGCATCATTTGAACAATTCAAATCTAGTCATAAGAATACTGATTTTATTTAGCATATTTAAAAAAACAATAAAATCAATAATTTTATATAACCAACTTTTGTAGGGTAACTGTATTGTTTTTTATAAAAAATAACTTATAAAAACCACTCAAGGTTATGTTGTCTGTTTTGTTTCGGCGTCTGAATGTGCCGACAACAGAGTGAGATTAGCACGCCAAACAGGGATATTTGGCGAGTTTGTACTACGTCTGACAAATTTGTCTGGAACAAATTTGACCATCTTAGCAAAGCGAAGATGGTCTCGAAAAGGCGAGTGTCAGGATGATACAAGTAATCCCACAAACGGTGCGTTAAGACCGATCGACGGCGGAGGGGCGCCGTAGACACATTATGCGCTAAAGCGTGGGATTGCAAAAGGAGTTCGCTCTAATTCCCCTTGCTAGGACGTATTCAAGATAGCTATTTTATTCCCCAAAGGTCAATACGTCCGAAACCTTGCCGAACTAAAATAGACCACAGCTTTAAACCGCCACAGCGTAATACTGGACTACCTGCCACGCTTTCTGCGTCGGCGGAGGGGGGCGGCGCTATTGTGGCTATGCCACAACTGCGCAACCCTAAGGGAAACGCCCCAACTGCCGCGGGGCTTTATTCTTTTTTATATTATCCTCTCAAGCACCATAACCGCCCCGCAGCCTAAGGATTAAGAACTAAACGCTAAAAGCTAAGGTGTAGTGCAAACAACAGGATAATTGTAGCTCCCAAGGGTGATGCTGGTGAAGCCGCTGCCCGATTCGATACCAAAGTGGTCTCTACCGAATGCGTCGCTTGTATTGTAGGTGTAGTAATCGAAGTCCGCATCAGCGTAGTTGATCATGAAGCCCCACTCCGTGAAAAGTCCAGCGCCTATTTGTCGCTGATAATTATTTTTAGATGACGATGGCGTGGCGCCATCTATACCATTTATACATGGGAAATAATCACTATCTACACCACACTTCGCATTGGTTAAATCCTTTACCTGTGGCATTCGATAACCCAAACTATTACACCACGTTGTTTGAGCTGAGAGGGAACCCATTTTATTTCCTCGGCTAATAAACCACTGCCTCAACACAAATCCATACCTAACCTCATTACCACTTCTATCACTTCCCACCAATTCAAATTTCTGCGGTAAAGATGGTACGGTAATTCGACTTGGATTAGAATTGTCCCACTGGTTTCTTGCCTCTGGACCATGCAACGTTACCCGCGTTACATTCTGGGATTTATCCGTAATCCACATATCAGCTTGGACTGTACGCCCATCCGTGGCTGTGAATGTCCCTGTTAGCGGCCTTGTCCAACTCACCGTTGCCGTTATATCACCACGAGTGGTAACTGTCCAACTCAACTGGCTTGCATCTACCCCAACTATATCCAAATCAAAATACAAGCCATCTGCACCTGTAGTAGGAAAATTTCTGTCGTAAGATGATGGACTTGTTGACTGAACTAAAAAACCCTTAGCTGGATCCCATATGTTAGCAGGACCTGCGTAGATTTTATCGTCCCAACCCAAGCCAGTTGTTCCACCCAACAACAAATTTGGCCTGACCGAACAAATAACAGGCTGTGACGGTAAAGTGATATAATACTCCGCTGTTCCTCCACTAAAAGTACTACTATTAGGCATGCCATAACGAGTCTCTAAAGTTCCCTCTGAACTATCTAAGGTTACCTTATAAGGTGCATTACATAGACTTAATGTATCACTACGATTAACGGTATTGCCATCTTTATCTTTTATTACTAACGATATACTTCCTGATGCAGTAACTTCACCTGCTCCCTGTCCATCCCCATCATCATCGCCCCATTTACCTTGTGCCACTAAGTCATTTATATTTATTGAGTTGCTTGATGACGGGACTATCATTTCAATATCAGCAAAAGTATCCTCTACA
>NZ_JAAEDW010000006.1:0-190014 GCF_013346885.1 Gilliamella sp. ESL0232 | reverse complement strand
ATAGTATTATTCTATCTTCTTATCCGCTCTTTTTTATTCGCATTTTATTAAAAAATAGATAAGCAGATATAGCAACAACAAAATTTCCTAGTGCAGCAAATATCGTTACAACATTAAGAGCAAAATAGTTAAATAAAATAAATCCTGTCAAAATTGCACCAATTGCCGCACCAAAAGTATTAATCGCATAAAGATGTCCAGTTGTTTGACCAATATTTTTCCAAAACTGTGCTATATAAGTAATTAAAATTGGAAGTGTTGCTCCCATCAAAAGAGCAGGAACAAGCACCAATAAGAAATTAACAATTGCAACAACAATTAAATTATAAACAATAAAGATATCACCGACAAATAAAATAAGTTGATAACTAATTATTCCAAATAAACCAATTCCAAATTCACTAAAACAAAAAAACTGGAGTGCTTTATTTGGGTATTTATCAACAATTTTCCCTCCTCCAAGAGCACCTAAACCAAGTCCTAACATAAATGCCGATACAATAATTGCTACAGAATCAACATCAGAACCAAAAGCAGAATAAAGAGCTCGTTGCCAAGCAACTTGATAAGTTAAGCCACTCATTCCAGAAATAAAAAATAGCGTGCTTAATAGTAGTGATTGTTTCTTACTTAACATAAAAGCGTCCTTAATTATTTCTCAAAAAACCATATTTATATTCAGTTATCATATTACTATCGGTAATAATTTCCGTATCTCGTCCTAAGTTATAAAGCTTTTCAACTTCATCTAGACTTAACAGTTTGGTTGCTAATGTTTTTTGGTAAGCACCGTTTTTAACTTGTTTAGACGCTTCATTAAACAATGGTTTACCATCTAAAACCAACTTATCAAGGCGATTTTTAGCAACATTGTCATCAATGTTAATCTCTGAATCCGAAGCATAAATAAAGCCCATTGTACCCCAATAAGCATACTTAAATACCGATTTTGCCGTTTTTAATGTATCTAGCGAACGAGTACTATTAAATGCCAAAATACCATTAGGATTTAATGAATTATGTAATATATTCATCATTTCTTGCGATAATAGATTGGTTATTCCTGAACGCCAATGGTAAGTAGTATTCATAATAATTAAATCATACTTTTTATCACTATTTCGTTTAAGCCAACGTCGACCGTCATCAATATAGATATTAATTCGATGATCATCTAGTATTGGAGAAACAACTGGGTATTGTTTAATAATATCCAAGTAACCTTTATTAATTTCAATGGCGTCAATCGTTTCTAATGTAGGAAAACTTGATAAAGCACGCGTCCAAGCCCCACCACTAACACCAATAACCAGCACTTTCTTAGGATTTGGATGAATTGCCGCTAATAGATAAAGCCGGTTTAAGTCATTTATATCATTATCTGGATCTATATTTAAAATACCATCATACATTCGATTTCCTAATACAATATTTTTCCGTCCATCCTTATTGTCATCGGCGATATGAATTACACCATAGCGATTTTCAATATAAGAATTGATAGATATGTCTTGTCCGAAGCTATCTCTGAAAATATAATCAGTGTGTTTATCGACTAAACAAAAGCAACTAATACCAAGTATAGCAAAGGCAGAAACAGAAACTGCCGATTTTTTAGTTATCATCAAGCCACCTAATAAGATACAAACAATACCTATTAAAATAAACATTGATGAAATAGAAATATAATCAAGGAGAACTCCGCCAATTAATAAACTACCAAGCGTTGAGCCAATAATATTAAAAAAATAGACTTTAGAAACTGAAGCACCGACTTTTCCATTGGCTATATTCGTACCTAAATGGTGCACAATTGGAAATAATATTGCCTTTAAAGCTGCAACGACAAATATTAAAATACTACATATACCTATACATTGAGTTAAGCTATTTGGTTGATTTATGCTTTGAATAATAAATGGAATCAATATATCAATAAAACCAGCAAAAATTAAAACCATTCCTCCTGCCAATAGTAGGTTCGAATAGCGTGTACAAATTGTTTTACCTCGATTTGCACCAAAAGCAATACCTAATAGAAAAAAGAACAGTACAAGTGCAAAAGCATAGGGAGCACCACCTAACATAAAGCTAACGATTCTAAACCATAGCATTTCTTGACCTAAGCTCATTAATCCAACTAAAAGCGAAATGCACCAAGCAAAATATTTCATAGTGATTTTCCTACTCCGAAATAACTAATATAGTTAATATATAATTAATTGCTAATATTTTAGACGATTATTTATTTTACATCAAATAAAACTAGGTATAAATGTAATACAAACCACCATTAGCTCTATTAATAACGCTATATTTGGAAGATTGACTTATAAATATATTTATTAAGCCAGTATTCTTTTTATTTTTCATTCAATTATAAAGGTATTGTTATGCAATTTTTATAAAAGGAGGGTAAATATATCAAAATAATCTTTATTACTTATTTAAACTTAGTTAGTAATAAAAAGCTTGTATTGTTTAAATAATTAACTAATTGATTTTAATAATATATTGATAAACCAGCGACAACTATCGCCGATTTATCATTTTTAATATCTTTATAGTATTATTCTATCTTCTTATCCGCTCTTTTTTATTCGCATTTTATTAAAAAATAGATAAGCAGATATAGCAACAACAAAATTTCCTAGTGCAGCAAATATCGTTACAACATTAAGAGCAAAATAGTTAAATAAAATAAATCCTGTCAAAATTGCACCAATTGCCGCACCAAAAGTATTAATCGCATAAAGATGTCCAGTGGTTTGACCAATATTTTTCCAAAACTGTGCTATATAAGTAATTAAAATTGGAAGTGTTGCTCCCATCAAAAGGGCTGGAATAAGCACCAATAAGAAATTAACAATTGCAACAACAATTAAATTATAAACAATAAAGATATCACCGACAAATAAAATAAGTTGATAACTAATTATTCCAAATAAACCAATTCCAAATTCACTAAAACAAAAAAACTGTAGTGCTTTATTTGGGTATTTATCAACAATTTTTCCTCCTCCAAGAGCCCCTAAACCAAGTCCTAACATAAATGCCGATACAATAATTGCTACAGAATCAACATCAGATCCAAAAGCCGAATAAAGAGCTCGTTGCCAAGCAACTTGATAAGTTAAGCCACTCATTCCAGAAATAAAAAATAGCGTGCTTAATAGTAGTGATTGTTTCTTACTTAACATAAAAGCGTCCTTAATTATTTCTCAAAAAACCATATTTATATTCAGTTATCATATTACTATCGGTAATAATTTCCGTATCTCGTCCTAAGTTATAAAGCTTTTCAACTTCATCTAGACTTAACAGTTTGGTTGCTAATGTTTTTTGGTAAGCACCGTTTTTAACTTGTTTAGACGCTTCATTAAACAATGGTTTACCATCTAAAACCAACTTATCAAGGCGATTTTTAGCAACATTGTCATCAATGTTAATCTCTGAATCCGAAGCATAAATAAAGCCCATTGTACCCCAATAAGCATACTTAAATACCGATTGTGCCGTTTTTAATGTATCTAGCGAACGAGTACTATTAAATGCCAAAATACCATTAGGATTTAATGAATTATGTAATATATTCATCATTTCTTGCGATAATAGATTAGTTGCACCTGAACGCCAATGATAAGTAGTATTCATAATAATTAAATCATACTTTTTATCGCTATTTCGTTTAAGCCAACGTCGACCGTCATCAATATAGATATTAATTCGATGATCATCTAGTATTGGAGAAACAACTGGGTATTGTTTAATAATATCCAAGTAACCTTTATTAATTTCAATGGCGTCAATTGTTTCTAATGTAGGGAAACTTGATAGAGCACGCGTCCAAGCCCCACCACTTACACCAATAACCAACGCTTTTTTAGGATTTAAGTGAGTTGCTGCCAATAAATAAAGTCGATTTAAATCATTTATATCATTATCGGGATCTATATTTAAAATACCATCATACACACTGTTTCCTAATACAATATTTTTTCTTCCATCCTTATTGTCATCGGCGATATGAATTACACCATAGCGATTTTCAATATAAGAATTGATAGATATGTCTTGTCCGAAGCTATCTCTGAAAATATAATCAGTGTGTTTATCGACTAAACAAAAGCAACTAATACCAAGTATAGCAAAGGCAGAAACAGAAACTGCCGATTTTTTAATTATCATCAAGCCACCTAATAAGATACAAACAATACCTATTAAAATAAACATTGATGAAATAGAAATATAATCAAGGAGAACTCCGCCAATTAACAAACTCCCAAGCGTTGAGCCAATAATATTAAAAAAATAGACTTTAGAAACTGAAGCACCTACTTTTCCATTGGCTATATTCGTCCCTAAATGGTGCACAATTGGAAATAATATTGCATTTAAAGCTGCAACGACAAATATTAAAATACAACATGTACGTACACATTCAAATAAACTATTTGGTTGATTTAGGCTTTGAATAACAAATGGAATCAATATATCAATAAGACCAGCAAAAATTAAAACCACTCCTCCGACCAATAGTAGGTTCGAATAGCGTGTACAAATTGCTTTGCCTCGATTTGCACCAAAAGCAATACCTAATAGAAAAAAGAACAGTACAAGTGCAAAAGCATAGGGAGCACCACCTAACATAAAGCTAACGATTCTAAACCATAGCATTTCTTGACCTAAGCTCATTAATCCAACTAAAAGCGAAATGCACCAAGCAAAATATTTCATAGCGATTTTCCTACTCCTAACTAACTATTATTATTTATAACTATTATAGTAAACATATAATTAATTGCTAATGTTTTATACAATTATTCATTTTACATCAAATACAACTAGATATAAACGTAATACAAACCGCCATTAGCTTTATTAATAACGCTATATTGGAAGATTAACTTATAAGTAATATTTATTTGACCAAAAACTAATTTTTGATTAACTTCACACGCAATATGGAATTAAAGCCTATTCCTTCTTAAATTATAAAACGATGAATTAGAGGCAATGATATGTTATATAACCAGCATCATGAAAAAGATAACTGTGGATTTGGTTTAATTGCTCACATTGAAGGACAACCAAGTCATAAAGTGGTGCGTACTGCAATTCACGGACTTGCCAGAATGCAACACCGTGGTGCCATTTTATCAGACGGTAAAACTGGCGATGGCTGTGGACTTTTATTACAAAAACCCGATCGATTTTTTAGATTAGTGGCACAAGATGCGGGCTGGCGTTTAGCAAGTAATTATGCCGTTGGTATGTTGTTTTTGAGCCAAGATGAAAAAGAAGCTCAAATTAGCCGTGATATTGTCGAAGAAGAATTAGCCAATGAAACCTTATCCATTCTAGGTTGGCGTGAAGTACCAATTGATAAAAGTGTGCTTGGTGAAATTGCCCTATCATCATTGCCTAAAATTGAACAAGTCTTTGTTAATGCACCCGCTGGATGGACAAAAATTGATTTAGAACGCCGCCTATACATGGTGCGCCGTCGAATTGAAAAACGGGTACAAGACGATACATTTTACGTTTGTAGCTTCTCAAATCAGGTCAATATCTATAAAGGCTTATGTATGCCTAAAGATTTACCTCGATTCTATCTAGATTTGGCTGACATCCGAATGGAAACAGCAATTTGTTTATTTCATCAACGTTTTTCAACCAATACTGTTCCTCGTTGGCCATTAGCGCAACCTTTTCGGCATTTAGCTCATAATGGTGAAATCAACACTATTGAAGGTAATAGACAATGGGCACAAGCACGTTCCTATAAATTTAAAACTCCACTCATTCCGGACTTACAAGATGCGGCACCTTTTGTTAATGTCACAGGTTCTGATTCAAGTTCATTAGATAACATGCTTGAGCTATTTCTTGTAGGAGGAATGGATATTGTACGAGCTATGCGCTTATTGGTTCCACCTGCATGGCAAAATAATCCTGACATGAACGAAGATCTGCGTGCTTTTTTCGACTTCAACTCAATGCATATGGAACCTTGGGATGGTCCTGCCGGTATTGTAATGTCTGACGGTCGTTATGCCGCATGTAACTTAGACCGTAACGGATTACGTCCTGCACGTTATGTAATAACGACAGACAAACTCATTACCTGTGCATCCGAAATCGGTATTTGGGATTATCAACCTGACGAAGTCGTCACTAAAGGACGCGTTGGTCCAGGTGAATTGTTAGTTATAGACACTGAAGAAGGTCGCATTTTACAATCGTCTGAAACAGACAACGATTTACAAAAACGTCATCCATATAAAGAATGGATGGAAAAAAATGTTAAAAGACTGATCCCTTTTGAAAACCTACCTGATGATAACATTGGCTCTCGATATTATGACGATATCTTGCTAGCAACTTATCAAAAACAATTTGGTTATAGTGCTGAAGAGCTAGACCAATGTATTCGAGTGCTAGGTGAAAACGGTCAAGAAGCCACCGGCTCAATGGGCGATGACACACCATTTGCGGTACTATCAACAAGACCTCGCTCAATTTATGATTATTTTCGTCAAAAATTTGCTCAGGTAACAAATCCGCCTATCGACCCACTACGCGAATCACACGTTATGTCACTTTCAACTAGTATTGGTCGTGAAATGAACGTGTTTGCCGAAGCAGAAGGTCAGGCGCATCGTGTTGCGTTCAAATCTCCTGTTTTGGTTTATTCAGATTTTAAACAATTAACAGCATTAGAATCACGTTATTACAAATCAGAAGCCTTAGATATCACTTATGAAATCGATGGTAGCCTGCGCGATGCCATTGAACAATTATGTGGTGATGCTGAAGCAAAAGTTCGCAATGGCACGGTATTATTGATTTTATCAGATAAAAATATAGCGCCTGATCGCTTACCAATTCCTGCGCCTATGGCAGTTGGAGCTGTTCAGCAACGCTTAGTTGAAAAAAACTTACGTTGCGATGCTAATATCATTGTCGAAACCGCAAGCTGCCGTGATCCACATCAATTTGCGGTACTTCTTGGTTTTGGTGCAACCGCAATTTACCCTTATTTAGCCTACGAAATCTTAGGCCAAATGGTCGATAATAGCACAATAAACAAATCTTACCGTGAAGCCATTCTTAATTATCGTAATGGAATTAACAAAGGCTTATATAAAATTATGTCAAAAATGGGCATTTCAACCGTCGCCTCTTACCGCTGTTCAAAACTATTTGAGGCAGTTGGCTTAAATAAAGAGGTCGTTGAACTTTGTTTCCAAGGAGTTACTAACCGTATTAATGGTGCCAATTTTGATGATTTTGCGCAAGACCAATTTAACTTATCAAAAAGTGCATGGCTGAAAAGAAAACCATTAGAACAAGGTGGGTTACTTAAATATGTTCATGGTGGTGAATATCATGCTTATAATCCTGATGTAGTACAGTCACTACAAAAAGCGGTCAATAATGGCAATTATGAAGATTACAAACGCTATGCCGATATCGTCAACAACCGCCCTATTGCCACCTTGCGTGATTTATTAAAGCTCAATCCACCTGAAAACGCAGCTATTCCACTTGATCAAGTCGAACCAGAAGAATCACTGTTCAAACGCTTTGACTCGGCAGCCATGTCAATTGGTGCGCTAAGCCCTGAAGCACATGAATCCCTTGCCGAAGCAATGAACACGCTCGGTGGTTTTTCAAATTCAGGCGAAGGCGGTGAAGATCCAGCTCGCTACAACACCATAAAAGTATCACGCATAAAACAAGTTGCATCAGGTCGTTTTGGTGTAACACCAAGTTACTTAATGAGTGCCGATGTTATTCAAATCAAAGTAGCACAAGGAGCAAAACCGGGGGAAGGTGGTCAGTTACCTGGCGACAAAGTCACACCATATATTGCTAAATTGCGTTTTTCTGTACCGGGTGTCACACTTATTTCACCACCACCTCATCACGACATTTACTCGATTGAGGATTTGGCACAATTAATATTTGACCTAAAACAGATTAACCCTAATGCCATGATTTCGGTTAAATTAGTATCAGAGCCAGGCGTTGGCACAATCGCAACTGGAGTTGCTAAAGCCTATGCCGACTTAATTACCATTTCAGGCTATGATGGTGGAACAGGCGCCAGCCCATTAACTTCAGTCAAATATGCTGGTTCTCCATGGGAATTAGGGTTGGTTGAAACTCAGCAATCATTAGTCGCCAATGGGTTACGTCACAAAATACGTTTACAAGTAGACGGTGGTTTAAAAACGGGCACTGATATTGTCAAAGCAGCTATTTTAGGTGCTGAGAGTTTTGGATTTGGAACAGGACCAATGGTTGCCTTAGGTTGTAAATATCTGCGTATTTGCCACCTTAATAACTGTGCAACGGGTGTTGCAACGCAAGACGAAAAACTGCGTAGCGAACATTATCATGGCCTGCCAGAAAAGGCGATAAACTATTTCCGCTTTATTGCGCGTAACACGCGAGAAATTATGGCCGAGCTAGGTGTCAGTCGTATCGTCGATTTGATAGGACGCACCGATCTGTTATTAGAACTTGATGGCATCACAGCAAAACAACAAAAACTTGACCTATCAGGACTGCTCGAAACAGCAAAACCTATTGATGGCAAACCAGTTTATTGTATTGAAGACAATAAACCATTTGATAAAGGTGTGCTAAATAAAGAGATCATCACACAAGCACAACAATTTGTTGATAATCGCCAAAGCCAAAGCCTCTATTTTGATATACAAAATACTGATCGCTCTGTGGGTACTAGTTTATCTGGCTATATTGCCAAAAAATATGGTGACCAAGGTCTTGTTGCTGATCCTATTTCGCTTAACTTTAACGGCACTGCGGGTCAAAGTTTTGGTGTTTGGAACGCTGGAGGTGTGGACTTAACACTCACAGGCGATGCCAATGATTATGTTGGTAAAGGCATGGCTGGCG
Source organism: Gilliamella sp. ESL0232 (assembly GCF_013346885.1). Taxonomy (NCBI): domain Bacteria; kingdom Pseudomonadati; phylum Pseudomonadota; class Gammaproteobacteria; order Orbales; family Orbaceae; genus Gilliamella; species Gilliamella sp. ESL0232. The sequence continues at coordinate 181,083 of NZ_JAAEDW010000006.1, read as the reverse complement.
GTCGTATTGTGATTCGACCACCGCAAGGCTCAGCATTTTTAAGCCATGAAGCAACCATTGCCGGTAATACCTGCTTATATGGTGCAACTGGAGGAAAACTCTTTGCCGCTGGACGTGCTGGAGAACGATTTGCGGTACGTAATTCTGGTGCAATTAGTGTTGTTGAAGGCATTGGAGACAATGGCTGTGAATATATGACAGGCGGTATTGTCTGCGTATTAGGTAAAACAGGAGTTAACTTTGGTGCAGGTATGACAGGTGGTTTTGCTTATATTTTAGATGAAGATAGTGATTTCCATAAACGCATAAATAAAGAGTTAGTGGAACTATTGAATGTTGCTGATTACTCAATTCACGAAGAACATTTACGTGGTTTAATAATGGAGCACGCTCAACTTACCCATTCATCACGCGCGGAAGAAATTTTGGCTAATTGGGATGATTATTCAAAACAATTTGTATTAGTCAAACCAAAATCGAGTGATGTAACAGCGCTACTTGGGCACCGCAGTCGCTCATCAGCAGAATTACGTATTCAAGCACAGTAAGGAGAACACGAAAATGAGCCAAAATGTTTATCAATTTATCGATTTACAACGTGTTGATCCGCCTAAAAAATCGTTAAACATTCGCAAAATTGAATTTGTTGAAATTTATGAAGGATTTTCTGCTCCACAATCACAAGCGCAGGCTGATCGTTGCCTTGCTTGTGGCAACCCATATTGTGAATGGAAATGCCCTGTGCATAACTATATACCCAATTGGTTAAAACTGGTTAATGAAGGCAAAATATTAGAAGCGGTTGAACTCTCACATCAAACCAACAGCCTGCCTGAAGTTTGTGGCCGAGTTTGCCCACAAGATCGCCTTTGCGAAGGCTCTTGTACTTTAAATGCTGAATTTGGCGCAGTTACCATAGGTAATATAGAGCGTTATATTACTGATGAAGCCTTTAGAATGGGTTGGAAACCTAATTTATCAAACGTCGAAAAAACAGGATTGAAAGTTGCAGTTATTGGTGCTGGTCCTGCTGGCCTTGCTTGTGCCGATGTCTTAGTCCGCAATGGCGTAACGCCAGTAGTGTTTGACCGTCACCCTGAAATTGGTGGACTACTCACCTTTGGCATCCCAGCGTTTAAACTTGATAAAGAAGTATTAATCAACCGAAGACATATTTTTACTGAAATGGGCGTTGAGTTCCGTCTAAATACTGAGGTCGGTAAAACGGTACAATTAACCGACTTAATCAACGAATTTGATGCGGTTTTTGTGGGAGCTGGAACTTATCAATCAATGCGAGCGGGTCTTCAAAACGAAGATGCCAACGGCGTTTATGATGCCTTACCATTTTTAATTGCCAACACTAAACACATAATGAAACATGCGCAAACCCAAGATACCCCATACATTGACATGAAAAACAAACGTGTTGTGGTATTAGGTGGTGGTGATACTGCAATGGACTGTGTACGAACATCTATTCGTCAAGGTGCAACTGAAGTTACTTGTGCTTATCGCCGAGACGAAGCCAACATGCCGGGCTCAAAACGAGAAGTCAAAAATGCCAAAGAAGAAGGCGCACAATTCCAATTTAACGTACAACCTCTCAGCATTGAAATTAACGGTACAGGACAAGTCACAGGCATAAAAATGGTAAGGACAGAACTCGGCGAGCCAGATGCAAAAGGACGACGCTCGCCAGTAATTATCGAAGGTTCTGAATTTATTCTTCCTGCCGATGTAGTAATTATGGCTTTTGGATTCAAACCACATGCCATGCCTTGGCTTGCTCAGCATGGTGTCGAATTTGACCCACAAGGCAAAATCATCGCACCCGAAGCTAACAGCTACCAAACCACCAATCCAAAAATCTTCGCTGGTGGCGATGCTGTTCGTGGTTCTGATCTAGTTGTCACTGCCATTAGCGAAGGTCGCAAAGCGGCTGAAGGTATCTTAGATTACTTAGAGATTTAGCGACTATCTTGCTCTCAATCAAAATTACTTTAAATAAAAAACAAACCCGCTTTAAAACAGCGGGTTTTTAATGATTCGAGTTTTTATTTTTAATTTTAGTAGCTCAGATTTAATCTAACAGATACTTATTACTCATTAGCATTCATTTCAACAAAATCGAGTTAACTTCTTGTAATATTATATGCTTCTTCTATTTGCAGAATAAATAAGAAAACAGTAAAATTAGCGATTTTACTATTATCGTTACACTAAAAATTAACGTTACATCAATTATCTACTGCATCAGGTATGAATAATATTTATAAAAAGCATTAATTATTAATAAAAACATAAGTTAATTATAAAATGGAGATAGTATGAAAAGTAAAGGTGTCGCATATTTATTATGGTTCTTTCTTGGAATGTGGGGAGCCCATCGCATGTACTGTGGAAAATGGATTACAGGCTTCATTTGGTTTTTTACTGCTGGTTTATTAGGTATTGGATGGTTTTTAGACCTATTTCTAACTAGCGGTATGGTTGACTATGCTAACTGTATCTACAAAAGTAAATATAATCTGTCACCAAATAATATTTCAATTCAAGTTAATAACGCTTGCCACACTGAACCATCAACACAGGCTATAAATGAAAAAAATTCATAGTATGTAAAAAGGCTATTTACATTTCATGATTAAAATAGTCCTTTAAAACTCATAAGGCGTTTTTCCCTAAAATCACTTTATGGGGTTTAAAGGTATTATAAAAATTAATAAAGCATTTGAGCTTTTATTTTCTATCTTTTGCATCACTAAATATTTGTTGATTACGCTACATATTAATTCAAAATTAGTATCACTCTTTTCGGCTTTTCCATTCGGTTTGAAGGTTGGTGGTTTTTGTAAATATTTTTTCAACTTTAACCAAACGTTTAATTCCATAAAAAATAGTTTTATAACGTTCATTCTTACTAGGGGCTGTTGATCTTTGCTGTACATAAATTACTCAACAATACATTGGCAGCCACATTAACATAAATGCCAGTGATACCATACTGGCATAATTCCTTTCCAACTTATCGTATCTAGTTGATATTGAACGATATTGCTTGATTCTAGCAAAGGCATTCTCGACTAAATGACGATAGCGATAAAGGCACCTATCCATACTGCTTTTATCTATATCCTTACCATAATTACGTTTAGCAATCACCGTTCGTCCGCCTTTTTGACGAACAAAGCACCGAAAAGGCTCGCTGTCATAACCTTTATCGGCTATCACTGTATTGACTTCATCGAGCTTTTCAACTAGGTTTTTTGCATAGTGATATCATGTCGTTGTCCTTCAGAAAGCTCAAAACAAATAGGCAAACCACCACTATCAACCGCAAGATGAATTTTAGTTGAATTACCACCACAGCTCTGACCTATTTGCTCACAATGTTCCGTTGCAGCGCCTGTACTATGTTGATGAGCCCTGATAGTCGAGCCATCTAGGAACACCCATTCAAAATCCGCTAGTTGTGATAAATGTTTGAAAATATCAACTAATATGCCTTTTTTAGACCACAAATTAAATCGTCTATAGACGGTGCTCCATTCACCAAACTCTTCTGGCAAATCTCGCCAAGGAATACCTGTTCTCATTCGGAAAAGGATCCCTTCAAACGTCATCCGGTGATCGGATTTATTATAAATCCGGGCCAGTATTTTTCATTATTTGTTGTATCTTTTCCCACCGTTTATCTGTTAGCATTGTTCTTGGCATGATGAATCGAGTTATGGCTGTTTTTGGCAGAATTATTATAACTCACATCATGCCGTATAAAAAATAATCACGAAAGTTCAACACTCCCTATTCTTATCATTTGCCACTAACGATATAACCATAAACAATTAATCCCAAAATGATACTTATTGAAACCGTAACGATCATATATTTAGTGCTAGTATCATATTTTTTCATTTCACCAAGTGATAGCGCTTTATTTTTATTTCTTATATGATAATAGTAATACACAGGCAAACCAATTAAGGTGACCACTATTGAAGCTATACCATTTACGGTTTGATAAATTAACATTCCGTAAATAACATATATTGCACCTAACATAGCGATGATAGGAATAATCGGATAACCAATTACTTTATAAGTTCTAGTCACATTCGGGTATTTTCTTCGAGCAATTATTACACCAATGAAAGTTAATAAATAAAATACCCATATGGAAAACATCGATATTTCAGATAGACGATCAGCATCGAGTAACACTGAATAAAGGAAAGAAAAAATAACTAAAACGATAATCGCATTAATTGGTGAGCGACTTTCTTCATCAATAGTACTTAAATAACGTGCACCAATGATAGTCCCTCGTTCTCCCATGCTAAAAATTGTGCGAGATAGCGTCATAATATAGCCATTAATGCCGCCTAAGATGGAAATCATAATACCAACTGCAACTAAATTACCACCAAAATGCCCAAACATCCGCTGTGAAGCAACCGCTGAAGCATCATGTCCTAGTGATACCATTTCTTTAACAGGAAAAATTTTGAATAATGCAATATTAATACAAGCATAAACTACAACAAGGAAGATTATACCTAAAATTATGGCTTGGGGTAAAACTTTCGACGGATTACGAATTTCACCAGCTACCGATGCGACTTGCGCCCAACCGTCATACGCAAATAAAGTAGCTAAAATAGCAACAGCAAAAGGCGCATAGCTTTCAATCCCTTGCCCACTAGCACTGAACAATACCACTTGTCCACTACCTTTCCATAATCCAAATATAGCTAATAATAGTATTGGAATGAGTTTGCATATAGTGGCAATGGTTTGCAAATAACCTGCTTGTTTAACGCCAACTGCATTGATTGTTGCAATAAACACTAAAACGCCAGCACTCACGGCCATTCGATAAGCATCATTGATATGAAATAATAAGCAAAATACTGAGCTAAAATACCCGACTAGTGCTCCAATAAGTGAAGGCGCAAATAAGACAGTTATCATCCAACCATAAAGGTGAGAAACTTTCGCACCATAGATTTTTTCTAAATATACTAACATTCCACCAGTTCGAGGAAACATGACTCCTAGTTCACAAAGAGTTAAACCACCACAAATAGAAAATACACCACCTATTACCCAAGCTAGCAACGCAAAATTATAATCACCAGCAACTTCTAACACAGCAGGAGGTTTCATAAAAGCTCCTGCACCTAAAACCATTCCAACGACTAGTGATAATGCAGAAACTAAACCAAGATCCTTGCGCAAGTTATTCTCTAAATTATGATCTGCCATGAAGTTCCTCTTGAAACATATAAAATTAATTAGCAAAATTTGATTATGATAGGGATTTATTTATAAAAAACAAGAAAAGATTAACATTATCCACATAAAAACCTAGATAAATCAAATGAATAATTTTTTGATTTATAAAAAAAGCCAGCATATAGCCAGCTTTTTGAATTACAAATAAGGTTAATTTATTTAGACTTCTGCATTTTCATATCAACAACCATACGGCCTCGAATTTTACCTGCTTTCATTTCGTCGATCATATCATTGATATCTTCCAACGGTCTTTTTTCAACTATCGGCACGACCTTTCCTTCTGCACTAAACTGAAATGCTTCTGCTAAATCTTCACGAGTTCCAACCAATGAACCTAAAACTTGAATACCATCTAACACGGTTTTAGGAATACTTAAATCCATATTTTCTGAAGGCAAACCTAAGGCGACCACACGCCCTAAAGGTCGCACTGAATTGATGGCCTGATTGAATGCTGTTTTAGTCACAGAAGTTACAACAGCACCGTGCACTCCTCCTCCAGTGTGTTCTTTAATATAAACGCCCACATCCTCAACTTTTTTAGGATTAACGACCAAATCAGCACCTAGTGTTTTACATAATTCTAATTGGCTATCGCTGTTACTAATAGCAACCACTTTATTATTAAACACTTTTTTACCATATTCAACAGCAAGTGTTCCCAAACCGCCAATCCCAAATACTGCAAGCCATTGTCCTGGATTAGTAGCAGCCACTTTAATACCTTTATAGGTAGTCACACCAGCACAAGTTACACTTGTTGCTTGTGCTGGATCGAGCCCTTCTGGCACTTTAACCGCATAATCAGCTTTAACAATGCACTGCTCTGCCATGCCTCCATCAACAGTATATCCAGAGTTTAATGCATTACGACAAAACGTTTCTTGCCCAGAAATACAATATTCACAAGTACCACAACCAGCATGGAACCAAGCAATACTAACCCGATCACCAACTTTTAAGCTTTTTACATCTGGGGCAACTTTAATCACAATTCCTACACCTTCATGTCCAATAATACGACCTGGTTTTTTACCAAAATCGCCAGCTGCAACATGAAGATCAGTATGACAAAGGCCACAATATTCAACATCAACTAAGGCCTCCCCTGCTTCTAAAGGACGAATAGGAATATCTTTGATTTCGACTTGACCATCGCACTCTTGCTTAATAACTGCTGCTTTCATTTTTTCTCCTAGGAAATTTTAAAATTAAAATATCATTGGTTTTATTTTAACCTAATCCCACTTAAAAAATTTGAGTTATTTCACAATTTTATTAAATAGCATTGATTACTTAATAAACTATACTAAAACGTAGTCTTTCCTGAAACTTTTTAACAAAATGAGGTGTAGGAATTCCTAACATTGTTTACAGTAATTTGAGAAACGACTGTAATAGATATACATGAACAACAAAACTAACGCCTTATTACAGACAAGCAATATATCGCTGATATCATAAAGAAAAAATAATCATCTGTTATGGTATTAAACGTTTGGTCAAAATTGTAAAATCCATTGAAGATAAATTAAGACTGCAAGCTAAAGGCAATAACAAAACCTATATTTTAGATTATATTTTTTGCAAAAATAATTCAGGATTCTATACCGTTTCAGCATAAAATTATTTTAAATTTAATAAGTTAAAAATTTTCATCGATAAAGCATAACGTTGCTTAAATCATTTATTCAATAAAAAGGTTAAGCCACTATCACATACTGGTTTAACTAACTAAAATTATTAATATTAAACAAAGACATTGATTAAAAAGGTTAAATTTTACGTTAGAATAGTTTATACTCTGTTTGAATTATCGTTTAGGCTGAAAATAGTCAACATAAAAACAATGATATCGCGATAAACCAATAACATAATCAAAAATAGAGGGTATGAATTTTAGGAATAATAAGGAGGAAAAATGTCAAACGAACTTAATCGTCTTTTAAGTCAACTCGGTGACGGGTTTAGTGATTTAATGGCGGGTTTGAGTGGGGTTAGCCATAATCGCTATACCTTAACGGTTGACGGGCTGGGGGCGCCGATTTCGGTTTTGCATATTGATGGTGATGAGTCATTAAACCAGCCTTGGCGTTATGTGATTACTTTTACCTGTACTGATAAAACCTTATCGCCTGATTCCTTTCTTAATCAAAAATCGACCTTCTCCTTTAATCCTGTTATCAATAAACCATTAACTTCCGCTATCCACTCATTAAGTGACTTGCCCACGTTGAGTAATAAACGCACCTTGCATGGGGTGATTACTGAGTTTAGTCAGTTATCGGTCAATAAAGATGAAGCCCATTATCAAGTGGTGTTATCCTCGTGCTTAGCACGGTTGGCTGTGGGGCAACATAATGCCATATTTCAAAATCAAAGCGTGGTCAGTGTGGTTGAAGAAGTGCTACGCAGTCATGGTTTAACGGGCATTGATTATCGTTTAGAGCTAAAAGATAGCTACCCTGAGCGGGAGTTTATTACGCAGTGGCAAGAAAGTGACCTTGAATTTATTCAACGCTTATTGGCCGATGTCGGTATCTGGTTTCGCTTTGAAATGCACGCTGAGCACCACTGTGATGTGATGGTGTTAAGTGATTATGAGCAAGGCTATGCGCAGGTGGCTGATATTGACTATAAACTGCCCAGTGGCATGGCAGATACGGGCGTTGAAAGTGTGTGGGATATCAGCTTGCATAGCGAAGTGGTGGTCTCCTCAGTCAAGGTACAAGACTATAACTACCGTGATGCCCTCGCCGATTTACAGGGCGAGATTAATACCCAACCCAAAGACAGCACCACCTATGGCACTGACTACCGTTATGCCGAGCACTATAAAGGCTTAGATAGCAACGGACAAGAAAACCCGCAAAATAGTGACGATAATCGTGATAATGACAATAACACTCACGATAATCAGATTGAAAGCGGCCAATGGTATGCGCGTATTCGCCATGAACAGGCCATTAGCCAGAAAATTATCCTCAAAGGCAAGAGTAACCACTATAACCTTGCTCCCGGTCAATGGATTAATATCAATGGCAGTCCGCTGGCAGATATCAATGACGGGGTGATTATTTTAAGTGTGCAGGGGCAAGGTAATCGCACTGATGCCTATGAACTCACCTTTACCGCCATTCCTTATCAAGCTTTAAAACCCTATCGCCCTGCGCCCATCCGCTGGCCACAAGTTAGTGGCACATTACCTGCCCGTGTCACCAGTCCCAACCATGACACCTATGGTTATATCGACCCACAAGGACGATATCGGGTTAAATTTAACTTTGATTTAAAAGAGTGGAAAAGTGGCACGGAAAGCTTATGGGTACGTTTAGCTAAACCTTATGCGGGTAACACCTATGGTTTTCACTTTCCATTAATTGACGGCACTGAAGTGGCCATCGCCTTTATGCAAGGCAATCCTGATAGACCATATATTGCCCATGCAATGCATGACAGTGCTCACCCCGACCTTGTTACCACCATCAACAAACACCGCAATGTCATTCGCACCCCAGCGAATAATAAACTGCGCATGGATGATAAACGTGGGCAAGAGCATATCAAACTGGCTACCGAATACGGAAAAACTCAACTTAATATCGGTCACTTAGTTAACGAAAAAAAACAACCCCGCGGTGAAGGTTTTGAACTACGCACCGATGAATGGGGTGCGATTGCCGCCAATAGAGGCTTATATTTAACCACCCAAACCCAGCCTAAAGCGCAAGGCAAACAGCTCGATATGCAAGCAGCGATTGCCCAACTTGAAAATGCCCTCTCCATTGCCAAAGCGCTACAAAATGCCGCCACCCAGTCCGAGGCACACAGCGCCGATACCGACAGCCAAGACCAACTTAAAGCCAACTTAACGCAGCTAACCCAAAGTGGCTTACTAGCCTATGCGCAAGAAGGCATCGCCCTAACTAGCCCTGAAAACATCCAACTATCGACAGCTAACAGCCTGACCTTAACCAGTGAAAACCAAACCGATATCAACGCCTTAAAAAATATCACCCTATCATAGGCTGAAGCGATTGGTTTATTTGCCCAAAAATCAGGGATGAAACTATTTGCCAACCAAGGCGATATCGAGGTGCAGGCCCAAAATGCTAACCTTAATATGGCTGCCAAACAAGATATCAAAGTGGATAGTGTCGATGGCAAAACGCAGATAACAGCAGCAAAAGAAATAACGCTCATCTGCGGTGGCTCTTATATCAAAATCAGCAGTGAAGGCATCGAACTGGGTACACAGGATAATATCTATCTTAAATGTAATGTATTGCAAAAGATGGGACCGGCAACCCAATCTAAAACAATTAGATTAAATTCAAGTGAACTGAATGTAAAACGCTGCGCAGAAACGGATTAAAAATGATTACTGAATTAAATAATCAAAATAACTTTAACAAATATCGCTATTTACTAGTCGATAATTTAGTGGCACTTAATTCAATAAACCCATTGTCACACGACTCATTAGTGAATCAATTTGGTGAAGACAAACTATTTGGTGAACATAAACTCACTCAGGTATTACGTACCGATTTAGATTATGATCCAAGCATATGCCCAACACTAATTAAACTAGCAGAACCCAATGAATTTTTAGACAGTCCGATCCTTGATGAAATTGGTAAACAGGCCGAAATCGAATGTTTTTGGTCAAAGCGTTATATTTGCGCTTATATTGTTAGCCCCCTTAAACCGTCGATATTGGCAAAACAGCTGATAACTATAGGTAATAACATCGCTAAAATATTGCAACAGCCTTATTATCCTTTCTTTGAACCGTTTCGCATGCAATTTTTGCACGAAGTTGCTACCAACCAAGACACCGCATGGCTAAAATCGCAATTTGCTCCAATTGAAAACTATTATTACCCATCCATTTATGCTGGGCAGTTTATTCGTTTCACGGCCGATAGTGAACTTGAAACGCCAGACCGTTGGAGCACTCAGTATTGTCAGCGCTTAAAAAAACTGAGAATGATTCGAACCCTTGTTAAGGCATGGGCAAATAATCGAACGCAATTTGATGAGCAAAAAAATTTACCACTCCATAACCAAGTCATTTTGCAATCAACGCAACTGGTTGAGCAAGCTTATCAATTAGGTTTAACTGAAGCTACCGATATCTTATTTTGGGGATTAAATGGCTTAAGGTACCAAACCGCTTTTACTCAGCATCCTAACGTGCTTGAACAAATTGCCAAAGCGCAAAAAGAGCCGAGCACATTGTCAAAACACATTATTGACGCCAATATTAACCTTGAAAGCCAATTACTTTCTATTAACGAATAAGACAAGCATTAAAGAGTGTAAGATGAAAAAAACAGCAAACACCGCCATAGAAAATAAAGATGAAGCAGCAGGTCATTGCCTTGCCTGTGAACGAACAGGATTACCAGTCTTTTTACTGCGTCAAGCCGTGATAAAAACAAAATTCAATAAAATTAAACAGGTTAACCAGACTTATCAAGAACTGGCGAATTATACTAAAACATTAGATTTTAAACAACGCATGCCAGATGAAGCATTAAAATATTATGACTATGTACTTCGCACTTTGCGTAACGGTTATGTCTATGTGATGCAACAACAAGGTGATGATATTGAGAGCCGAATACTTCATGTGTATGAATGCATTGACGGCGCACTAAGATTAAAAAACTTCCTTGAACTAACTAATACCGAGCCAAGACCCATATCAAAAGCGTGTAAAGATGCTTGCCACACCATTCCAGCCTCGTTTATTAATCTTAATAATAAGGAATTTACGCAAGCTTGGGTGGCTTATTCTTCACAACCTTGGCCTAAAAAGACCCTTGACGATTACCTAAAAGAACAAGATAGCCAAGTGTTATCGCGTTTTACCAAAATTGATATACAAAAACTCAAAGACTCACCGTCTGAGGCAACGGGCAAACGAGCGGTACCGTTTAAAGATATTTTTGGTTATAGTCATGAACATGATGATAATGATAAAAGCAAAGTGCTTGAGTTTCGTTTTGGAGAGCGAGGTCTGGAGAATTTCAAATCAGCACATCCCTTTACCAGCTTAAAAAGCCAAAGGCAAAAATTTGCCAATCACGCAAACCTTCTATATCAGGGCAATAGGCCAATATCTTGTGGTGTAGTACTAGAAGACACCTTCGGTATCGCCGAAGAACTTAACACCCAACGGATATCGCACCTGCATATGTTTAACGAAAAACCATTAACTACAGAAGAAGTGAATTTAGCAGAAGAATTAATCGATGGTTTTGACGATTTAGATAAAGCAACCAAAATCTATGAACAACGAGCAAAAAACATGATCCAGACGATCAACCCGGTATTGAAAAATCAATTTAATTATTATCAACCAGTAATGTTTAAAAAGCGGGTAATTTTACAGCTAATGGAGCAGTACCGAACTTCGATTGTAACTTCGTTTGATCGTGAAATAGCAATTTTAGAACAAGAATATCAAAATTTAATAAAAAATAATCCTGAAGGGTATTCTATTACAGCTAGATCACATGATATCACTAAAAAGGCATTAAGTATAAGCAAATTAAAATCGATGAAAGCTGAAAAACTCAAAGAGTTTGATAGCTGTGTAGATCAAGGTAAAGTTGATACCTTCAAAGGGAAATTAGAAACAGCCTATAATGAAGTGGTTGATTACCATAAAGAGTGGTCGCAGGACTACTTTACCTATTTGCGTTGGTTATTTGGTAAACAAGGCATAGTCTCGCAATTTAGCAAAACCAAACCCAAAAGTGTTAACACCAATCATTTTTGGCAACGTGAATTTGATTTTAGCACCGAAACGACGCGATTGGCGCACGCATCAGAAATTGGATCTATTTTAGTCGATACCACTCATTCCGAAATTAAACTCGATCAAGACAGTGCCCTATGGGATGAGCTGCTCAGTAATCCTGAAAGTATCTATTACATCACCGAATATAACAACTCTAAAGGAATAGATCGTGACGAAAAGGTCTATGTAGACTTAAAAACTAACGAATTGATAACACCAAAGGATTGGTTATCAAAAGCAACGGAGTTTATTGGTACAGTTTCTACAACAATTGCAGAAAAAAAGGGGGATAAAGATCTAAACGATAAAAAAAGTGTATTAGAAAAAAACAAAGCCGAGCTAGAAGCTAAAATTGAACAAAATAAACAAAAAATTGACGAGCTTGAACAACAAAAAAAACAAATTCCAGTGAGTGATCCTGTCGCACAAGAAAAACTCAGGCGCGAAAAAAAGGCTTATGAAACTAAGAATAGGGAATTAAATAAAAGCCTTGAAGCAGTAAATAAAGAATTATCAAACCTTGCTAATTCAACACAACAAACTCACGCATCAACCAAATATAGTGAAAGTTTACTTAACCGCACGGCACTCAAAAAACAGGCAACACTGGCTAAAGACACCTTACTTAAACCGATAAAATCGCACTGGATGCGGCTTAATGCATTTGATGAACTTGCCAGACTAGGGGCACTACCGGTTGAAATAAACGTGCAGATTAGACCAGAAAATATCGTAAAAATTCAAAATCTATTAACCCAAATGCATCGTGGTTTTTATCATCGTGGTGTCTATCATCCGCACGAGCTTGCCTTTTTAGAAAGTTTTGATATTGATGAAAAGCCAATTAAAACAGACTCGGGCAAAATGCAAAAAGCGAAATTTACCCTGTGCTTTCCTGATAAAGCCAGTAAAGCCTTGTTTGTTGACTTTATCAACGGCACTAATGGCACATTAAGCCCATACAGCTTAAAACAATTTATGGAGCAAAAGTATAAAGATTATTTCAAATTAATCCATAAACAAAAAACACTGCTTGAAAACATAGAAAAAGTCAATCAAGGCAAAGCGTCAATCACTGATAAATTACGCAAAATCAGTGATAAAGCCCTAGAGCGAGCTAAAGCTAAAATAAACGAAAAAATATCAAAAGCAGGAGGCATAATAGACATAGCGCAACATGAATTAGAACGTATCTATAATGAGATAGACTTACAAACCGCTAATCAAAACGTCAAAAAGGGGAAAATAACTTTTGGTATCAATCTTGTGGTGAGCGGTATATTAGGCACCCTTACCCTAATAAACATTAGCGATATGCTTAAAGAATGGGATGAAGTGAAAGAAGGTAACGGTGAAACCGATCTAAAAGGGCAAATGCTTAAAGATCTGGTGTCACTGGTACTAACCAGCATCGATTTAACTAACCAATACAAAAATATCAAACTCAATATGCAAATGGCTGAAGCGATTAACGCCGGTAAAGATGTGCGCCCAATCAAAGCGCAAATTAAGCTCAATACCATAATCAGTAAAACCGTTGCCAGAACAACAGCGGCAATCACGGTATTAGAAGCAATTGGCGAGTTGAAAAGTTCGTTTGATATGATGAATATGGAGAATAAAAGTTATCTCATAATGAGGGTCGGTGGTTCTATTGCATTAGGTTTTGGTGCAATTATAGCATTAGTTGGTTCATGGATAACTGTGATTGTAGGGGCTATTTTAATGATTGGTGGTTCAATTGCGATTATGTTTAGTAAAAAGTACGATAAATATACTGCTATTCAACACTGGTTAAACCGTTGCTGCTTTGGTAAGCAAGAAGAATTGGACTATTTAGGCTATCAAGCCTATCACGAAGATGAATACAGCACTCACGCAGGTTTTGGCTTAGCGCTCAACGACTATGCGATTATAGTCTATAATATTCAAACCTTTATTCGTTTAAAACCGCTATATCATGCACCACCAACAACAGGAGTACCTGATCCCGATGCCCCAAATCAATTTCAACGGCATATCTATTTTTATTTGGATATTCCCGATTTTGCCAAATACAATCAAAATGAAACTGCAATCGCCATGATTCGCTTATTTATTAATGATTACCCAAATCTAAAAAGCGAGCCAGACCCACTACCCGAAAAATATATCGATCTAAAATACCGTATCACCTCGCAACAAATAGCGTTATTAGCCATCAGCAAAAACTATGGTGACCTAAATCTTATTTGGACGGATAAAAAAGCCTATTTTGATAAGTATGATCGTAATATTGGCATACTGACTAGGCTCCCAATACCCGATTATAGTAAAATTGACGAGCCAGACGAATTTACTTTAACCACATCGGCTAATCATTTTACTGATAAAACGACAACCAATAGCGACAAGCCAGTTCAAAATGGGCTTATTATCAATAAATGGATAGCTGGCACCATAAGTGCGTTTAATATTGTAAAATATCAAATCATTGTGCAATACAATAACCGTGAAGACGTGCCATTAATCGTGACTAAAAACAGTAAAATTTAAAATAAGGAGCAAAACAATGCCATCACAATATCAACCCCAAATTTTTGGTTGGATAGGCGATTTAGTAAAAGGTGGTAACTCTCTAACCGATGCCGATGATCGCTTGCTCTATGCCAATGATAACTACTGTGCTTTTATTCGTAAAACAAAATCTGATCAGATTTTTTATTTATGTATAAGTTTATTTCTGTCAATTTCAATGTTTTTTGTGATACCTGGTTTATCATATGGACTTATGATATTTAAAATAACATCTGAAACTGAATTTGTTTTTTATGTTTTGGTTGTTATTTTAATCTGTTTTATTCTCGTTTTATATTTAATGATTCCAGAATGTTATCAAAACCTTTTTACACGCCGAGGAAGCCCCATTATTTTTAACCGCAAAACGGGTAAAGTGTATATCAATGAAAGCTATTTTTTTAATTTTAAAGTGTTACGCAATCCGCTAACCTTTTTGCATCCTAATAAAAAACGCATAAAAGAATATGACTGGGCCCATTTACAAGGGGTGGTGGTGCATAATTTTTCACGATATTCACTCAACACCACCATATTAATGGTGTGCAAACCCCATACCCATAAAACAATCGACCATATATTATTAGACCCATTACGTGGTGGCATAGGTAGTTATTTTGTTTGGGGATGGGTCAATAACTTTATGTGTGCTAACAAATTAGCAGGTCTAAACGATGGCAAATATAAATGGGAACAAGAAACCCAATTTAAAGAAAAAATTATTAAAGGACAAGGCTGGCCCGAATGGATGGTTGAAGCGTTTAATGCCACATCTCAAGAAGAGTTAGCTGAAATCAAACAACGGCACAATATAACGGAATAGCCCAAAAGCTGTTGTAGTTTGGCAAAAATGGGCAAAGAATTATGGCAAGCCCATTTTACCGATATTGAAGAAATCGAAGTGAAAAAAACCGATCCTAACCAGTCAGATAGCCACCTAACGGTCACAACATGGGTAGCGGGCACCTTTGCTTATGATCTAGTAAGTAGCTATCAAATCATATTCTGCAACGATTTCACTACGTGATTTACCATGTTGATAAAGACTGACCATTTGATGTTTAAAATCATCATTGAATGTTCGTTTTTTGCATTTAATCTTATTTATATTAGATCCTTTCTTAGTTGCGATAAGTTTACCTTATCCCTTAAAAAATTTTGGTTGTTTCAAAATTTTATTTAATAGTGTTGATTATTTAATAAGCCATACTAAAACGTAGTCTTTCCTGAAAGTTTTTAACAAAATAAGTTGGATATATCGTTTAAATGAATAAATCTGGCTGGTTTGAATATAAGGTATGTCAGGTAAATGGAAAGTAAGAATAAATTCTTATACTTTCCATTTCAACATATTATTAAATAATAATTAAAATTCTATGGTCATCATTTATTATGCAATATCTTTAGCTATATACTTTTGACTGTTATCCTTAATAAATAAATATAATCCAATCAATGCACCAAATCCAAATAATCCAATAACATAAATAGCTGGTGCCATTTTGCTAACAAAATCACTCAAAAAGGAGATCAACAGAGGTGTTAATCCGCCCGCAATAGCGTAAGCCATGTTAAATGAAAATGATACACCACTATAACGAATTTGGGTAGGAAACACTCTCACCATAAAATAAGCAAAAGAGCCTACAACACCAACACTAAAACCTGCTAAAGAATAAGTAATAAATAAAAGATGTGGGTTATCTAATGATAGATAAAAAATAGCAATAACAATAGTTGCAATAACACAACCTATTAACATCACTTTCCCCATAGCAAATTTATCCATCATCATTCCATAAAATGTACAACTTATAATTAGTCCAATGATAGCTAATATATTTCCTTGCAACGCATCTATCGCTGAATAACCAAATTGCTTTTGTAATAAAATTGGTGTCATTAGCATAATAACCATAATACCAGCAGACAACACCCAAGTGAGTAGCATAGATAAAATAGTTTGAGGCAAATACCCCGTCAATACAGTGAGTACTGGTATTTTTTTAGCTAATTCTTGTTGTTTACGATTTTGCATTTCCAGAAAAATTGGTGTTTCTTTTAACCAACGACGTAAATACATCGCAATCAATCCGAAAACACCGCCAACTATAAATGGTATGCGCCATCCCCAATCAATAAGTTGTTCCGAAGATAAGCACTTATTCATGGCCGTTGAAACTAACGAACCAAGCAAAATACCTAGGCTCAATCCGCTTGTCAATATTCCACATGCCAATCCAATTTTATTTTTCGGTACATGCTCAGATACAAAAGTCCAAGCGCCAGGAACTTCTCCTCCTACAGCTAGGCCTTGACATAATCGCATAAACAGTAACAATAAAGGTGCAAAAATACCAATATTAATATACGTAGGTAAACAACCTATAAATAGTGTTGGTAATGCCATAAGCAGTATACTTAGCGTGAACATCCTTTTGCGACCAAATCGATCGCCAAAGTGGGCCATAACGATTCCACCCAATGGGCGTATTAAATATCCAGCAGCAAAAATACCAAAGGTCTGTACTTGGCTCAGCCAATCAGGCATATCATTCGGAAAAAAAAGGTGACTAATGGTTATAGAAAAAAAGACAAAAATAATAAAATCATAAAATTCTAATGCTCCACCTAATGCAGAAAGCGACAACGTTTTATAATCCTGAGCATTTAAAGTTCTTGTTGGTGTATGGAGTACTTTGTGCATGTTCATCCTTGTAAATTATTGTTTACAAACATTTTAATATTTTTAGCTACTATACTCTAACACTTGCTCTTTTAAAAGAAGATAACGAATCAAGTAATAATTTAGCTCAATCATAATGCCACTACATAACAATTGAATTTATTAAAATTATGCATATCGTTAAAACTAGCACAAATGATTAATAAACAACCAAACAAAAAAACTACAATAACACATCTTACTAAACGGAGAGCTATAAAATGGCGAAAAAATGTATTTCTCGTGGTAAATTTACACGTATGCAGCAGTTATCAAACCAAGATGGTATTATTGCAGCATTAGCGATCGATCAACGCGGTTCAATGGTTAAAATGATGGAATCTGCTGTGGGGAAAGATCGTTATCATATCGATATGGTGTATGAATTTAAAGAACTTGTCTCTCAAGAATTAACTAAATATGTTAGTGCAATATTGTTAGATGAAGAATATGGTTTTAAAGGCATGGCAGCTAAAAATAGCAATGCTGGATTAATCATGTCATACGAAAAAACAGGATATGATGCTAGTACTCCAGGACGATTACCCGATATTTTGCCTGAGGATTCATTACAACGCCTAATAAAAAAAGGTGCCGATGCCGCAAAAGTATTGGTTTATTATAATCCAGATGATCCTCAAGATATTTTAGATAAAAAACACGCATTTTTAGAACGTTTAGGCAATGAAGCTAGAGCTGCTGATATTCCTGTATTTGTTGAACCGATTGTATATGACAATGTGATAACCGATGATAAAAGTCCTGAATTTGCAAAAATCAAACCTCAAAAAGTCATCAACACGATAAAAGAGTTTACTAAAGAACAGTATTATATTGATATTTTAAAAGTCGAAGTTCCCGTATTGTTTAAAAATGTAGAAGGCTTTAACGACAACAATGTAGTTGTTTACACACAAAAACAAGCTGCTGACTATTTTAAACAAGCAAGTGAAGTCGCAACCCGCCCTTTTATCTATTTAAGTGCTGGCGTACCAACAAAAACCTTCCACCAAGAACTTATTTTTGCCGGTGAAAATGGCGCTAAATATAGCGGCATCCTTGGAGGTAGAGCAACATGGTTTGAAGGTGTTGCGGCCTATGCTAATGGAGGCAAAGAAGGTTTAAAACTTTGGCTAGATCAAACTGGTCGTGAAAATGTTGAACATCTCAATAAGATATTAAAACAATATGCAACACCTTGGTACGATATCTATGGTGGTAAAGATAATATTGAAGTGATTGATGTTAAATTAGGTAATTAATTGCTAAAACAAAAAAGAACAGGTTTATTCCTATTTTTCCTGTTCTTTTTTACCCTACGTTTTAGAATTATGATTTAATATCAAACAAAAATAGCAAGATCTGTATTTTTAATTGTTAAATAGCTTTATCAAAAAATAGATCAACTTTACTAAGTTTAGCCATTGATTGTAGGTAATCCTTAATTTTAGATGAAAAAGTTAAGCTTTTAACACACGTCAAATTCCGTAAAACTGGAAACAAACAGATATCATCTAAAGATAATTGTCCATTACATGCATCTGGTGACACAATCAATAACTCAAGTTTATTTAATATAGCAGATACGGCAGACACTAATGAATCCGTTTGCATCAAACATTCATCAAACGATCCCATTTTTTTTGATTTACTATTAACAAAAGAATCGATAGCACTTTGTGTCGCAAACTCAGCTAAACCTAGTTTTATATAACGTGGACACACTAACTTATAATCATATTGTTGCAACTGTTTTATTAAATCTGTGATATCTGACGATCTAGGACCTGTTAAAATGGGTTTATCGCCATAATTGTTATCAACATAATCAACAATGTCTAAACTTTCAGGCATATAGCTACCATCATCTTTTTGTAAAATAGGCACCATTTTTTCACCAATCATACGCTCTGGTGATTGAAAATCATCACTCAATAATACCTGTTTTTCAACCGGTATATTTTTTAGACCAAAAATCATTCTAGCCCTAACACAAAAAGGACAATGCTCATAAATATACAGTTTCATTTTCGCTTCCTTAAGCGTTCAATCGCCCATAATAAAAAAACTAACCCCAAAAATAATAAAAAAACAATACTTGAAGCATACAAAGCTTTGGGATAACCGATTCGTACAACATTAATAAAAGGGTATGGATATTGATTAGTATAATAACCTCGGACAAAAATATAAATGCCATAAGCTAGCATTGATAATATTGATCCTATAATGACATGAACGTTGATGCGTCTAAATGGCCCCCAAATCAGCCAACTTAATAAACCCAAAGCAGGTATAACAGCATGTAAACTTTCGTTAGTGATTTTCATTAATGCATTAGGCGGGGTATGGATACCTCTTAACACTAAATTATACACAATAGCCGTTATAATCACACCAGCCAAACCATTTAAGCGAATAACTTTAAAACTATATCGATTACAATTAGGGTTAACAGATAACCACAAACAACTTAATGCCAGCATCAAA
The DNA here is from genome assembly GCF_013346885.1 of Gilliamella sp. ESL0232. Taxonomy (NCBI): domain Bacteria; kingdom Pseudomonadati; phylum Pseudomonadota; class Gammaproteobacteria; order Orbales; family Orbaceae; genus Gilliamella; species Gilliamella sp. ESL0232. The sequence continues at coordinate 161,197 of NZ_JAAEDW010000006.1, read as the reverse complement.
TTTGATAACACCGTAAAAAAGCTATAATAATAAATTAATCGGCCTATAGAAGAACTTGGTTGCCAAGGGCGAAACTTTGTATGCCAATAAATATAAGTTTCCATAGCAATAATTGCGATAGCAAACAGTGCTATAAAGAGATTAATACTTCGCTTAACCATAATATAGTACAAAAAATATATAGAATCCCAGTATATAACAATTAATGAAAAATAAAAAAATATAATGTACTCAATCAGTTTATTGAAGAATAACTGTAAAAAAGTTTCAGGAAAGATAGTGTTTAAGTATAAAAATTATTTTTAATAAAGAGTTATATAAATATAAGATCCCACGATATAAACTTTTACAGCTGTTATAAAAAGTAACTTATTGACTAAAACTGCAACTTATTGACAGCTAGTATATAATATAAAGAATAAACGTAATGTAGAGATAATTTTGATGTCTAGCCAAGATACACCTGCCCAAAATAAAATGTTAATAGACCGTTTTCTAGATTCATTGTGGCTAGAAAGGAACTTAGCTGAAAATACCATTGCTTCTTATAAACTTGATTTGTTAGCATTAAGTCAATCTTTACAACAACAAAATGTCACATTCCTAACAACTCAAACACTTAATTTACAAAACTTTTTAATGCAACGAGTAGAAGATGGGTATAAAGCAAGTAGTTCAGCACGTTTGCTTAGTGCAACTAAACGTTTTTTTCAGTATTTATATCAAGAAAATTATCGCACTGATGACCCTTCTGCAGTATTATCATCCCCCAAACTTCCTAAAAAATTACCTAAAGACTTAACTGAATCGCAAGTCGATGCGCTACTAGAGTCGCCAAGCATAGAAGATCCCATTGAACTTAGGGATAAAGCGATGTTGGAAGTACTTTATGCCACCGGTTTACGCGTATCTGAATTAGTAAATTTAGAAATTAGCGATGTTAGCTTACGTCAAGGTGTAGTAAGAGTAATTGGTAAAGGTAATAAAGAGCGCTTAGTCCCACTTGGAGAAGAAGCAATTTATTGGCTTGAATATTATTTTAAATATGCAAGAAATGATCTTTTAAAAAATGGACCTATTGATGTGCTTTTTCCAAGTCGATTAGGAAAAAAAATGACACGACAGACTTTCTGGCATCGAATTAAATATTATGCCATACTAATCGGTATAAATATTGATGCACTTTCTCCTCATGTGCTTCGACATGCTTTTGCGACACATCTTCTTAATCACGGAGCAGATTTGCGCGTCGTTCAAATGTTGCTTGGGCATAGCAGTTTATCAACTACACAAATTTATACACATGTTGCAACAGAAAGGTTAAAACAGTTACATAGTAAACATCATCCTCGAGCATAGGATTGACAAAAATAAGGATAATTGAATGAAAAAATTAGTTATATGTTTAGGCTTAGCGTTAATTTCAAGTTCAGTATTAGCAAGTAATAATGAAATTGCAAAATCTTTAGATAAATTCGGTTACGATAGCAAAGAATCAAAAATTTTTGATAGTCCAATTAAAGATTTTAAAAGCGTTAGCACGCCAGAAGGTATTGTATACGTTAGTAAAGATGGTAAATACTTAATTCAAGGCTCTATTTTTGATTTACAAGGTGATGAACCAGAAAACATTGCTAACAGCATCAATCTTAGCCTAATAAAATCAATTGAAAAAGATGCCATTATTTATAAAGCTAAAAATGAAAAATACATCATTTCAGTATTTACTGATTATACTTGCCATTACTGTAAACTACTACATGAAAATATTGATAAGTATTTAGAAGCGGGTATTTCAGTTCACTATTTTGCATTTCCTCGTGCAGGTGCTAACAGTGATGTTGGCAAAAACATGCAATCTATTTGGAGCATGGCTGATCGCAAAGCTGCATTTGACAATGCATACAAAGGTAATACAATTTCGCCAGCAAGCAGCATGATACCTTATGTAACACAACAATTTAACGTCGGTAAAAAGTTAGGGATTGGTGGCACACCTGCAATTGTCTTACCTAACGGCCAACTTGTTTCAGGTTACGTGCCTGCAGATAAACTAATTGAATTTCTTGATCACAAAAACTAAATAAAAATTAGTAGTTATTGTTACTAAAATGTAAATTAAAATGAAAACACATGTTAGCGCAACATGCGCTAGCATATAAATTATGAAAAAAAGTAAATTAAAACATCGCAAATTACCTGAAGTACTTCCAGAATTTTCTGATGATATTCCGTTATTATTACAACGGATTTATGCATTGCGTGGTGTTACTAGCATGCAAGATCTTGATTACACCACACGCAATCTATGCAATTACGATAAACTAGATGGTATTAAAAAGGCGGTCGAAATTCTTTATTCAGTAATGAAAAATAATCAGCAAATCATGATTGTTGGTGATTTTGATACTGATGGTGCCACTAGTACTGCTTTAACCATCAGAGCCTTAAAAAATATGGGGTACCAATTTGTTGATTATATCATTCCTGATCGCTTTAATGATGGATATGGATTAAGTGTTTCGGTTGTTAAAAAGGCCATTTTACAAAATGCACAACTTATTATTACCGTTGACAACGGAATATCTGCTATTGAAGCTGTCGATTTTGCTAAGCAATCAGGATTGTCAGTCATTATTACTGATCACCATTTATGCCCTGAGCTACTACCTAATGCCGACGCCATAGTCAATCCTAATTTACCTAATTGTACATTTCCATCTAAGCATTTAGCTGGGGTGGGTGTAGCTTTTTACTTTATGCTGGCTTTACGAGCAAAATTACGGCAAGAAAATTGGTTCTCCGACAATAATTTAGCTGAATATAATGTAGCAAATTTATTAGATCTAGTTGCTTTAGGCACTATTGCTGACGTGGTTAGACTTGATCATAACAATCGTATTTTAGTTCATCAGGGTATAAACAGAATACGAGCTGGCTATTGTTGTGAGGGCATCAAAGCCTTATTACAGGTATCTAAAAAAGATCCTATTAATCTTACGTCTACCGATTTAGCTTTTTATATAGCGCCACGATTAAATGCAGCAGGTAGAATGGATAATATGTCATTGGGAGTTGAATTGCTACTTTGTGATAATTATGATTCAGCAATTAACAAAGCTATGGATTTGGATAATCTCAATAGTGATCGAAAGTTAATTGAGCAAATGATGCATAAAGAGGCCTTATCATTTATTCAAGAAATTGAAAAACAAAATATCACAATTCCTAATTTACTCGTGTTTCATCATCCAGAATGGCATCAAGGCATTATTGGGATCTTATCTTCACGTTTAAAAGATAAATATCATCGACCAGTCATATCTTTCGCTTCAACAGAAGATGGTTTTCTAAAGGGCTCAGGACGTTCAATTAAAGGCGTTCATTTACGCGATCTTCTTGATGAATTAAATCAAAAAAATCCTGATCTAATAATCAGTTTTGGAGGTCACGCAATGGCTGTTGGGTTAACTATTCGAGAAGAAGATTTAGAACGTTTTAAAAATAATTTTGAAACACTTTTAGATGCACGCTTAGAACCCGATTTGCTAGAACCAATTATTGAAACTGACGGTGAAATAGATAGCCAAGATCTTACTTACGAAATCGCCAAACAATTAAAAGAATCAGGACCATGGGGAGAAGGATTCTACACTCCCATTTTTGACGGTGAATTCATTATTCATCAACAGCGATTATTTTCAGACAAACACCTAAAACTAGTACTAGAACCCCAAAACGGTGGTCCACTTATTGAAGGGGTCTTTTTTAATGTAAATAGACAACTATGGCCTGATCAATCGATAAAAAATGTGAAAATAGTTTACCATTTAGATGTAGATGAATTTCGTGGTAACCAAGCTCCATTATTAATGGTTAAACATCTATGGTCTCTCGCATAAACAATCAGAATCGATTATAATTACAAGGTTGCTCTGAATTTACATCTGTTTACCAATCAAATAAGCAATGGTTACCCAATACTATCAATATAAAGTTTATACAATGTTAAGGATTCAAAATGCATATTCATATTCTTGGAATTTGTGGCACATTTATGGCAGGGATTGCTTTGATAGCTCGCTCTCTTGGTCATAAAGTAACGGGTTCAGATAAAAATGTTTACCCACCAATGAGCACACTTTTACAAAAAGAACATATTGATATCATTGAAGGGTATGATCCATCACAACTGACATCAAGACCTGATTTAGTCATTATAGGCAATGCGCTATCAAGAGGTAACCCTTGTGTAGAATATCTTTTAGATAATAACATTCCTTATATTTCAGCACCTCAATGGTTACACGACAATGTATTGCGAGATCGTTGGGTCATAGCTATTGCTGGAACTCATGGTAAAACTACAACTGCGGGTATGGTCAATTGGATTTTAGAAAAGCAAGATTACAAGCAAGGATTCGTTATTGGTGGTGTACCGGGTAATTTTGATGTATCCGCAAGATTAGGTGAAGGCAATTATTTTGTTATTGAAGCAGATGAATATGATTGCTCGTTCTTTGATAAACGTTCAAAATTCATGCATTACTGCCCAAAAACACTTATCATGAATAATCTAGAATTTGATCATGCAGATATTTTTGATGATCTCAGTTCTATTCAAAAACAATTTCACCATTTAGTTCGTTTAGTGCCAAGCAATGGATTAATTATCTCACCACAAGAAGATGTAAATTTAAAACAAGTATTAGCTAAAGGTTGTTGGAGCCAAAAAGCATTCACAGAATCAGAAAACGGCTGGCTAGCACAACGTATAAATAATGATGCGAGTCATTTTGCGGTTTACTTTAACAATAAAAAAGTAGGCGAAGTAAAATATTCATTAGTTGGCGAACACAATATGCATAATGCACTAATGGCAATTGCAGCCGCCCATAATGTTGGCATTGATCCTGCTGATGCTTGTTTAGCACTAGGTTCTTTTGTCAATGCAAAAAGACGATTAGAACTTTATGGCGAAGTTAATAATATTGAAATCTATGATGACTTTGCCCACCACCCAACTGCAATTTTAGCCACATTAGAAGCATTACGCAGTAAAATAGGAGCTAATCGTCGCATTCTAGCCGTACTTGAACCACGCTCAAATACGATGAAATTAGGGGTATCTAAAGATGAACTAGCCCCATCACTTGGTCGAGCTGATGAAATTTTTATATTCCAACCTGAACAACTACCTTGGCTAGTAGCCGATGTGGTTGATGCTTGTATTCAACCCGCTTACTGGAGTGGTGATATCGATTTATTGGTTGAAATGATCACAAAATCAGCTAAACCAACTGATGCAATTTTAATTATGAGTAATGGTGGCTTTAATGGTATCCATAAAAAGATTTTAGAAAACTTAAAGAAGAAACAAATAAAAAACCAAGAACAATAACCGCTAGTCTAAAAATAATATAAATAGCAATATGATATATGCCACATCATGTGGCATATCAAAAAAAAGGATATTTCATGAATGAAACTACCGACATGATTGCTATGCTATGTCGTAGAATAAAATTAGCCAGAATTGAGAAAAATTTATCTCAACTAGAACTTGCGCAAAAATCCAAAATTGGCATTGCCACAATAAAACGTATTGAACAAGGCGAATCAATTACATTACAAACATTAATTTCCGTCCTCCGTGGATTAGGCGAACTTGATCAACTTAATAATTTACTTGCCTATAACGAAGTTATCCATATTGCCTCAGCAGAACAACCAAAACGAAAAAGAAAACAACGAAAAGTAAAAACTGAACGGGTAGATGTACTAACAGAAAATGATTTTTTGCGCTCAAAAGTTAACACCATGCACTGGAAACATTAAATACAATCTAATGTTTCGCCGATGTTGCAATCGGCGAATTCGACAGAAAAATAGCAACAACCTAATTACAATGAACCGTAATTGCTAACCCGCCACGCGATGTTTCTCGATATTTTGCATTCATATCCTTTCCTGTTTCATACATAGTTTTAATAACTTTATCTAAAGATACTTTTGCAGCAGTAATTCGTCTTAAAGCCATTCTTGTCGCATTTATCGATTTTACTGCGGCAATGGCATTTCGCTCAATACAAGGAACCTGAACTTGGCCTGCAACTGGATCACAAGTCAAGCCTAAGTTATGCTCCATTGCTATTTCTGCCGCCATGCATACTTGTTGAGGATTACCGCCTAAAAGCTCAGCAAGTCCTGCCGCAGCCATAGAACAAGCAACGCCAACTTCCCCTTGACATCCCACTTCTGCACCAGAAATAGAAGCATTTATTTGATAAAGTTGTCCTATTGCGCCACAAGTTAGAAAGAAACGAATATAAATATCAGGTGTAACTGGATTAATAAATTTATCATAATAAGCGAGCACAGCAGGTATAATACCACATGCACCATTTGTTGGCGCAGTAACCACTCGTCCTCCTGCTGCATTTTCCTCACTAACTGCAAGCGCAAACATATTTACCCAATCAATAATCACCATTGGGTCACTAATAAATTTATCCTTAGTGGTAGACAATTGACGGTATAACGAAAACGCACGACGAGGAACTTTAAGTGGTCCTGGTAATAGCCCTTCTGTATTCATACCTCGTTTGATACATTCCAAAATAGTTTGCCCAACGCGAGAAAAATAGGATTCAATTTCTTCATAAGAGTGTATTTGCAACTCATTTTTCATCATAATACTAGAAATTGATAATGAGTTATCTTCACAATGTTTTAATAATTGCTCAGCTGAAGCAAATGGATAAGGGAATTTTACTGAATCCTGCTCTTGTTGACCAAATTGCTCTTCTTCAACAACCTGACCACCGCCAACAGAATAATAAGTTTTCTGAAAAACTAATTTATCGCCGCTATATGCAGTCAAAGTCATACCATTTTCATGTAATGGTAAAAATTTAGAATGAAACACCATACAACTTTCCAACGGAAAGTCGATTTCATAACGATCATTGTAAATAGATAACCGCTGAGTTTGGCTAAGTTTTTCGATAACACTTGGAATACTATCAATATCAACAGAATCAGGTTTTTCGCCAGTTAATCCCATAATAATAGCAATATCTGTTTGATGACCTTTGCCTGTTAACGACAAAGAGCCATAAACATCAGCCACAATTTTTGTTACTGATGCCATCATGTTATTACTGATTAGTTGATCTATGAATGCCTTCCCTGCCCTCATTGGTCCTACTGTATGTGAGCTTGAAGGTCCAATGCCAATTTTAAATATTTCAAATACCGAACTCATATTTTTCCCTTTTGATGCAAAACATAAATTAATACTGCTATCCTAGTGATATCTTTACGAATTAACTTATTGCTAATAAAATAACCAATAATCATCTTGCCACTTACCCCATACTAATACTTAGGTATCACTTTTGAGATTATGAAAATAAGTTTTAATACCTATTAATAGTTAATTCTTGCTATATCGGTAGATTATTTTATTAGTAGCTGTATTTACCTACCAACGAATGCCAGTAGGTTTTATATATTAAATAAACAAGTAAGTGGTAATTACCCATGAATTAAATTTTATAATAAATTATAGATAGCGGCTGAAATTGCAACTAATCCCATAACAACAATAAATACATTACTTAGCCTTCCTTTATATTTTGCTAGTACAGGTAATTTATGAATTGCATACATTGGCATTAAAAACAACAACACAGCTAAAATTGGGCCACCAAGTGATTCAATAAGACCTAAAATACTTGGATTTAATGTTGCAACCCCCCAAGCAGTTACAAACATAAAGGCAATAGCTAATTTATCAAGTTTGTTTTCTGAAATTGTTTTATTACGGCTACGCAAAAATTTATTAACAACACCATTAAATCCTTCTTTACCTCCTAGATAGTGACCTAAAAACGATTTAGCCATTGCAATAAATGCAATTGGAGGACCAATATACTCAATAACAGGTGAATTAAATCGATTAGCCAAATATGACAACGTTGAGATATTTTGAGCTTTTGCATCTAAAAGTTCAGCAGGCGACAAGCAAAGCGCACAACTAAAAACAAAAAACATCACTGTTACAACCATCATGATATTGCTTGCTGCAATAATTCTAGTACATTTAGGTTCAGCATAAACGTCACCATATTCTTTACGTTTAGCTACCGCTAAAGATGAAATAATTGGTGAATGATTAAATGCAAAAACCATAACAGGAATAACTAACCAAAGTGTCATTAAAATACTTTGTTCTCCGTCACTACTACCAAAAGACAAATTGGTAAAAATTTCACCATTCCACTCAGGAATTAAAAATAACGCTAAAATCATTAAAACGGCAATAAATGGAAAAACTAATATTGACATAACTTTAACAATAAGTTCTTCGCCAAAGTGAACAATTGACATTAAAAATGCAACTAAAACAAATGAAAGTAAAGCTCGTGGTAATGACTCCATTCCTAATTGATGAACCATAAAGCTATCTACTGTATTTGTAATACCAACGCTATATACTAATAATATTGGGTAAATTGCAAAAAAATAAAGTACAGTTATCCAGTTTCCTGCTGTGCGCCCAAAAGCCTCTTCAACAACAACGGTAATATCGCCATCGCGACTTTTACCTGATAATACAAATCGACACAAAGCTTGATGAGCAAAAAATGTCATAGGAAAGGCAAGAACCAAGATAACCAGCAACGGAATTAACCCACCGACACCTGCATTAATTGGTAGAAAAAGTACTCCAGCACCAATCGCTGTACCATAAAGGCTAAGCATCCATAACGTATCACTTTTTCGCCATTTAGGTAATGCTGACTCATTATTGGCATTTGTTACGCTATCATTTGTCCTTAGCTTACTCATTTTTGTTACTACTCCTTAATCTAAAATTTGGCGCATATGATATCAATTTAATATTTTTTACAAAGTGATCAACATCACATAAATAACAAAAAATTAAATATAATAAATAAACTAAATAGCATCGAATTTGATACCTAATAGCTTTAAAATAATTAAAATATCAATTTTGATTCAAAGAAATTGCGCAAAATACTTGCTCTAACTCAAATTTAACTAAGATTAAATAAAAGCAGTTAAATTTAATAAACAACTCAATGGATATTTATATAATCTAACGATTAGCAATTAATAGAAAACCTCAACGTTAAGTAATAAACGTGACGACAATAAAAACATGGGCTATGGTATTAAACGCTTATTTTGGCTAACAAGGCTACAGCAGATATGTTTAAACAAAATTTTCTCGCAAGCACCAAAAGCAATATGCATAGGCACTTATGATAATTTACAGCATAATCAGCAAATAAGTCAGGATTTAAAAGATAGAAAACAAAAATTTAAGAACAATTTATTAATAATTAAATTACCGTAAAATCGCATAAAACGGTTTCCTGTAAAATGTCTTAAATGTTTTTAGAGGATTATTTTAACTATGAAGTGTAAACAACTGGGTGTTTTCCTACATATTAAAGATTGTATTTCAATCAAGAATTGAATCATAATAACAAATTATTCCTGTTTCTAAATTCTCAATTTCTAATTCGCCGCCTGTAAGAATTTCACCGCCAGAAAAATAACTTGGCTTTGTTTTTAGGATAACTTTTCCCAAGAGCTTATCATTGTAATAAAAATCTCCTTCATTACTAATTTTATAAAAATCATCAGGTTCTATTAATCCTGTGCCACAAGGACAATCGATATAATCTAACCGACGGCCATCTTTAGTTTCGCAACCATCTCCTCTCCAACCAAAATCCAAAATTTCATCATAACTTAAATCAGTAAAATGATAGATAATAAATTTAATTGGCTGGTATAGTACCAAAACCACAAAAAAGGCAGTAATGAAGTGCGATAAATTTAATTTCTTCATATCAATTCCATTTAATTACTAATGCTAATAATTTACAATTAATCTTTATTATTCACAATAATTACCAATAAAATTACTTTAGTGTTACGCTTGGTACTGCTAAACTAGCTCACATTTTTATCATATATATTTATAAATAAATTTTTTTAGGATAAATTTATGCGAACCAGTAAATATCTTCTTTCTACGTTAAAAGAAACACCTGCTGATGCTGAAGTCATTAGCCATCAATTAATGTTACGTGCAGGCATGATCCGCAAAGTGGCTGCTGGATTATATACCTGGCTTCCCACTGGTTACCGCGTACTTAAAAAAGTAGAAAATATTGTCCGTGAAGAGATGAATAAAGCCGGTGCAATAGAAGTATTAATGCCAGTTGTACAGCCTGCTGATATTTGGCAAGAAAGCGGACGTTGGGAACAATATGGCCCTGAATTATTACGTATTAAAGATCGTGGCGACCGTGATTTTGTTCTAGGCCCAACTCATGAGGAAGTCATTACAGACTTACTACGTAATGAAGTTAGCTCATATAAACAATTACCGCTTAACGTGTATCAGATTCAAACCAAATTTCGAGATGAAGTACGCCCTCGCTTTGGTGTGATGCGTTCACGTGAATTTATTATGAAAGATGCATACTCTTTCCATACTACACAAGAATCATTACAAGAAACTTATGATGAAATGTATAAAGCTTATAGCGCAGTTTTTACACGTGCTGGTTTAAACTTTAGAGCGGTGCGTGCTGATACAGGATCAATTGGTGGTAACTGGTCACATGAGTTCCAAGTATTAGCCGACAGTGGCGAAGATGATATTGTTTTTTCAACCGAATCTGATTATGCGGCTAACATAGAAATGGCTCAAGCATTAGCACCAACACAAAAACGCGCTGAACCTACAAAAGCAATGGAGTTAGTCGATACTCCTAATGCCAAAACTATTGACGAATTAGTCGAACAATTCAATTTACCGATTGAAAAAACCGTAAAAACCTTGATGGTTAAAGCCACGAAAGAGAGTGGTCATCAATTAGTAGCTTTACTGGTTCGAGGTGATCATACATTAAATGAAATCAAAGCTGAAAAAATCGATATCGTTGCCTCACCACTTGAATTTGCAACCGAAGAAGAAATCCGTACGATTGTGAATGCAGGGCCAGGCTCGCTAGGTCCAATAAATCTAAACATGCCAATTATTATCGATCGTGATGTGGCTGTTATGAGCGACTTTAGTGCTGGTGCAAACATTGACCATAAACACTATTTTAATATCAATTGGGAACGTGACACTGCTTTACCTCGCATTGAAGACATCCGTAATGTGGTTGAAGGAGATATTAGCCCTGATGGCAAAGGCACATTACAAATTAAACGAGGTATTGAAGTGGGACATATCTTCCAACTTGGTACTAAATACTCACAAGCAATGAAAGCAACAGTCCAAGGTGAAGATGGACAAAACCACGTTATGATTATGGGTTGTTACGGCATTGGAGTAAGCCGCATTGTAGCTGCTGCAATTGAACAATGTCATGACGATCGTGGTATTGTATGGCCAGAAGCGATTGCTCCATTTAGCGTTGTCATTATTCCAATGAACATGCACAAATCCGAAAAAGTTCAAGCAACAGCCGAAAAACTTTATGCTGATTTACAAGCTGCTGGCATTGAAGTTTTATTTGACGATAGAAAAGAGCGCCCTGGCGTGATGTTTGCTGATGCGGAACTAATCGGGATCCCTCACACTATCGTAATTGGTGAACGCAACCTCGGTAATGGAGAAGTGGAATACAAACACCGTTCAGGTGGTGATAAAGTAATGGTGAAAGTCAACAATATCATTGAATTTATCCAAAACCGCCGTCAAAAAGTATAATAAATCCAATCATAAAAATCAAAATAACAACAACGCATTAATGTAGTTGTTGTTATTTTATCAATTCAAGAATAAGTATTATTATTCATAACACTCATTACACCAAATAAGTTAAACCCCTAATTATAAATTCAAAGTGATATTGTTGTTTTTTTCAGCTAGAATAAATCAACGCAACTCTTATTTTAATCGGTTAGAATAATGTTAAAAAAAACAATTGCCTTGGTATTATCCACCTCATTATTATTACAAAGTACATCTATCGTTTATGCTGATAATATCAACCTTCCTGATATTGGTACTGCGGCAGCCACAACGCTTAGCATTGGCCAAGAAATGGAAATGGGCGATTATTATATGCGAATGTTACGAGCAAGTGCTCCCATAATAAACGACCCTGTTTTAAACCAATATATTAATGATCTAGGCAAAAAATTAGTATCAAAATCAGAATCAGTAAAAACGCCATTCCATTTTTATATTATGAAAAGTGACGTACTTAACGCATTTGCTTTTTTTGGTGGAAATGTCGTCATTCATTCTAAACTAATATTAGACACCGACAATGAAAGCCAATTAGCCTCTGTTATGTCTCATGAAATTGGCCATGTCACCCAACGCCATTTAGCCAGAGCAATGGAAAACCAAAACCGTAATAGCCCTTATGTTTGGGGTGCAACATTAGGCTCTCTACTACTAACATTAGCCAATCCCGAAGCTGGCATGGCGGCGATGACAAGCACCATGGCAGGATCAGCTCAAAATATGATTAGTTTTACGCAAAGTAATGAACAAGAAGCCGATCGTGTTGGTTTAAGAACGCTTGCTAAAGCAGGGTTTGATCCTTATGCTTCATCAGAATTTCTACAAAAACTTGCCGATCAAAGCCGATTTAGTAGTAAAGCTCCCGAAATTTTACTTACTCACCCATTACCTAACAGCCGATTAACCGATATTCGAAATCGTTCATTGCAATATAGCAAAAAAAATGTATCTCCGTCATTAAACTACTATTTAGCGAAAGCTCGATTGGCCATATTAATGGCTAAAAATAAAAATACCGCAAAGCTATTAGTTGAAGATTATAAAAAACTAAACAATGAACAAAGTAAAACAGCTATTATTTATGCTAATGCTTTAGCTGATAATCTAAGTGGAAATAATCAAAAAGCGAAACAACAACTACAGCCATTATTAGATAGTGATCCCAATAATATTTGGTATATTGATTTAATGACTGATATTGATTTAGCGCTCAACAATAGCAGCACTGCAATAACTCGCCTACAAGCAGCATTAAAAAAAGCACCAAACAGTTCTGCATTGCAACTAAACTTGGCTAATGCGTATATAAAAAACAAAAACTATCAACAAGCCGTAAGCTTGTTACATCGCTATACTTTTGACCATAATGATGACTCAAATGGATGGGAATTACTCGTCACTGCTTACGGGGGATTACATGCAAGAGCAAAAGAAATGAGTGCTAGAGCGGAATTAATTGCATTAGAAGGTCAATTTCAACAATCCATTCAACTACTACAAAATGCTAAGAATCAAACAAAAGGCGATCAGACAATGATTTCCAAAATTGATGCAAGAATTAATCAATTAAAACAGCTACAAAAACGTTATGCAGCTTATAAACGATAATTTTATTAACAAAACCTTCTCGACTAATTATTTACGCACCCATTAGTCGAGAAGATAACAAAATACTTATTTATCAGCTAAATGATCCACATTATTGAAGAATTTTACAGTAAATGTCCCTTCAGATTGTTCATTACCTTGCTTATAATTAACCACACTAATGCTAGTATTTAACATTCGAGGGAAATAATCCTCATCACGATGTAAACGCCAATCACCACCATTTAAAACACAAAGTAATATACGTAATACCGTTCCATGTGACACAACCAAAATATTACCCGTATCTTGAGGTGCATTTTTTACAATAGTATTTAACCCCTGCTTCATACGCAAAAGGGTATCAAAATAATTTTCACCTTGATTGACCGAAGCATCAAAATTAGCAGGATCTGTCAAATAAGTAGTAAATTCTGGAAACTCCTTTTTCAATTGAGGGACTTTCTTGCCTTCCCAAATGCCAAAATCCATCTCACGCAGATCAGCAAGCTCAAAAGTAGGAATAACTATATTATTTTCTTTAACAATATAATCTCGAGTTTCCATAGCTCGTTGTTGTGTACTTGAGTATGCTTGCATAAAAGGCACATTTTTTAAATGTTGTCCTGTCACTTTAGCACCCAAAATACCTTGATCTGTTAAAGGTGAATTTTGAGAACCTTGCATCTGATCTTTAATATTCCACTGCGTTTGACCATGTCTAATTAAATATAAATTAATATCTTTCATTCGTACTAACTACCTTTTTTATTTTAAGATTCCGTTTTTTCATATTTATCTTTTCTTAGATACGACAAGCAAGTCTGCAAAACATCATCCATTGGTGCATTTAATTGCATTTCTTGCAAACTTTTAGGATGAATAAATCTTACACTTGCTGCATGTAAAAATAAACGATTAAGCTTAGTATCAGCTAATAACGCATCAAATTGCCTATCGCCATAACGATCATCAAAAGCAATTGGATGGCTTGCGTATTGAGTGTGTATGCGAATTTGGTGTGTACGCCCTGTAACAGGACTTGCTTTAATCAAAGTGGCAAAATTGAAGCGCTCCTCAACTTTAAAACGCGTTTCAGAAGGCTTACCCTCTTTATCAACCTTTACCACACGCTCACCGCTTTTTAATACATTTTTAAGCAGTGGAGCTTGTATTACTTTACATTCAGAAGGCCAATTCCCCTTAACAAGTGCCAAATAATTTTTTTGCATTTGCTTCAGGCGCAACTGCTCGTGTAACGCTTTTAGTGCTGAGCGTTTTTTGGCAATCAATAACACGCCCGATGTTTCGCGATCTATGCGATGCACCAACTCCAAAAATTTCGCTTCAGGTCTTAAGGCGCGTAATCCTTCAATCACGCCAAAACTTAATCCACTACCACCATGAACAGCAATACCTGATGGCTTATTAATTGCCAACATTACCTCATCTTCATAGATGATTGCCTTTTCTAAATCAGCGACTTTATTAAGCTTGGTCGAAATCTCTGGCGTGGGTTTTTCAGTCATACGAACAGGAGGAATACGAATTTCATCGCCAATATTTAATTTATATTCAGGTTTAATCCGTTTTTTATTAACACGAACCTCACCCTTTCTTAAAATGCGATAAATCATACTTTTTGGCACACCTTTTAAATAGGTGATTAAAAAGTTATCAATACGCTGTGTCGCATTTTCCTCAGAAATAGTAACAAATGAGACTTGTAGTTTTGTATGTGGAACCGTTGAGTGCATAAGGAATGATTAATCCGCCGTCAATAAATAAAATCGTTTTACATTACTCAAAAATAAACTACACTATCGTAGTAAAAATAAGATAGATTATATTCAATATAATTAAAGAAGAAAGATTATAGCGAAATCTGAGGGAATAAAATAGTATGTTATCATTGCTTAATCAATACTCACAAGCTAGATTGGCTTGGTTCTTATTGTTCTTTTCTACTTTTACTTTTGAAATAACCGCACTTTATTTTCAACATGGTTTAGGGCTTGCGCCTTGTACTCTCTGCATTTATCAGCGTTGCGCTATTTTTGGTATCATGTTGGCTAGCATTATTGGAATAATTGCTCCTCGCAACATTTTTGTTCGATTAATAGGTATTTTCATTTGGCTTTTTAGCGCCTATAAAGGCTTTTCATTAGCAACATTTCATGCTCATCTACAATTTGAACCTAATCTAAATGATACTTGCTCAATTAACGTACACTTTCCTACTTGGCTACCATTAGATTCGTGGTTTCCTAGTTTGTTTAATGCTTATGGTTCATGTGCCGATAAAATTTGGACGTTTCTAACAATTGAAATGTCACAATGGATGATTATTATTTTTGCTTGCTATTTTATTGTTGGTTTGGCTGTATTAATATCTCAGTTCTTTTTATCCTCAAAAAATTCAATCTGGAGTAAATGACTTTATTTATAAAACTAGCACTTTTTGTTGAGTTTGTTAGAATGTGTGATAATTTTATTTTACAAACGTCACACATAAATGCTTTTGGAATACCACCCACCTATTGAACCTTGGCTATCGATTTTGCATCAAGACGACCATATTGTGGTTGTAAATAAACAACCGGGTATTTTGTCGGTTTCGGGCAATAAACCTCAATTTATTGATAGTATTATTCACCGATTGCAACAAAAATATAGCTACGTCGAATCCGTGCATCGGTTAGATATGGCAACCAGTGGTATCATGGTTGCCGCACTTTCTAAACTCGCCGATCGAGAGATAAAAAAACAATTTCGTGAACGTATTCCTAAAAAAACCTATATTGCTGTAGTGCATGGGCATCTTGAGCAAGATTCTGGTCGTGTTGAATTACCCCTAATTTGTGATTGGCCCAATCGACCAAGGCAAATGGTCGATTTAGAAAATGGCAAACATGCGCTGACAGAGTATCAAGTCATTTCACGCAATCCAGACAACACAACACGAGTGCAATTATTTCCGTTTACTGGGCGATCACATCAATTACGGGTACATATGCAAGCCATTGGTCACCCTATTTTAGGCGATAAATTCTATGCCCACCCTGAAGCCTTTACTATGTCTAAAAGGCTGCTATTGCATGCTCAATTACTAACAATTAACCATCCTAAAACAGGCGAAAGTATGACGTTTAGCTGCGAACCTGATTTTTAAAAATAGAAATATAAAATTAGCGACCATTATATAAAATCTGCTCATGCGAATAAAAGATAAACAACTGATATAAAGGAAATTAAAATGCAAAAAATTGTTTTAGCAACGAATAATCAAGGCAAAGTCAATGAATTGCAAATATTACTCGCTAATGCAGGTTTTGATATTATTGCACAAAGCCAATTTAATATACCGGATGCCGACGAAACAGGCTTAACATTTATTGAAAATGCACTTTTAAAAGCAAGACATACTGCCAAATTAACTGGACTGTCCGCCATTGCTGATGACTCTGGTTTAGCGGTCGATGCACTTGATGGGCAACCTGGGATCTATTCTGCTCGTTATGCAGGTGAACACGGTAACGACAAAAGTAACAATCAAAAATTACTTAAAGCATTACAAAATATCCCAAAAGAAAAACGTACCGCTTACTTTTATTGTGCGCTAGTTTTTATGCGACACGAAAACGACCCAACACCTATCATCTGCTTAGGAAAATGGGATGGTTTAATTTTAAATGAAGAACAAGGTGATGGGGGATTTGGCTATGATCCACTTTTTTATGTACCAGAACTAGGCTGCACCGCAGCACAGCTAACAAAAGAACAAAAAAGCCAAATATCACATCGAGGTCAAGCTCTAAAACAATTGATTGAAAAAATTAAAACTGCTTAGCAAACTTATTTATACTCGAAATTGCATATCAAGAAGTAAACAGTATATACTTAATACATTAATGATATTGGAGTTAATATTTTGATTGTAATGATAGTAAGTGGTCGCTCTGGATCGGGAAAATCAATCGCCCTACGCGCTCTAGAAGATATGGGATTTTATTGTGTTGATAATATCCCAGTTGCTTTATTACCTCAATTAGCCAACTCATTAAAAAACCACAACACGCCAGTTGCAGTTAGCATTGATATTCGAAATTTGCCTGAACAATTTGATTTTAATAATGATATATTTCAACGTTTGCCCGAATCGGTGACACCTGAAATACTTTTCCTCGATTGTAGTCGTAATACGTTAATTCGACGCTATAGTGAAACACGACGGATACATCCATTAACCAATCAACACTATTCTCTTGAAGAAGCAATAGATCTTGAAGAAAAATATCTAGAACCTTTAAAATCTAACGCAAGCCTAGTTATAAATACCGATGACCTATCAGTACATGAACTATCAGACATATTAAGATCACGTATTTTAGGTAAAAAAGAGCGTGAATTAACCTTTATTTTTGAATCATTTGGCTTTAAACATGGCTTACCCATTGATGCTGATTTTGTATTTGATGTCAGGTTTTTACCTAACCCACATTGGGAAGTGAATTTGCGCCCATTAACAGGATTAGATGAGCCGGTAAAAGAATATTTATTACAACACAATGAAGTATCCAATTTTATCTATCAGACTGCCAATTACTTAAATCAATGGCTACCTTTATTAGAAAAAAACAACCGCAGTTACTTAACCATTGCTATTGGATGTACTGGTGGTCAACATCGCTCTGTTTTCATTGCTGAACAATTGGCCTCATTTTTTAAAGCACAAAACAAACAAGTAAAAATTCGCCACCGAACTTTAGAAAAAAAGTAATGACTATTCTTCTTCAATTTTAAAATTCGATATTTCCTCAATGCGTTTTTTACATTTTCCAAAAATGTCTTTTAGTGTAGTTTTATGATTAACTGAAGCTGGTATTGCCGTAATTAATTGACTTATCTTAACCAGTTCAATATCTGAAGGTAAATTTGCAAGCTTCTGTTTTAATATATTAATCGTTTGTGGATGTGGATGGCCAATAACAATAGCAACACCATTTTTTCGAGCCAATTTTACAGCCAAATCAAATTGCAAGCTAATAGCACTTTCTTTTTGTTGAGCATCTAAAAATACATCACGCGTTAATACTGGGATGTTATAGTAGCTAGCAGCTTTTTTTATTTGAGTCTTACCGATTGTTTTACTATCTAAAAAAAACATCGAATATTGACTTAATGCTTTCATAACTTTTATCATACCAGTAAGATCTGCTGTCATCAAACTTCCCATATGATTATTAGCTCCAATAGCATAAGGCACTTGTTCAACAGCATTTGTCACTATTCGGTTTACTTCAGCTTCATCCATCGAAGGAAATAGAGTGTCTTTTTCTAGTGGCTGTTTACCTAATGGAGCCATAGGTAAGTGAATTAACACATCATTACCATTATTATGGGCTATAGTTGCAATACGTTTAGCATTAGGCGAATTTGGTAAAACTGCAATAGTAATATTAGGAGAAAATGAAATTATTTGCTCTTCATTATGCTGGCGATAGCCAAAATCATCAATGACTATTGCAAGTTTTGCTGCCCATATATAGTTGGAATTTAGCACTAAGAAAATGATAAAAAAAAGGTTAATAAAACAACGCATTACTTTAACCACTCTCTCGGATCAAGTGCCTTACCATCACGGCGAATCTCAAAATATAAAGCAGATATGTTTTTCCCACCACTTGAACCAACCAATGCAATAGGTTGGTCAATATGAATCTTATCACCCACCTCAACTAAAATACGCTGGTTATAACCATATAAACTCATATCACCTTTACCATGATCTAATGCAACAACAAAACCATAACCTTGTAACCAACTAGCCAAGATGACCCGTCCACCAGCAATGGCTTTAACTTGAGCACCATCTTTAGCATTAATCACCATCCCTTTCCAACGTAGCTCACCTTGGAGTGATTCTCCAAATTGATGTACAATATTACCATTCACTGGCCAATTAAACTGATGTTGTGGCTTACCAATACCACTTACGCGAGCCATTAATGCTAGCTCATCAGGATTAGGAGTATAACGAGAATTATTCTGCTTTTCTTCAATATATTTTGCTTGTTTTGCTTCTTCTTCTGCAATACGTCTATTTTTACGTTCAGCTTGAGCAATTTTAGCCTGTAGTTTAGCTTCATTATTACGCAAGTCGGTTAATTTTTGTTGATTTAATTGCATCAATGATTCAAGAGAATTTATCGTGTTTTGTCGATTTTGACGATTTTTTTCAAGTCCTACTTGTTGTTCTTTCTGTTTAATTTGTAATTCTTTATGCAAAACTTGTTTTTTTTGTAACTCAATTTTCTTCTCGATCAATTGGGTTTGAGTATCTTGAAGATTGTGAATTTGCTGTTGTCGTGCTTGATTAATGTAGCTGTAATAAGCAATTATACGATCATTACGTTCGCTCTTTTCGCCCGAAAAAATTAACTCCAAACCAGTTGTTTTGCCTAGTTTAAATGCACTTTCGAGCTGCTTTGATAATATAATTCGTTGATGTTTTTGTTTTATAGTTAATATATCAATTTGTTCAATCAACTTATTGATTTCTTGATCGAGTTTCTTAAGTGATAAGTCATTCTTTTCAATTGAGGTTAGAAGGTTAGCTATTTTGGTTTCTTGTTCTTTAAGATTATTAACCAACTGATTACGCTCTTCTTTTTGTTGTGCTAAACGTTTTTCTTGTTCTTCAATAGCGTGACGTAAAGATTGAAGTTGCTGATTATCATTAGCATATAAAAAACTAATCTTTATTAATCCAACAAAAACAATAACAATAATTTTCTGATAAACAGACATGGCGTTTATATTTATGATTTATAACCAAACAATAATGATAGTATCACTATACCGATAAATGGACCAAGATGCAAAATGAAACCCACACACAAAGTAAGATGATTTGTTTTTTTAATAAAAAATTAGTTTGTTTTGTATCTCATTTCTGAACGGAAAAATGTTTATTATTAAAGTGATCTACCCGCGACTTTACTAATTTTGAATACAGGTCGAATTCACAATAAACGAACACATAACAACATACTAAAAGCTATTTATTGCGATAATACAGTCGTTGAGCTTTTCTTATACACTTAAAACATATATTATTCATGTTGTTACTAAAATGAGGAACCTGACTAATAACATTATGAATATATTTAAGTTTATTATAATCGTATACACCACAACTGAAGGTAAGTTATCGCCAGTCCAATATAGGCAACAATATTACCAGAATAACAAAATAATAGAGGTGGTATGTACGAAGCAATCAGAAGATCCATGACACCTACTCATAACCAAATCAAAAACCTCAAAAGGAGTCATTAATGCAAGATAACAATAAAATATCAGATGATGAATTGAATCTAATAATTCAGCGATGTGAAAAAGCAACAAAGGGACCATGGATATCATATGTAGAAGGTAGAGATCATACTAGTGGCTCAAATTTTATTCTCACAGGAATTGAATGTAATCGTAGAAAAAATATTGAACTTATTGGTGGAACAATAGATGATCAAGAATTTATTGCACACGCACGACAAGATATTCCAAAATTAATTAATGAAATTAAAAGGCTAAAAAAAATAATCATTAAAAATAAGCAATAAATATGATCGTTTTTTGATTCTATATTTGGGCTATACGTATTTATTTAAAAATTAATCAGTTTTTATTAACAATAATATTTATAAATTAACAATATCAAATAAAAGATTATTTTTCTTATATAATAAATTAAAACGATAAGGTAATATCACATATATACACTATGTAATATTTTAATTTACATCAAAAAGATGGAAATTTTGGTATTAATATAAAATGTTTCATCATTTTATTTTTTATAACAAAAAAAGATAAATCACAACAATGACTAAGCCTTAATACTTATACATGAGCAATATTTTAGGAGTTAGAATGCTTAAATCAAAATATAATGTTCCAAAAAATATTGATAAACGTATTTCAAAGTTACAGTTAAAAATAGATTCAAACAATTCTTATATTGATTTTTTGAAAAAATATAATGTAGTTGTTTTTGATACTGAGGTTAATTTTGACTACTGTATTGATTGTGATGGAGAATCATTGCCATTAGAAATTATTTTGGGTTTTTCAAAAGAAAATAGAGAAGATTTATTGGCTACTAACGATACATATCTGAATAGAATACCTGAGGATTATTTTGCTGTAGCAACACTTAATTATGGCGATCTACTTTGCTTAAGCCCAAATGGCGAAGTTTATTATTGGGATCATGAAGTTAATGATCTTTATTTTGATATGTCTGTAAAAAATGGTTATCTAGAACAAAATACTAATCTGAAGTTTGTTGCAAATTCGTTTGATGCATTTTTATCAATGATTATTAAAAGTGAAGTTGAAGATGATTATAATCCTGATGAAGATGAATATAATAACCCTAACATTCCTTTTCCTGATGAAGCATTACCTTCAATGCTCAAATATTCAAAGGTTTTTTTTACAGCATCAGAAAATAGACTTAAAATTTATTTAAAAAAACTGGAGTTATCTGAAAAAGGTCGCGAAGTACTTGCCAAATTTAAAGAAGAAGGTCTTTTGTAGAAATAGCGTCAGTTAAAAATCGAAGCAGTATTTTTCAAAGAAATATATAATAATTTCAATAGAGTAATTTTTTGGTTAGATGGCGTCTACTAATTATTTTATATCCGATTAAGTTTTATATATTTAATCACCATATGTGACAGTTAATTCTGTCACCTTTTTCTATAATACATTAATTGTAGGATTTACTAGCGTTGTTTACAGTAATTTGAGAAATTACTGTAATGAATATACATAAAAAAAACAAAACTAACGCCTTATCACAGACAAGAGATATGGCGCTTATATCATAAAGAAAAAATAACGGTCACTGATTTGGCAAAACGCTTTATGCTCAGTCGGCCTACCATTTATAATGTACTAAAGAAAGCCCGATTGAAGATAAATTAAAACGGCAAGCTAAACGCTATAACAAAACCTATCCGGGAGAAATGCTACACGTTGATACCAAACGTTTACCTTTACTTAAAAATGAAACGAAACAGCAAACTAGAGAATATTTATTTGTCGGTATTGATGATTTTTCACGTGAGCTTTATGCGGGTATTTACCCTGATAAATCCCAATTTAGCGCGGCACAATTTTTACAAAACGATGTGTTAACCCAATGTCCTTATACTATTGAATGTGTTTATTCCGATAATGGACGTGAATATCAAGGCACCAGCGAACACTTATTTGTTAAAACGTGTAACAACCACCGTATTAATCAAAAATTCACCAAACCCGCCTGCCCACAAACGAATGGCAAAGCCGAAAGAGTGATACGAACTTTGAATTGCGATGTGGCATAATCAGCATATATTTAGCGATTCAAAAGATAGAAAACAAAAACTGAAACGCTTTATTAATTTTTATAATACCGTTAAACCACATAAAGCGATTTCAGGGAAAACGCCTTATGAGTTTTTAGAGGATTATTTTAACCATGAAGTGTAAACAACTCTGCGTTTTCCTACACATTAATTATTACATGTTTCTATTTTCTAACCAACTTTTCACAGGCAAAAGATATGGCACCTTGATCCTCGCCAAAAAAGTGGACAAAAGTCACCTCTATGATATAAACAAAAATCATAGGAGACAAATATCATGGTCAAAAAATTTAGTATCGAATTCAAACAACAATCAGTGGATTATGCGTTATCTAATGCACACCTTTCTATCAGCGAACTTGCCAATCATCTAGGTGTGGGTAAATCAACCCTAGATAAATGGATTAGGCAACTTTCCCCGAATAAAACTAGCCGTCGAGAGTTAACCGCTGAGCAACAGCGGATTATGGCGTTAGAAAAAGAGATTAAAGAACTGAAAATGGCTAATGATATACTAAAAAAGGCGCATGTGCATATCATCAACAATCCAAGTCGGTGAAGTACACTTATATGAAAAATCATTTAACCAGCTATCCGGTTACTAGGATATGCTCATTACTTGGTGTCAGTTCATCGGGTTATTATGCTTGGTTAAAAAGAGCAAACAAATCAGCTAAACTCAGCGAGTATATCCAAAAGCAGTATTGGCAACATAAAGCTCGTTTGGGTGCGCCAAGCCTGCTTCATGATGCAAGGGAAGCGGGCTATCAAGTTTCAGAAAGGACAATTAGCCGTGTTTTGCAACAATGGGGATTACTTAGTTTAAGATTGCATAGTAAAGCAGCACGTAAATTCAAGTATAAAACAGATATGGCTCATCGCAATATTGCGCCCAACACGTTAGATAGGCAATTTAACCCTGATAAGCCTAATAAAACATGGGTAACCGATATTACTTATATTAAAACGGGTGAAGGTTGGTTATATTTGTCGGTGATTATCGATTTATATGGACGAAAAGTGATTGCTAGGCAAACCAGTCGCTACATAGACCGCCATTTAGTGTGTAATACATTAAAACAAGCTTTATTTCGGCGTCAATTTCCTAAAAATGTACTCATTCATAGTGACCAAGGAAGCCAATATTGCAGTGCTGATTTCAAGCAATTATTGTTACAATATGGGCTAAGGCAAAGCATGAGTCGAAGAGGCAACTGCTTTGATAATGCGATTGTTGAAAGTTTTTTCCATACACTCAAAACCCATATTATTCATGACTGTTACTATAAAACGAGGAAGCAGGCTAATAAAGCACTATTTGAATATATTGAAATCTATTATAATCGGATACGCCGTCATTCAGCCAATGGCTGGGTATCACCTGAACAATATGAACAACAATATTACCAAAACGAAAAAATGATAGAGGCGGGCACTGTCTAATATTTTGGCTAGGATCACCTATATCATAAAGAAAAAATAACTGTCACTGATTTGGCTAAACGCTATAACAAAACTTATCCGAGCGAAAGGCTACATGTTAACAACCTTTATTTAAAAACAAAATACGTGAGAATATTTATTCGTTGGTATTGATGATTATTCACATGAGCTCTATGCGGGCATTTACTCCCATAAATCCCAATTTAATGCAGCACAATTTTTACAAAATAATTTTGTTAGCCCAATACCCACATTGAATGCCCCTTATCCTGGATACAGACGTGAACCAGTAAAGCGCAGTTGAGCACCTATTTGTTAAAACGAGTAATAAGCAAAAATTGACTAAACCAGCCTACCCACAAACACATGAGAAGGTAGAAAAGATGATACGAACTTTGAATTGAGGTATAGCATAATCAACAAATATATCAAAAAGCTGTATTGGTGGCATAAAACGTGCTTGGTTACTCCTAATCTGCTTTATGAGGTTATGGAGTACAAAATATCAAGTTTCAAACAGGAAGATAAGCCGTATTTTACAACAATAAAAAGACAATGTTAAATATGGTTTTATAAATCTATTTTGGCTGAGCTATTAAAATTACCCCAGCAGAAACTGGGGATTAATCAATGAGCGATTTATTGCTTATAGGAAGATAGAAAGTGAGCAAATCTTCCAATAGCCTCTTCAAGTTGGCCAGAATGAGGCAAAGCAACAATTCTAACGTGATCCGGTTTATGCCAATTAAAGCCAGTTCCTTGTACAAGTAATACTTTTTCTTGTAACAAAAAATCTAATACGAGTTTTTGGTCGTTATGGATGTTGAATTTTTTCTGATCTAATTTTGGAAATAGATACAAGGCACCTTGTGGTTTAGTACATGAAACCCCAGGGATTTCATTAAGTAAACGCCATGCCAACATACATTGATCATATAAGCGACCTCCAGGAACAATAAATTCATTGATGCTTTGGTAGCCTCCTAGCGCTCCTTGAATAGCATGTTGTAATGGCACATTAGCACATAAACGCATTGAAGCTAGCATATTTAAGCCTTCAATATAGCCTTTTACATGGTTTTTGGGGCCACAAAGCGCCATCCAGCCTTGCCTAAAACCAGCAACTCGATAAGTTTTTGATAGGCCACACATGGTAATGACAAATAAATCGGGGGCCAATGCAGCAATTGAATAATGCACTGCATCATCATATAAAATTTTATCGTAAATCTCATCAGCGAAGATGATTAGGTTATTTTGACGAGCGATTTCAGCGATCTCAAGTAATACTTCTTTACTATAAACAGCGCCTGTCGGGTTGTTAGGATTAATAATTACTATTCCTTTAGTGTTTGGAGTTATTTTCCGTTTAATATCTTCAATATCAGGTGACCAATTTGATTCTTCATCGCAAAGATAGTGCACAGCACTACCTCCAGACAAACTAATAGCTGCTGTCCATAATGGGTAATCAGGCATAGGTACGAGTATTTCATCTCCACTATTTAGTAAGGCCTGCATGGATTGAACGATTAATTCTGATACACCATTACCGATGTAAATATCTTCAACATCTAAACTATTAATTCCGCGAGCTTGATAATACTGCATGATTGCTTTACGAGCAGAATAAAGGCCTTTAGAATCGGAATATCCTTGTGAGGAAGGTAAGTTTCTAATCACATCAATTAATAATTCGTCAGGCGCAGCAAAACCGAACGGCGCTGGGTTTCCAATATTGAGTTTCAGGATAGTTTGACCTTCTTCTTCCAGTCGTTTTGCATGCTCTAGAATTGGACCACGGATATCGTAACAAACATGATCCAATTTTGTGGATTTTGAGAAATTTACCATAAGTTGCTCTTTTTAGTTCTTGTATTGATATTTTTACTGAAAAAAACAATCTACTCCTATTTCGATAATTTTTGAAGATGCTATTATAGTTAGCTCAATAAATATTATTTAATTGTCTATTTTTTGTGCGGAGGAGTGTTATGAAAACCATTTTAACGGTAATTGGTAAAGATCAAACAGGTATTATTGCTGGTATTAGCCAAAAGTTATATGAATTAGATATTAATATTTTAGATGTCAGCCAAACTATTATGGATGAGTATTTTACGATGATTATGTTACTTGACCTATCTAAAATTAATGTGTCATTTGATGAAGTAAAAACTGTGTTGATGCAAACAGGTAAAAATCTAAAAGTTAAAGTTAATCTTCAAAGAGAAGAAATTTTTGATGCTATGCATCGTTTATAATATTAATTCTATATTTTAATAAAAGGATAATACTAATGGAAACAAAACAGATCCTCGAAACCATTAAAATGATTGAGGAAGAAAAACTTGATATCCGTACAATAACCATGGGTATTTCTCTTCTTGATTGTATAGATAGTGATGGTGAAAAAGCACGCCAAAAGATTTATAACAAAATTACACATCTGGCAAAAGATCTTGTTAAAGTAGGTGATCAGATTACTTCAGAATTCGGTATTCCAATAATCAATAAGCGTATTTCTGTTACGCCAATATCTTTAATTGCCGGTGCTAGTGATGATAAAGATTATGTAGCGTTTGCTAAAACTTTGGACGAAGCGGCCAAAGCAGTTGGTGTTAACTTTATTGGTGGATTTTCAGCACTGGTACAAAAAGGTTACCATAAAGGAGATGAAATTTTAATTAAATCAATTCCCCAAGCACTTGCACAGACTGAACGAGTTTGCTCTTCGGTAAATGTTGGCTCTACACAAACGGGGATCAACATGGATGCAGTAAAGCAAATGGGAAATGTCATCAAAGAAGCCGCGCAATTAACAGCTGATAATAGTAGCATGGCCTGTGCTAAGTTAGTTGTGTTTGCTAATGCTGTTGAAGATAATCCATTTATGGCAGGTGCCTTTCATGGCGTAGGGGAAGCTGATTGCGTCATTAACGTTGGTGTCAGTGGTCCTGGTGTAGTTAAGCGAGCACTTGAAAAAGTCAAAGGTCAGCCATTTGATGTTGTAGCTGAGACTATCAAAAAAACTGCATTTAAAATTACTCGTATGGGGCAACTAGTTGGTAAAGAGGCTTCTGAACGTTTAGGCGTTAAATTTGGTATTGTCGATTTATCGTTAGCTCCAACCCCAGCAATTGGTGATTCGGTTGCACACATTTTAGAAGAAATGGGATTAGAAGCAGTTGGTACACACGGTACAACTGCAGCACTAGCTATGCTAAACGATGCGGTTAAAAAAGGTGGAGTAATGGCTTGTGGCCATGTTGGCGGATTAAGCGGTGCATTTATCCCTGTTTCGGAAGATGCAGGTATGATTGATGCTGTAAATAACGGTGCACTTAATCTTGAAAAACTAGAAGCAATGACCTGTGTTTGTTCTGTTGGACTGGATATGATTGCAATTCCAGGCGATACGCCAGCTGAAACTATTTCGGCGATCATTGCAGATGAGGCTGCAATAGGGGTGATTAACCACAAAACAACAGCGGTGCGAATTATTCCAGCCGAGGGATTAAAAGTAGGAGATAACATTGAATTTGGTGGTTTACTTGGCCATGCTCCCGTTATGTCAGTAAACAAATTTAGTTCATGTGATTTTATTAATCGAGGTGGAAGAATTCCCGCTCCAATTCATTCATTTAAAAACTAATATATTTATTTTAAATGAATATTTTCCCTTACTCCGTCTACAGCAAGGTAGGCGGATTATCGCTATAAATAATGAATATTCCTTATTTCATGAATTGGTGGCTTTTATTCGGGTATCTATTATCAAGGCTGCTTTTCTTGCCATAATAATTTTAAGTATATAATTTTTAATTATATAGTATTTGTACTTAAGTATATACCTAAAAGATGTGGTTTAAGATGTGGTTTAAAATGTACCTTACTGATACTTAATGGGCAATAAAATAGACTTTAAGGCTTGTTATTACTGGGTTTGGTGTGCTTTGCAGGGTTTAAAAGAATGTTGCTGTTTATTGATTTGGTGCTGGGCGGGGACTTGAAATGATCTTATTAAAGCCTTTTCAATAAAGGGTTTTGCTTTTTCTTTATTGAAGAAATAGTCCCAAGCATAGTCCCAAAATAAAAAGTGACCCCCAATATTAGGTATTTTAATCTTGCCAAATTGAAAGGTTAAAAATTGGTTTTAGAATTTTGACGGTGTAAAAATTTATCTAGGTGAGTGGTATTCGTTAATTATATTTTAGATTTTTTATACCTCCTCCCCATAAAAATAAAATTTAATAAAAAAGTATGCACGGTGTTCACTACTTGCTTGAATCCTTATCCTAAAAGGGTTTGAGTGGTGTATACTTAAATGTTTACTATTCACAAGTGTACACTTTAGGTATTCACTCAATAAAAAACCGCCAATTAGGGCGGTCTTATTTTAGTGGCTCAATTTGAGCTACTAGTTAGGATCTTCGGCTTTAGGTAGCCAATCTTTACACATATCTGGGTTTATTTCTAAATTAGTTTTTACCCCTATATTAGTTCGTTTTTTAATGTACGCCTTTCTATGTTCTTTTATGGCGTAATTTAATGATAAACCGAACCCACTCAAGGACAATGGATTATTAAGCCCTGTATTGCGCACATACTCAATATAAGCATGATATAAATATTTTTTAGGGTTAAATGGTATTATGCCTAAATTACCCATAAGCATACCATTAGGATGATCCAGCACATCAAGATAACTACAAAAATCTACCAAGTGGTCGGATTCACGTTTAATCGCCGTCGCTTCGTCTGATTGTTGTTGCTGGTGTAGTCTTTCTTTAGCTTCTGTTGGATTGATAAACTCATTTAATAGCAACCTCACAATTGAGGGGAGCTCTTGCTCTATTTTGCTAACCAAGTTTAAATCTCGCTCTTTTTCAGGGATGACCTCGCCAAAGTGAAAGATAACCCTACGCCGTGATATACCTCCATTTCGTTCGTTAAATCTCATTGCCTCGTTATTGATAACCAAGACTACCGCAGGGATTTTACAAGAATAGGGTTGCTTGTGTTTTGGGTCTATTGCTACTTCATCACCGCCAGTAATTGCTTTTAATCCTGCACCACTGCCCATATAACGCGGTTGGTCGGGTAATATGACTAATGAGTAACCCACGATTAAGGCTCTGTCCCTTGCCTTTTCTAATGCGTCCATAGTGCCTATTACAGTATTGTTTTTACCTGATAACATCGTCGCAATTTCAGCAAAAACACTTTTACCGCTACCGCCTGCGCCTGTAACCTCTAAGAATAATTGCCAGTCATGGCGATTAGCCAATATCATATATAGCGCAGCCAAGATATTTTTAGCCTTATCTTGATTGCCTGATGCTCTTTTTAGCCATTTAGCGAAGTTTGGCGCGTGAGTATCAAAAGATTCATTTTCTTTGGCAGGGTAGTAATCAATATCATTACTGACTAATAACCAATCTTGCTTATTGTGAGGTCTAAAGGTTTGGCTTTTTAGCTCATATACGCCATTTTTAAAGCAGATTAAATCTTTCTGAGGTGTTCCCATTATAGGCAGTGATAACCTGAGCGATTCAACCGCTGAGCTAATTCGCATAGGGTTAAAAGGTTCGCCTGATTGAGTGAATAAATCGGCTAGTGTTCGCATTAATAGTTTATCGCTTATAGGTTGCCATGCGTTATCTTGATAGTGATAGATTTCATCGGTAGTAAGATTAATTGCAAGGTTATTATCATAATATTGATTGAGCAGTTCAGCCCGTTGACTTGATGCCATTTGCGATAGGTTCATACTTGATAACTCGTTTTGCATGTTAAGTTTTGTCACGGTGGGTAACTCTGGTTTTATGAGGTTTTTATTAAAATGAGCCAAAGCGTTATCGCTTCCAAGTTGTTGCCTATAATCATCCCAATCACATTTATAATCTGTATCAGGAACGGAGTAATAACCATTTACCGCTTGAGCTGCTTCTATTGCTTTAGCTAAGCCCGTATTAGGGCTTTGACCAATATCGTTATCACCTGCGATAATGATTTTAGCGGTAAGATTTAACTCACGAATGTCTTTAGCTACATGAATAAGATTGCCTGCGTCAATGGCGGATATAACAGTAGACTGTTGGCGGAATTCCGCTATCGATATCCCTGTAGCCAAACCCTCACAGATAATAATTTCATTGTGTGCGAGCAAATTTGCGCACACCTCAGCAGGTCTGCTCAATATTGAGCGCACTAATATAAAAGCACTTTTCTTATTTGAGCCTTTCATTAAATGCTTACTGCCGTCAGGCTTGATAAATTGACCACCTGCGTATTCATTATGAAGATTCAGCATGGGCACAAAAATGCGCCCGTTATCTAACAAGGGTAAATCAAAGGTTAACCCTTTCTTGGTCAGGTATTGAGGTTGCCCTAATGTTGCTTTAGATAGCAAATACTCAACCTTTTTACATACGGGATTATCTGGTATGTTATTGTTATGCAATTGTTTGGAATCTATATTCCTAAATGCGAGATTTTCCCGTATTTGGTTATTCTGATTAGACAGATTTAAACATTCCGCTACTTTATTTGATGCTTCTTTAGCGTCACATTGATAATAGTTTTTGATAAGCTCTAAGCCGTCACCACTACCACACTGGTTACAGATATAAGTACCTCTACCATTTTGGTTATCAAATCTAAATCTATCCTTACCCCCACAGACAGGGCAAGGGCAATGCTTGCCATTACCCACTTCAATACCTAATGATTGAAAGATATAATCCCATTTATCTACGGCTTGGGCTGTAATTTCATTGATTTTCATTACATCCCCCTTAATGAATTATCGCGTTAGATTCAGCTTTGATATCTTCGGCTAAATCAATAAATAACGTTGCAAGCATTTCTTGCCCGAATTGCGTTAGTGCCATAGGTTTATCGTCACTTTCGGCGTACATCTTTTTTAATAGTCCATAGGTACGATTTAATCCCTCACTTTCGCCAAAGTCTTCAATCAAGCATTCTTCAAGACTAACTTTTAACCCTAAAACAATTAAATCTTTATCAATATCAATCTTGATACCGTCATGAATAAACACCTTGGCACCGTTTTTATTAATCTGCTCAATTAAAAATAAGCCTGCTATAATCGCCATAGTAGAATCAACGATACTATGATGAATTGCTGTTACTTCTTGCTGATTATCCATGATTTACCCCCTTAATTTGTGTCATGTATCGCCTAACTTCGGGCGGTAGTCGCTTGGTGACATCGGCGAGTAAGTTAGGGATTTCATCCTTGCCAAAAGAAAATAGTGCTACATATTTGCCATTTTTAAGCCTTAATGCGGTAATAGTGCCGTCATCGTTATGGACAAAATCAAACTCTTTCATTCTTTGCCTCCTTGTGCTCGGTTTCGCTTCTAAATAGCTTTTTAGAATCGTTAATCAAGTCTGATACAGCATCAAGGGCATAGGCGCGTAACTCATCATTAATTGGCGTATCCGAATCACAATCCACCATTAAAAGCGTGGTGATAGCGTTGGCTTGTCCTAGTTTTGTATTGATAGTATTTATTGCGTCCAGTGAGATGTTAGCCATTATTCTTATCCTCCGTTAACCCGTACTCTTGTAACTCATCAAAAGCTTGCTCTACTAAATCAACGATAACCCACAGTAAATTACTCATATCGGTTTGTTCGATAAAAGGCTCGTCATATCCTGCGCACTTATAGTTAGTATTATCTAAGGCAATTTTAGCCATGCTCCGAACTTGAATAAGTTTTGTTTCGATGTTATTTAATATCTGAAAGTTATTATTGCTCATAGTGATAACCTCCAAAGCTTCTGGCTCTTTCAATAACTGGATATAAGCGAATTCTGGCAATAAAGATAAGGGATGATTTGCCTAAGCTCTTGCGTGCTTGGCGTTCGGTTGTTGCCGTTATTTGGACTACTTGAGCCATTGATAGGTCATAGAATTTAAATAGTTTGGATTGTCTTGCGCATAGGTGTGCGCTATCATAGCGGTTAGCCATAATCATTACCTCATTTAATGTTATTGTGGTTAGATGCCTCGATAGTGTTACAGCACTTCGGGGCATTGCTGTTTTTAACCTAATAAACTTATCAGGTGTGTGCTCACTATATTTTATGGTGTAGGCACACGTCAAGCCTTTTTTATTATTTAGTGATCGTGTATAGTGTCTGCACACTAATAAGCATCTTTTAGGTATAAAAATGGCTACAGGTAACAAAAATAATAAATCGGATAGAAAAGCAATCCGCTTCCCCCATGAATTAATAGAGCGAATAGACGAGCAATCCAAGAAAGAAAATACTAACTTTTCCGCTTGGGTTATTGCTACTTGTCGCGAAAAACTAGCTAAACTAGATAAGAAATAATCTTTTAACTTAATGCCACTGATTGGTGGTTTTTGTTTTCCCATTCTCCTTTTTATGGACTCAAGAAACCTACTTTTTAAAAAACACCCCATGCAATGATTAGTACGCATTAAAAAAACGGTTTTCACTGCGTACTTAGTGCGTACTTTTACACTTGTTTCCACTGAAATAGGCTTTTTTGACTGGAAACTAGAATTATTGCCAACCAAGAAGAATGATTTCACCTTTTGGATGGCGTTAATTCCGTTAAAATAGCAATTTAAGCGATTATTTGGGGCTTGGGTATACTGTCCTATAGCTAAGGCGTTAAATGAGTGTATAGTCATCATAATTAAGCCACCTTACCCAATAACCGAATCATGTAGCTTTGTGATAACTTGATGAGTTCTGCTTTTCGTTTTTCATAATTCCAACCCATATCTATTAACGTGATATTGGATTTCTCAAGGTAAGCTAAGTGATTAAGCTGTTCTTCAGTGATATGGTCGCGAATATCACCCGTGAGATTATGAGCTTTTCGGTAAGCCTTTGCTGTCATGCCAAGTACAATACGATTAATCATATCAAATTCATTAGTATAGTGATGTGGCTTGGTCTCCTTGCCTAGGGATAATCGTTGTATAGTTAATGCGTCACACATAGGACGGCTATAATCTGCGACTTCTAAACGTGCTTTTAATCGATTAAGTGCTTTCTTTTGGATTGTTGGCGCGATTTCTTTAAGGTGTTCTTCACAACGTATAAAGTACTTTCTTATTGCTCGTCCTTTCTCGTTATTTTCAATCATTGCTAATTCTTTAGCGGTTCCGATTGTAAGGATGTAATCTGTACTTTTACGATCTCCACCTCGCTTAGTTGTCCATTTTATTTGCTGTTCATTATTTGTACTTTGATTCCTGAATTCTGATGAATCAAAGATTAAAAAATCATCATTTTTAATAAGTCCATATTCTTTTATTCTTCCCTTTATCCATGTTGAAAAATCATTTCCTACTTTTAAGTAATTATGTAAAGCCTTTGCGCTAACTGTTTGTTGTAATTTGCCGTTTAATTGCGTTTCTGTTACTGGTACTAAATTATTAAAATCTGTCATAAGTATTACTCCTAACGTGTCGAAAAATCCCTCTTTTAGCTAAATTTAGGCAAAGGGATACCGTCGGCTCAAAAATGAGCTTTGCTATAAAATCAATTAATTAAGCTACTTTGCTTGGATAAAGTGCTAAAATTTGGCTGATATCTGATTCAGTTAATAAGCTATTTTCATAACTAAGAATCAGATTAACCACCTTTTGAGCATCTTCCTTATTGGCTAGGTAATAGCGATAGTGTGAGCCTATTCCGTCGGTATTAGGTTCATCCATGCGCTTTAATGTGATGCCTAACTTTCTTTCTAGTTCTGAGCAGTAATTTCTACCGCTAGAAAGCCTACAGGTGCGCAATATCTCATTTTCGGTAATACCATTGTCACCAGTACACGCAATTAATAGGTAAGCTCTCGGCTTTTTGGGTAGCTTTTTATAATCAGATTGGCTATGATTGGAAGCGTCAAGATTCCAATGCAAGCCCTCGATTATTTCGCGATATAGAGGGTTTCCAATTTGCATAAATTACCCCCTTGCCGCTTTTTTTGATTCAATCCAGCTATTAACTTCTTGACTAGATAAAAAAACTTTTCGACCCAATAATTTTATTGGTTTAGGTGCGGTTTTGTCATTCTTGAGCATTTGATAATATGAGGATGTGCTTTTATAACCAATTAAGGCAATAAAATCTTTTAACGGGATAAGACTATCTTTGTTATTTAAAATTTTTTCCATGTAAAAATCTCTTTTTAAATTACTAATTAAAAAGAATTAAACAATGATAGAGGATGAAAGGAGCTAACATAGGTTGATTAATAAACGAACAGTTAGTTAATATTGGCATTGACTACTTTTGGTAGATAAGACAATATATAACTGAAGTTGTTAAACAATTTGTTACATTTTTATCCGTATCATGTTTAATTTCTTTACTCAAGGGGAGTTGGTTCTCCGTCGCCAAACTTAGAAACCATACCCCCTTAAAACTATCAACTTAGATACTCCTCATTAATAGCTTTTCAATTAACTACCTGTATAAATAACTAGGTAATCAATTTAACTAGTATTTTATCAAAGTATTTTGAAAAATAAAGCACAGTAAATAATAAATATCAAAAATAAGGCGCAAAATGAGCGCTCTAAGCCCTTTAAATACAATTTTGGTTGCTATGTATTACTTAACTTTAGTAACGCCGTAAAAATGCTGTCATTTGATTTACGATCTGATTTTAATAAACATTATTTTTAACTTTATGATTTTTAAATAAATTAAATTTCAAGTAATTCAGTTTATGATCGGATTTGTATAATCGCCTTAATTTTGTAATGAATTAGCCAGTGAAAAAATGCTCTTAAAAAATATTTTTCACCCATTGATTCGTTTGCTTGTTTTTTAATCAATTAATATTCAGATTTACTATATATAGTAGTAAATTTTGATAATGTATTACTATATATTGTAAATTTTTACACATAAAATTATTTTAGATATGAAATTATTGAGGCTACTAATCAGGAATTTTTATACACATAGTGATAAGATGATCACCATCTTCTTTGGTAGGCAATATTTTAAATCCGCATTTTTTATATAGTGCTATCAATGAGGGATTATTATTACATTCTAATATAGCAAATCTACCGCCAGCCATAGCGCGGATTTGTTTAATTATTGTGAAAGTTTCTTGTAATATTAACCCAAGATTTATAGGATTATTTTCAACTGCGAAATTTTTACCAATTTGGCCAATCAAATGAACTTTTATTTCTGTAGCGTGCTTATTAAAGCCATCCATACTAGATACTAATGTTTTAGATATTTCAAAATCACTTGATTGTATTGATGTAAATGCTAAAGAAAAATAGGCGAGAATATCAAGATTATCTTCGTTGATAATAAGATAGGTTTTTGATACGTTCCTTTTGCTAAATTCTATTGCTGAATTGCATAAAAAATCTTGTAAATCCTTATTTCTAGGGCAGGAAAAACAACAAAGGAGGCTTTTTATTTCCTCCTCATCATATTTATTTAAAAGCTCATCTAGATTAACCGTGAGCATTTTTTCGGGTTAAAACTGTAGAAAATAATTTTACTGCTTTTTGGGATTCTGCTTTATCGTCTCTATCGCGAGTTTTAATTTTATTTGGTGCTTTATCTAGCTCAATAAGAGTGTCAATGCCACTAGAATCAGCCAAAACAAACGTTTTGCTAAATGATGATGTAGCCATATTACGCCTCCTAAAAAGTACAATTACACAAGTTGTGTAATATTATATAGCTCTATTTTGTTATATCAATATGTATTTAACTGTTTAAAACAGAATATAAATAAATATGAGAAAAACAATAATAAATATTTAATTTTCTTTAAATTAAACTTTATGAAAGAATTTTATAAGCAGTCTTCATTATGAAGATAACTGGCTTTTATGATTAAATTGGTATCCATTTATTAAATGCTTTTCACTGGATACCTGAATGGATACCTATATAAGTACTAGTGATTATATATTAAATGGATTTTTGGGTATTTAAATTCCATATGAAGTGGCTCAATTTGAGCATCTAAAACTTGAGCAGGTAACAAGTTTATGCTCTTTGCTTGTCAGGCGGTTAAATCCTTTGGTTGTGGCGATACTAGCTCTATGCGCATTGGTTTGGATTTGGCTGTAATGCTACTACCCATAGATTGATGATCTAATATCTGTTTTTCAGAATAACCATGATTAGCAAGCATCAATTTAGCAATACTTGCGTTAAACTCGCCTTTTAAGCCTTTATTAATTAACTCGACTTCTTGGCGCGCTTTGATAAGTTCTAACATGTCCTTAAATTCTTCGCTTGAACTCGCATAATTGTATAAACTTGACCTTGAACAGTTAGCATATAAAGCCAGTCCAGCCATAGAGGGAATAACTTCCCCATTTTTGATATAGCCCTGCTTATGCAAATACTCTTGCCCTAGTTTTAACATGTCCTTTATCTTTGATTTTCGCCCTGCCATATTGCCACCTAACTTACTAATAATAAGGCTATTATAATCTAATAAGGCGAATTATTAGATTGCTTTCTAACGTGTCCAAAAATTCACTAAGCCAACCAATAGGAGGGGGGTGTAAATTCCTACGACCCTATACGTTCTAAACCGCCCACTCTCATTCATTTTAACGCTAACCCGATTTTTTTAGTTTTTTTAATGTTACCTTTTCCGTAATCTCCCTGTATGGTGGAAATCACCATAGAGCATTTATTCTTTTCCTCTAATAATAGCCCTGGATCAACCTTAAAATCATCATAACTTAACATTATGATTAATAATTATTTTATTTTAATAAAAAAATAGCGCCATATAAATATATTTATATTTCAATTGGTTAATTACAGGATCAAGATTATTTTTAAATGTGTATAGTAGTGAACAGTAGTGAATACTAGTGAACACCAAAAAATATATATAATAAGTATATAATATATTGATATATATAAATTAATATTAGGTTGGTGAATAGTAGTGAACACTTTATATTAAAAGTTTAAGAATATGGGGGGGTAAGCATAAAAACAGCCTAATGACTGGGTAAGTAAAGGGTGACATTTGAAAAAACACCCCTCAGATATGAGGAGTGGTTATTATGGATAATTGAAGTTTGTAACCCAAATATGGGGCACGGTATGAATAGCGCGATATGGTTAATGATTAACTAGCTTTAAATTGCGGTTACCTGATAGTGAGACATTTCCTTGGCTTGCTTGCTCAACAAAGTCACCCCACCAGTCAAGCATAATACGCTTTTGATGTTCATATTCTGCTTTGTTGTAGGCTCGCCTTACTGCGTTTTTATCTACATGCGATAACGCGCTTTCAATGACATCATAATTAAAGCCTTGTTCGTTTAAAGCGGTACTAGCTAAAGCTCTTAATCCATGCGCAACTAACTTATCTTTGTATCCCATGCGCTTTATTGCCATGTTAGCGGTTTGGCTACTCATTGGCTTGTTATAAGGCGGTCTTGCTGTTGGGAAAACAAACTCACTTTTATGATTAATAGATTTCATTATCTCAAGTATTTTTATTGCTTGCGGTGATAAGGGTATATTGTGAGGTCTATCCATTTTCATGCGTTCGGCAGGAATACTCCATAATTTTTTATCTAGATTAATTTCTTCCCACTTAGCCCCTACGGCTTCACTTGGTCGTGTTAATGTTAATAGCTGCCATTCAATCACGCATCTGGTTTGTAATTCAATCTTTGCCATAGCTAAAGCTTGCATGAACTGCGGTAACTCAGTTGGGGGAATAGTTGGCTGATTTTTTACTTTCGGGCTATTAAATACGTCGGTGATTTTGGCTAGAGGGTTATTATCGATAATTCCCATATTGACAGCATAATACATTATTTCATTAATTCGCCTACAAACTCTTTTTACTGTTTCGTATTTATTATTGTTATTTAATGGCTGTAATGCGTTAATCGCTTTGATAGCTGTTACTTGGTTTATTGGAATATCTTTTATATAAGGGAAAACATGATTTTCTAATGAACGCCAAGCCTTTTTGAGCGTTTGTTCTTCTAAACCTTGTTCTGTTTTGAATTTGAACCATTTCTCAGCCATAGCGTAAAAGGTATTATTACAAGCTTCTTGCTTACGTTGTTTTTGTTCCGCTTTGTGATATTGTGGATCTATCCCTTGCTTTATTAATTCTCGCGCTTCATCTCGTTGTTTTCGCGCTTGTTGTAGCGATGTTTCTGGGTATTTACCGAAAGATAATAATGTCTCTTTATGTGATATTGGCTTTTTATATTTAAATCGCCATAATTTAACCCCTGTCGATTTAACTAACAAAAAAAGACCTCCACCATCAAAATACTTTTTATCCTTACTAGTGGCTTTTAATGCTTTTATTTGTGTGTCAGTTAAGGGAGTAGTTTTTACAGCCATTTTTCACCTTTGGGGGTACGCAATAATAGGGTATTTAATTATACCCCCAAATATACCCCCATTATTTTTGGTTGTAAATGTACCTTACTGATACTTAATGGGCAATAAAATAGACTTTGAGGCTTGTTATTACTGGACTTGGTGTGCTTTTTTGGGTTTAAAAGAATGTTACTGTTTATTGATTTGGTGCCGTGGGCGGGACTTGAACCCGCATGCTCTTAGAGCACTACCCCCTCAAGATAGCGTGTCTACCAATTTCACCACCACGGCGCCGTTGTTATTCAGGTATATCTGAAGTTGAATTTTGCTGTACAGGTTGAGTAATTGGAGCTGTTGCAGGTGTGGTATTACCTTCATTCAGCTGTGTTGTTACTGGTACAGTATCTTCAATATTCTCAAATTCGCTAGATGAAGCTATTCGTGGTTTGCTACCTAAATTTGAAAGTAAAATGCTTATTACAAAAAACAAAATACCTAATAAAGTGGTAGCGCGAGTTAAAAAATTCCCACTACCTGAAGAGCCAAATAAAGTTGCGGATGCACCAGCGCCAAATGATGAACCCATGTCAGCACCTTTACCTCGTTGTATTAAAACTAACGCAACTATTATAACCGCGATAATTAAATAGCTTATAATTAAAAATTCGTACATTTCAACCTGTCAATTTATATGTTATACAACAGAATTTATTGATGCGAGATATTAGCGAAAGATAGTCCAACAAGCAAGTAAAATTTAAGATATGATTGATATATTTTAAGCATTTATACTTTTCAGGTAGTAAAAATACTTATTTTATCTGTAGATGATGTATTATTGTGTATTCACTAATTTTATTTCAAGCAATAAATTAAAACAGTCATTAGATATATTTATCATAATCAATTGTGAGTTTTTGAGTAAAACAAGTATAATGATGCATTTTTATAATAGTTCGCATTGATTTTATGAAATTTATTGTTAAGCTCTTTCCCGAAATTACCATCAAAAGTGATTCTGTTCGTTTACGATTTATTAAAATACTAACAAGTAACATTCGTAATATTTTAAAGCATCATATTGAAGATGTTGCAGTTATTCGTCATTGGGATTTTATTGAAGTTCGTCCAAAAGTTGAAAATAGTGAAGCTAAGATACTTGAATTATTAATGCGAATCCCTGGTATACATCATATTCTTGCTGTCGATGAAATCACTTTTGTTGATATGCATGATATTTTTGAAAAAGCATTAGATTATTATGCTCCATTAATTGAAAACAAAACGTTTTGTGTACGCGTTAAGCGTCGAGGTAAACATGAATTTACTTCAATTGATGTTGAACGTTATGTTGGTGGTGGGCTTAATCAACATGTGTCTTCGGCTAAGGTTAAATTAACTCATCCAGAAATCACCGTTCATCTTGAAATCGACAAAGAAAAGTTACTGCTGGTAAAAGGTCGACATGCTGGCATTGGCGGTTTTCCAACTGGTACACAAGAAGATGTTCTTTCGCTCATATCGGGTGGTTTTGATTCTGGTGTATCAAGTTATATGCTAATGCGACGCGGAAGCCGAGTGCATTATTGTTTCTTTAATCTTGGTGGAAAAACTCACGAAATTGGAGTTAAACAAATGGCGCATTACCTATGGGAGAGTTTTGGTAGCTCACATAAAGTGCGTTTTATTGCTATTGACTTTTCGGATGTTGTTGGTGAGATTCTTGAAAAAATTGATGATGGGCAAATGGGCGTTATCTTAAAGCGGATGATGATTCGTGCGGCATCAAAAATTGCGCAACGTTATAAAGTGGAAGCTCTCGTTACTGGAGAAGCATTGGGGCAAGTATCAAGCCAAACACTTACCAATTTACGTTTAATTGATAATGCTAGTGATACATTAATTTTACGTCCTTTAATCACACACGATAAAGAAACCATTATCAATATTGCGCGTCAAATTGGTACTGAAGATATAGCAAAAACAATGCCAGAATTTTGTGGCGTAATATCTAAAAACCCAACAGTTAAAGCCGTGAAAGAAAAAATTGAAGCAGAGGAAATGAATTTTAATTTCACGATTTTGGATAAAGCAGTTGCCGAGGCTGAAAATATTGATATTCGTGAGATAGCAAAACAAACTGATACAAAAATTGCTCATGTTGAAACTGTCACAACTTTGAGTACCGATCACGTGGTTATTGATATTCGATCTTCAGAAGATCAGGAAGATAATCCACTTATATTAAGCGATATTGAAGTTAAGCATATTCCATTTTATAAGTTAGCAACGCAATTTGGGAATTTGGATCAATCGAAGCAATATTTACTATATTGCGATCGTGGAGTCATGAGTAAATTACAAGCGCTTTATTTAATTGACCAAGGCTATAATAATGTAAAAATATTTTCTATATAAAAATTAACAATAATTTACTATATTGTTCGTGATTTTTACATATATAGTAAATTTTTGGATAAAACTATATTTGGTATAAAAATTAATATCAAGAATGAATGAAATAAAGAGGATTGTAATGAGCAGTAAATTACTTGTAGTTGATGATGATCCAGAAATTACTTTATTATTACGAGAACTTCTTGAGTTAGAAGGATTTCTTGTTGAAATAGCGAATAATGGTATTCAGGCTTTAGAAAAGTTTGATAGTACGATAGATCTTATTTTACTTGATATTATGATGCCTGAAATGAATGGACTTAAATTCTTATCTCAACTTAGAGGTAAATTTACGGTACCTGTTATTTTTTTAACGGCTAAAGATAATGAATATGATAAAGTGATTGGACTTGAGCTTGGTGCTGATGACTACATTCTAAAACCATTTAATGATAGAGAGCTTATTGCCCGAATCAATGCACTTTTGCGTAGAGCGCATTGGGATAATGTAGCAAACGATGAAACTGAACAACCAATTAAATATACAATTGATAAACTTAATGTAAATCGAAAACAGGGTTCTGCTTTTTTTGATAACAAGTATATAGATTTAACGGGTACTGAGTTTCAAGTGTTGCTTACCTTTCTAGAAAATTCGGGAAAGATAATCACACGCGAAAAACTAAGCGAATTTGTTTTGGGTAAAAATTTAGCTCCACTTGCTCGCTCAATTGATGTACATGTATCTAGATTACGGAAAAAACTACCGCCTAGAAGTGATGGTTTACCATGGATTAAAACATTACGTTCAAAAGGTTACTTATTTGTAATTGATCGAAATGACGATTTGTTATATGAATAACTTTATAATGAAGATCAGATAATATGATATGTGGCTTTTTGATAAACTAACAATAAGAATTTTCACAATATTTTTATTAACCATAGCTTTTTTTCTAATGTTAATAATGGTTTTGCCGAGTCTTGATGCTCGAAACCTAACCTACTTAGCAAACAAAGATAAACAAGCTGGTAATATGCTTGCGCATCAAATTGAAAATGATCTTATTAATGTACCAAAAGATAGTTTTCGGTGGTGGATGCGTTTTATTGTTGTTATGGATAGTTATCAAAAACCAGGTCAATTTTTATTTATTGTTACCCCTAATGAACAAATCATTACAGCTGAAACAAAAAATATTGATTTAATCAAAAACTTTAGTGAAAAATCCCATGATGTCAAAGATCCTGCAAAAAAAATTTATGATTCTCAAGAAATTATAGGACCTTTTCTCATTCATTATGCTAATGCTGAATATCAATTATATATCCTACAACAAACTACAGATATTCAATCTCAATTAGTCAACTTTATATTTGATCATCCTTTTTTACTATTAACTTTA
Source organism: Gilliamella sp. ESL0232 (assembly GCF_013346885.1). Lineage (NCBI taxonomy): Bacteria > Pseudomonadati > Pseudomonadota > Gammaproteobacteria > Orbales > Orbaceae > Gilliamella > Gilliamella sp. ESL0232. Next base: position 118,756 of record NZ_JAAEDW010000006.1, on the reverse strand, counting down.
ACCATGCTGGCAAGTTCTCCTTTTTTACTATGGCTATCTTGGAGTATTGCAAAACCTGCTCGAGGGCTAAAAAAAGCAGCTGATCAGGTTGCGAAAGGGAATTTACAAGAGTGGCCTGAGCTAGAACAAATAGGATCATCTGAATATAAAGCTACTGGTGCTAGTTTTAACCATATGCTAAGAGAGCTTAAACGAATGCAAGAAGTACAGCAACGTTTGTTTTCAGATATTTCTCATGAATTGCGCACTCCTTTGACTCGTTTGCAGCTTGCTACATCGCTATTGCGACGCAAACAAGGTGAAAGCAGTGAAGTTATACGTATTAATAATGAAGCAATAAAATTAGATTCTATGATTGGTGACTTATTGTCATTGGCAAGGCAACAATATGACAATAATGAAATTCGTGAAGTTAATAAAATTAATATTCTATTTAAACAGGTGCTTGATAATGCCACTTTTGAAGCAGAACAAATAGGTAAAACGTTGGTCGTTACAAATTTTCCAACTAACCATACTATATTATGCTATCCAATTGCTTTGTGTAGCGCACTTGAAAACGTTATACGCAACGCATTTCGCTATTCAAATAAACAGATCGATATTAATTTTGTAGCACAACAACAAAAGCTAACAATTACAATTGATGATGATGGTCCAGGAGTTGCTGAAAGTGAACTAGAACAAATTTTTAGACCTTTTTATCGTACAAGTGAAGCTCGAGATCGTGAATCTGGCGGAACTGGATTAGGGCTCGCTATTGTAGCTAATGCCATCATACGCGATCACGGTACTGTAAAAGCAGAAAAAAGTCATCTTGGTGGACTTAGAATTGTGATAATATTGCCAATTCATAAACATCAATAAATAATAAATGAGAAAAGTTGTGTCAAATTCAGCCTTAAACATCGTTTTATTTGAACCCGAAATTCCTGCTAATACTGGAAATATTATCCGTCTTTGTGCTAACACTGGTTTCAATTTACATATTATTGAGCCTATGGGCTTTTTCTGGGATGACAAAAAGTTAAGGCGAGCCGGGCTTGATTATCAAGAATTTGTTGATGTAAAACGCTATAAAAATCTCAACCATTTTTTAGATGCCAATCAAATATACCTATCAACACAAGTTTATGCTTTAACCACAAAAGGACAAAAGCCACACAGTGAAGTCGATTACCAGCAAAATGACTTCTTAATGTTTGGACCAGAAACCCGAGGCTTACCAAAAAACATACTTGATGCACTACCACAAGAGAAAAAGATCCGCATTCCCATGCTCGCCACTAGCCGTAGTATGAATTTATCTAATTCTGTTGCCGTTGTGGTTTATGAATCATGGCGTCAGTTAAATTATATGGGTGCAAAATAAATTTTAGTCTTACTCAGTTGTTGGATAAATACCGACGTTGGGAAAAAAGCAATATTCAAACCTTTCGGTGCGGTTAAAATAATTATTTTTTTATAAAAACCTTTTATATAGTTCATTTATTTTATTAATGCTTTTTGCTCTTAATTTAAGTCAAATAGTTATGTTTTTTAGAATTAGACTTAGGAGCGGACGTTTTGGCCTTTTCGGTGCAGTTTATCGGCTAATCCCCTAAATTGGAAGTAGCTATTGTAGCTATTCTACCCACTAATAGATAAAATGTTTGAAACCTCACCGATCCCCAAAATTTTCTATTACCATTTGATTCACAAAAAAATTCAATAAAATCAATAACCAACCTGAACGATTTTAGAGAAAAAAACATTCCTACAACACCGCATGTCAATATACCTATCTTTAAATCTTAATTTTTTATTCTTTCGATTGTTACATTATTAACTTTTATAAGTTTACCTGCTTGTTTTACCAAATTACGGCATCTATACAAATACAATCACGTAAACTACATTCTAATTTACCGCTATTATTAATCTATGCACTTATGCTATATCCAAAATTAAAACTACCGAACTTATCAAGATTCTATACATTTAATTTTGGCTTTTATCGGTTCGCCTAAATTAAAAAAATAACTGCCTTTGAATTGATTTATATGTAGTGATCCTCACAAAAAAAAGCAGAAGTTACCGCTATGACATAAATACAAATCATAGCGGGACAAATATCATAGGCAAAAAATTTAGCATCAAATTCAAACCAATATTCAGAAAATCTGTTTACCCAAAAAAATCGTTCAACACCAATAATAGCAAAACAAAAATTGATTATTATCTTGAAATTTGTTGTACTATTTCACTCATAGCAACAGCCATTGCAGTTAAGCTTCTGGCTGCTCGTTTTCAAGAGTGACATCTGGGTCGTTGTATACTGTCATATCCATAAGACCAATTTCTTTATCGGTTGCGACAGCGGCTGTCATAGCGCCAGATACATTAGCTAAAGTTCTTGCCATATCAATAATTGGATCAACAGCTAAAACCATACCAATTAATGGGAAGTATTCGGCCATGCCCATACCTGATAAAACAACGGTTGCGGCAACTGTTGCCGTGCCAGGAATTCCAGCTATACCAATTGAACCAATAACCACTACAATGACAAGCATAATATAAAATTGGATATTAGTATCAATACCAACCATATGAGCTACCATAACAGCAAGTAAAGCAGGAAAGAAACCGGCACATCCATTCATTCCCATGGTACTACCTAGAGAGCCAACTAAATTTGCGGTACCTGTATTAACACCCATTCGGACGGTTAGTGTTGAAATAGTCATTGGTAATGAACCGACAGAGGAGCGACTTGTAAAGGCTAATAACCATGTTCCTAGCGCTTTTTTTATAAACATGATTGGTGAAATACCATGAATCACAATAATGGCAACATGTACAATCAACATAATCAATGTGGCGATGTAGATCGCTGCAACAAAACTTGAAACCTGAATAATTGCGGGTATTCCGTTAGAAATGATGGTGCGAGCAAGTAAAGCAATTACTGCATAAGGCATGTATTTTATGACTGTCATCGCAATCGACATGATGATCTTATAAAGTGCTTCGATAAACGTTTTAAATAGGGCAATTGGTTGTGAGTTTTTCTTTTCCATTCTGTTGGCGGCAATCCCCATTAAGGCAGAGAAAATGACCAATCCAACAATATTTTCGTTTACCATTGATGCAATAATATTGCTTGGAATTAGATTTATAAAGGTATCAATAATATTAGTGTATTGTTTTGCCTGAGCTTGATGTACAGAACTTGAGCTTATTTCACCTAATGCAAATAGATTAGCTAACAAAATACCAACAATACAGGCAATTGCTGTTGTAAACAGTAACCAAAAAATTCCTCTGAATGCGATTTGGGGTAGATTTTTTTTACCAGAGAAATCGATAATTACTTTAACAATAGATACAAATATGAGTGGTATCACTAACATTCGGATAAAAGCGATAAATGCTCGACCAAATAGTCCATACCAAGTTGCGGTTTCTTGCATCCAGATTGTTGATGTGTCTGGAAATCCTGCTACAGCTTGAATACTTAAACCAAGCACGGCACCAAGTATTAACCCAACTAACATACGTATTGAAAAATTAACCTTTTGCTTTTGTAATGGCCTCATTACTGCAAAAAAACAGATGAGCAGTAACCCAATACCAATTAATGTCTGGTAATGAGTAATAGATAAGAACTTTTCAAAAAAGACTCCTTGAAAAATGGCATCTGGCATATTTAATCCTCACCCTTTAATAATAAATTTAATTATCTAGTAAAATATTTATTGATAGGTTTATTAATATCTATCTTATTTTGCAATTGAGCCTGCAATATTTAAAATATCCCACGGTCTGGAAAATGGCGGTGCATAAAGAAAATCCATCATGGCTAATTCATCAATTTTCAAATTCGTCCATATTGCGGTTGCAAGAGTGTTGACCCTTAATGCCGCACCTTGCCCTCCAGCTATTTGACCACCTAAAATCACTCGAGTGTCGGCATGATAGATAAGTTTTGCTGTTACACTTGTTTGACCAGCAACATAGTTGCTGTGATTTTTATCTTTAACTATGACAGTTTTATAAGGAATTCCAGATTTTTGGGCTTCGCTTTCAGTTAAACCTGTTCGTCCTGCTTCAATATCAAAGACTTTTAAGGCTGAGGTGCCAATAGTGCCAGGATATTCACAATTTCCGCCACCTAAATTTTCGCCTACAATTTTGCCTAGTTTGTTCGCCCCTGTAGCAAGTGGAATATATACCATTGAATGACTAACTCTATGGTGAAGGGCAACACAATCTCCAGCAGCATAAATATCTGCCATATTAGTTTGTCCAAAGCTGTTGGTGATTATGGCACCATTTGCAAGTGTCTTAATACCAAGGTTTTTATAGATATCATTGTTTGGCTTAACACCAGTTGCAATAATAACAACATCGGCTGGATATCGTGATTTATCAGTAATTACATGTGTGACGTTGTGCGATCCTTCAAAGCCAAGTACTCGCTCTTGCAAATGTAGATCACAATGTTGTTTAATATTTTCTTCAATTAGTTCAGTGATTTGCCTATCAAATGCATCGATAAGAATTCTGTCATCCAATTGAATCAATTTGACGTTTTTTTGTAAAGCAACAAGCGATTCAGCTATTTCAAGCCCAATATATCCAGCACCTATAACAATCAAATTTTTGATATTTGAGTTGGATAATGTCTGTTTGATAGCTAACCCGTCATGCAGGTTGCGTAATGTGAAGATATTTTTTAGTTGGCTATTTTCAAAAGGGGGAATGATGGGACTTGCACCAACTGCAAGTAGTAACTTGTCATAGCTATCATCAAAGCAATTGCCAGTATTGAGATCTTTAACAGTTAATTTTTTTTGATTAGTATCAATAGCAATGACTTCATGTAAAGTTTTTATTTCAATATCATCTTTTTGAAATTGCTCAGGCGTTCGGGATATCATTTCGTTGGCGTCAGTAAAGTGGTTACCAATAAAATAAGGTAAACCGCAAGCACCAAACGAAACAATATCTGATTTTTCATAAATACGGATGGTTGCCTCAGGGTTCATTCTTTTAGCCTTTGCAGCAGCACTTGCGCCTGCAGCTTGAGCGCCAATGATGATTATTTTCACTTAATTTTCTCCTCAGTGCTCAAATACTGAATTATAAAATAATGCCTTATCATACGCCATAGATTACTTAGGCGATAGATAATTAGCATTAATATTCGTTAATTTAAAATTTCATTCGTTTAAAAATCAACAATTACACTATTTAGTGTAATTTTTAAGTCGTATCATTTTTGTCAAAAAGTTTCAGGTAACTATGTGTTTCAGTATAAATTATTAAGTATAGGTGGCTGAGTTTGGTTGATTAATGCCATGATTAAATTAATTTGTAAGTCTGTGTCATTTAATGTGGGAATATAATAAAATGATTTTCCACCTGCATTTAAAAAGATTTCTCGATTTTCTTCGTCAATTTCGTAAATAGTTTCAATACAATCTACCGAAAATCCGGGACAGATGACGTGCACATTGTTAACACCACTTTTTGCTAATGTTTGTAGTGTATCGCTGGTACTTGGCGTAACCCATTTACCTTTTCCAAATTTAGATTGATAAGCCATTTGAATTGGTATATTTATGTTATTTGTTCGGCATTTTTCGATTATTAACTGTGTGGTTATTTCACAACGTTGAATATAATCATCTTTTCGTTTGTAAATATAACGCTCTGGAATACCATGATAAGATAGTATAAGCACTTCAGGCTCACCTTGGCATTGAAATGCTTGCTTAATTTGTAAATAAAGTGCATTGATATAACTTGGATGATCGGCATAATCACGAATATAGTCAATACTATTTATGATTTTGTCGGTTGCTATAACTTGTTTAAGTTTATCAAGTACAGCGAGTGTTGTGGTCGTTGAGTATTGTGGGAAAAGTGGCAATACCGTAATTTTTGAACATGATTGAAGCTTGTTCAATGCAGATTGAATATTGGGTTCACCATAGGTCATGGCTAATTCACATTGAATATTTGGTAAGTGGAGTTGTAATTTATCACATAATAATTGGCTGTAATGAAGTAAAGGTGATGAGCCATCTATCCAAATTTTTTGATAATGATGGATAATATAAGGCACTCGTTTAGGTATTACAAGGTACTTTAAAATCGGATACCAAAACAGTTTCGGTAAATCAACGACATGGCGATCGAGTAAGAACTCGGTTAAGTACCGTTTTATTGAATCTGGTGTTGCCGCGTTTGGTGTACCTAGATTAATCAGCAATAACCCTTGTTTTTTATTCACAAGTAATCCTTATTTTGAGCAAAGATAATAGTTGATAATGTTAAAAAGCCTATGTAGTGCGCCTTGATTTTGTTTTAATACTTGATACGCTTGTTCGCCAATTTGTTGACTACGCGTTTTATTTTCTAAAAGCCCATTAATCGCTGAATAAAGGGAATCGGCTGTGCTAGCACAAATGATCATGCCGTCAGCTGAAATAAGTTGCTCACAAATCACTTTAAAATTGAAAAAATGTTCGCCACTAATGATTGGGATGTGGTGAAGTGCGGGTTCTAATGGATTATGCCCTCCATGTTTCACTAAACTGCCACCAACGAAGGCGATATCGGCAATACCATAAAGTTCTATTAATTCTCCCATCGTATCACCCAAAATGACTTGGGTTTGTTTAGCAGGAATTTGACCGCTACTGCGGTTTATATAATTTAATCCGCAATCATTAATTAATTTTTCGACGGTTTTAAAGCGTTCAGGGTGGCGGGGAACAACGATTAATAACAAATCGGGGTATGTTTGTAATAATCGTTCAAAGGCAGACAAGATGATTTCATCTTCACCACTATGTGTACTTGCAGCAATAAAAACAGGGCGGTTTACTTGCCACTGTTGTTTTAGCGTTGCAATTTTTTGCTGCTGTTGAGCTGTTAAATCAATATCAAATTTAATACTGCCGGTTATGGCTAAATGATCACTCGGCAAACCAAGTGACACAAAACGCTCTCCGTCTTGCTTATTTTGTGCGGCAACGGTGCTGATTTTTGATAGTAAATGGCTAATCGCGCGTCCTAGTTTGCGATATCGGTTAGCTGATCGTTCTGATAATCTAGCGTTGGCAAGAATCAGTGGAATATTTCGTTTGTAACATTGACCAATAAAATTAGGCCAAAGCTCAGTTTCCATAATGATCACTAATTTGGGCTTAACCGTATTTAAAAAACGATTTATCGCGCAGGGCAAATCATAAGGTAAATATACATGGCTGACGCTATCACCAAGTAATGACTTAACTTGCTCTGAGCCTGTTGGCGTCATGGTGGTAACTGTGATAGGTAAACTAGGATACTGTTGTTTAAGTGCTTTGATTAGTGGGATGGCTGCTATCGTTTCACCCACCGATACGGCATGCACTAAAATACCGTTAGATTTAACTTTATTTTTGCAAAAACCATAGCGTTCAAGCCAACGCTTTCGATAAGCTGGTGCTTTACGACTACGCCAAAGCAGTCTTAGCCAAACCAATGGTTGAATCAAATACAATAAAAAAGTATATAAAATTTGCATACTAATTATAAGTTGGTTAGATCAAAAAAGTGTTCACGGTAATAAACAAGTTCAGCAATTGAGTCACGAATATCATCAAGAGCTTGATGAGAACTCTGTTTGCTAATCCCTTTTAGTATTTCAGGTTTCCAACGTTTAGCTAATTCTTTAATTGTGCTGACATCTAAATAGCGATAATGAAAATAACTTTCTAAATTAGGCATATAGTTAAATAAAAAACGACGATCTTGCCCAATAGTATTACCACAAATTGGAGAGCTGTTTTCTGGTACCCATTGTTTTAAAAATTCGATGGTTTGTTGTTCGGCCTGTTGTTCACTAATAGTACTTTTGCGAACACGCTCAATAAGTCCTGATTTGCCATGGGTGTTTTGGTTCCACTCATCCATTAATGCTAATTGCTCATCAGATTGATGAACTGCAATCACAGGTCCTTCAGCAAGAATATTTAAGTTAGAATCGGTAACAATGGTTGCGATCTCAATAATGCGATCAGTTATTGGATTGAGTCCAGTCATTTCAAGATCTATCCAAATAAGATTGTTAATATTAATTTGAGATTGTTTGTTCATAATTTGCTATAGAGATTTTCTTTTTGATACTGAGTAGTGTAGCATAACTGACAATCTGTTTTAGTAAAAAATGAGTACTATGGCAAAAAATAAACTATCCAATAATCAAAAAAGACGTGTAGCGGCAAAACATCAGCAACGATTAGCAATAAAGCAAGATGAGAGTCTGGCAAATTTTTCGTCACCTCGTGACGGTGTAGTAATAAGTCGTTTTGGTAAGTCTGCAGATGTTGAAGATAGTGCAGGTCTTATTTATCGTTGTAGTATTCGTCGCACGTTACCGTCGATAGTCACTGGTGATAAAGTAGTATGGCGCGAAAGTTTAGAGCCAAATACCAATGGTATTATTGAAGCAGTTCACCCGAGACATTCTGAACTTGTCCGGCCTGATTTTTATGATGGCGTTAAACCCGTTGCCGCAAATGTTGATCAAATCGTGATTATTTCGGCTGTCTTGCCAGAATTATCACTAAATATTATCGATCGCTATTTAGTTGCTTGTGAATGCACTGATATAAAACCTATTATTGTTTTAAACAAAATTGATTTACTTAATGATGATCAACGCACTGAAGTTGAAAAAAAATTGACGATTTATACTCATATCGGTTATCAAGTTTTGTATGTCTCGTGTCAAAATCAACAAGGCATTGCTGTATTACAAGAAATTTTGCAAGGTAAGATTTCCATTTTAGTTGGGCAGTCTGGTGTGGGAAAATCAAGTATTATTAATTTACTGTTACCTCATCAATCACAATCAGTTATGACTGGAGGTATTTCAGAAATATCTGGACTTGGTCAACATACAACCACTTCCTCTCGGCTTTACCACTTACCAAATGGTGGAGATATTATTGACTCACCAGGGATCCGCGAATTCGGTTTATGGCACTTAGAGCCTGAACAAGTGATTAGTGGTTTTAAAGAATTTGATAATTATTTAGGCGGTTGCCACTTTCGCGATTGTAATCACTTTGATACACCAGGTTGTTTACTACAAAAAGCAGTACAAGACGGTAAAATTGCACCATCAAGGCTTGATAACTATCATCGGATTTTACAGACAATGCAAGAAGTTAAGGCAAAAACTAACAAAATCTATAAATAATCAGCTTAATTCATTTATAACAAAATTAAATAAGTTGTATTTGTGTTCGAGTCATTACTGTAATTACTTGCTGCTCACAATTAGTGGTAACCTCTTGAAAGTCATTGCTAGATTGTGAGCAACGAATGTGTTATTTAACATCTATTTTTTTAATGCAAAACCAATAGCTACATATGCCCAACCTTGGAAAATAAGGTCGATACCTAAAAACATACCTAATACCCAAAGACTGTCATATGGCCAACCTGCAATAATCATAAATCCTAAAATTAATGTAATAATCCCTGAGGTTAAAACCCATCCCCAGCGAGGTAAATTGCGGTTATTCATAGCCGCAAATATTTGTGTAAAGCCGCTCATAATTAGCAAGAATGAAATCACCAATGTTAAGGCTGATGAAACCGCAACAGGTTGGAAAAATGACATTAGACCAATAAAAATGTATAAAATCCCCATTACTGCCCATAATGCTGACTGACCAAAATCTTTAATGCGAAATGAATGTAGCGCTTGGGCAATACCTGCAATTAAAATTAATGAACCAATAAAATAGACAGAAAAGACGGTTGCCATGAACTGATAACCTAATGCTAAGCCCCCCAATATAATTAAAATAACACCAACTAAAATAAACCAGCTTGATTTTTCTTTAAGATTGTAGACTTTGTTTTCGTTAGATATCATGTTATTTACCTATTTTTATAAGTTAATTTTGGATTTCAAATTAAAACCACTTTTTAAGACTTATAGTTTGTCAATGGTGATTTAGTAAATGAAAAGAAAGGTAGTGAAGGTACAATTTATTGCACAGTAATTAGTTTCTGTTCAAACTGTTACTGTGCATATAAATTAGTTAATATAATAAATCTAATTTTAGAATTAATCTTTATCTTTCAGTGCTTCTTCTAGCGTTGAATAGAACATTAGTTTGTTAGAAATTGGAACAATTTTTGCGCGAGCTAATGTTTTTAATGGTTGAAACTGTAACTCACAAATTGATAGATCAACTTGTTCAGGTAGTTCATCAATAAAATGAATTAAAGCATTGAGCCCACCAGCATCAAGAATAGGTACCGCATCCCATTGTAGCACTATGTGTTCATATCCATTAATCTTTTGATAGATTTCTAAAAATGTACGTTCAGCGGCAGCAAAAAATAGTGGCCCGTTAATACGTAGCACTAAGGTTTTATCGTTACTGCGATTAAGTTCAACTAAGCGAGTCATACGGGCGATACGGCGCATAAATAGGATTGAGGCAAGTATAATCCCAAGTGTAATTGCAATCACCATATCAAATAGTACTGTTAACGACATGCAAATAAGCATAATCAAGATATCATCTTTAGGAGCACATTTGATAATATAAATGACGCGTTGAACTGCACTCATATTCCATGCCACGATAAGTAATAATGCCGCCATAGCAGAAAGTGGGATAAATGATAATGCTGGTGCGAAGCAAATAAGAGCAAGTAAAACAACTAAAGAATGCAAAACGGCTGCAATAGGCGAGGTTGCACCTGCTTTGACATTTGCCGCTGAACGTGCAATAGCCGCTGTTGCTGAAATGCCACCAAAAAATGGTGCAATAATATTACCTAAACCTTGGCCAATGAGTTCACTATTTGAGTGGTGTTTAGTGTGTGTCATTTCATCTAATACCACAGCACAGAGTAATGACTCAATTGCGCATAACATTGCCATGGTCAGTGAAATTGGCAGTAAGGCAGTAAATGTTGACCAATCCCAAGTAAAATCAGCGTGCTGCCAAGGTAAAATAAACTCTGGTAGAACAGAGGGTATACCATGACCTATCGTATTATCAGCTAGTGTATAGGTAAATCGTGAACCAATTGTTTCAATTTGATAGCCAAATTGATTAAAAATAAACATGACAGCAATACCAGCAATTAGAGCTGGTAGGTGTCCTGATATTTTAAGTCTAAGTTTTGGCCATACTATTAACACAATCAGTGTTACTACACCGACTAAAGTGTCAGCAATATTAATGGTTGGTAGTGTTTTAGCTAGTTCCGTAACTTTACCAATATAACTTTCTGGCATGTGCTCAAGTGTTAAACCAAAAAAATCTTTAATTTGCATGGTTGCTATAGTTATGGCAATGCCCGATGTGAAACCTAATACAACGGGTAAAGGAATATATTCGATTAATCTACCTAATCGAATTAATCCCATTAATACAAGAAATATACCCGATAGCAATGTTGCAATTAGTAGTCCAGATAATCCGTATTGTAATGATACAGGGTATAAAATAACTACAAATGCTGCTGTAGGTCCAGAAACACTAAACCTTGAACCACCCGTTAATGCAATGATAAAACCACCTATAATTGCTGTGTATAGACCATGCTGTGGTGGTACACCACTAGCAATAGCTAGTGCCATTGCTAGTGGTATAGCAATAATCCCAACAGTTATTCCAGCTATTAAATCTTTGATAAAACGAGTTGTGTTGTAAGGGGTACTTATACATGCAGATATAAATGCACAGCTAATTTTTGTACCAGAAAGGCCATATAATTTCATTGTTTGTAATTAAAGAGATGTTGACTTGAATTCTTAATAAGATAATCTTTTTTAAAAAAAATAAAAGAGCGTTATAAAAATAATCGTCTTTTTTGTAAATTTTTTTCAGAAAAAGTTTAATTAAATCATCTATAATACAATACTCCTCCATAAAGCGATTTCGAAAAAAATATCTTATGAATTTTTAAAGGACTATTTTAACTATGAAATATAATCAACCCGATGTTTTTCTAAAAATTGTAGATATTGATGAGTTATGCCAACGTTATAAAACAGGAGAAAGATTTAAATATGTATATTTTTGGGGACATAACCAAAGAGAGCCTTCGTCTATAATTACAAAATCTTGCTTTAGCCAATGGTACCCTAGCGGATTTACTGTTAATGATATTTATTATGCTACAGCTGAACATTATATGATGGCAGCAAAAGCACGATTATTTGAGGATAAAGAAATATTACAAGAGATCCTTAAAGCTAACAATCCAGGCCTTGCTAAATCATTGGGACGCCAAGTCAGAGGATTTGTTGAAAAAATATGGGATGAACAATGTTTATCTATTGTTATAGAGGGTAACTTCGCAAAATTTTCTCAAAATCGACAATTAGCTGATTTTTTATTATCCACTCAACAAAGAGTTTTAGTTGAAGCTAGTCCCACTGATAAAATTTGGGGAATTGGTTTAGCTCAAGATGCTCCGAATATAGATAACCCATTGACATGGCAAGGTAAAAATTTATTAGGGTTTGCTTTAATGGCAGTTCGACAAAAATTAAAAATGTGTTATTAAAAATAGCCAATTAGAATTTTTGAATTTGTTTTAAGATTAAATGATTGTTAACTTAATATTATTTCTTTGATGTTATAGAATATTTTATACGTAAACATCAGTAGCTTTATTACAATTTGTATTAATAAGTAAATATAATGGCTCTATGAATAGCAAGATATGACCAGAATAAAATTTGCATCAATAAGTTTGGAAAAGCAATATTTTTGATAGAAATATTGCTTTTTGATTTATTATTAACCTAAAAGTAATGCATCATCGGTAACTTTTTCACCACGTGTTTTTTCAAACATATCTAATAAATCCGTTACAGTTAATTTAGCTCGTTGTTCTCCTGATACATCAAGTACCACTTGCCCCTGATGCAGCATGACAGTTCGGGTGCCATATTCTAAGGCTTGTTTCATTGAGTGGGTTACCATCATGGTCGTTAATTTGTTTTGTGATACTATTTTATCAGTAAGATCTAAAACAAATTGCGCAGTTTTAGGATCAAGTGCTGCGGTATGTTCATCAAGCAATAATATTTTAGATGGTTGTAAAGTTGACATTAACAAACTAATAGCTTGTCTTTGACCTCCAGAGAGTAATCCCATCATATCTGATAATCGATTTTCAAGACCTAAATTTAAAGTAGCAAGTTTTTCTTTAAATATTGATCTGATATTTCGATTAAGAGCTGAAGATAAGGTAAAACGATATCCTCGGTTATAAGCTATAGCGAGATTTTCTTCAATAGTTAAGTTTTCACATGTGCCAACCATGGGGTCTTGAAATACACGAGCAACCATACCAGCTCGTTTCCATGCTGGCCAGCGAGTGACATTTTTACCATTAATAGCAATTTTTCCTGAATCAGGAAGTAAATCGCCACTAATCACATTCAATAAAGAACTTTTACCTGCTCCGTTACTACCAATTATGGTAACAAATTCACCTTCACTAATATTCAGGTTTAGTCCTCGTAATACATGATTTTCAATTGGTGTACCCTGATTAAAAGTTAATTGTAATTGTTCAACTTTAATCATGCTTACTTACCTCTTATTTTTGCGTGTTTTTTTAATTGCTTAGGCACAACAAGAGCCAGCACAACGAGTATCGCCGTAATGAGATTTAAATCTTCTGTTCCAACCCCGATTTCTTGTAAAAACTCATTACTAAGTGCAAATGCAATAAATAAACGATATAAAATAGAACCAACAATAACTGCTAGCATCACAGCCCAAATTCGTTTAGCGGGGAATAAGCTTTCACCAATAATAATTGATGCAAGACCGATTACAATTGTACCAACACCAATGGTGATATCAGCCCCACCTTGTGTTTGTACAAATAATGAACCTCCGAGAGCAATTAAACCATTTGATATAGCCATACCAAGAATTGTGACTCTTCCAGTCGGAATGCCTTGCGATTTTGCCATTCGTTGGTTAGTGCCAGTTGCTCTTAAGGCCAATCCCATTTGGGTATTTAAAAACGCATTGAGTAAAGCCCAAAACACAATGACAAATCCTAAAGCCATAAGAGGTTGTACAATATATTGGTTGCTGTAATCTTCAGCAATAAATGGTGAAAATATAGTTTTGGCATCAAGTAAAGAAAGATTAGGGGATCCTGCCATTCTTGATGTTTCATCCATAATATACGGACCAACACCTAATATTCTTAAATTGATAGAATAGAGTCCTATCATTACAATAATACTTGATAATAATTGAAGAATATTGAGTTTAACATACAGTATTCCTGTCATTGCTCCAGCAAGACAGCCAGCAAACATACCTAACAACGTTGCAATCCAAGGATCGATACCAATATAAATGCATAATCCACATATCGCTCCACCAAGTGGAAAACTTGCATCAGCAGTAAGATCTGGGAAATCAAGTAAACGAAACGAGATAAATACACCCAAACTCACCAACGCATAAATAAGCCCAATTCCAATTGAGCCTAATAAGAATTCAGAAGACATGAAAAAAATCCATAAAAGTTAACCGCCAAAGTTGGCGGCTTAGTTATAAAAAAAGTAAAAATTATTTTTCAACAATTTTGGTAGCTGATTTTAATACATTTTCAGATAATATAACACCTTGGCGTTCAGCCGCTTTTTTATTAATTGTTAATTGAGTAACATTACCCACTTGTGGTGGAATATCACCAGGATTTTCGCCGTTAAGTATACGGATAACAATTTTACCAGCTTGACGACCAAGATCATAATAACTCATGCCTAAAGCGGCAATAGCACCACGTTCTGCCGATTCAGGGTTGGATGCAATAAGAGGAATTTTACTTTCATTAGCCACTTTTGCTAAAGCTTCATAAGCAGAAACCACATTATTATCGGTAGTAGTATAAATCATATCAACCTTACCTTTTAAACTTCTAGCCGCAGTAGATATATCAGAAGTACGTTGCGCAGGAGCGGCAATAATTTTCATACCTCGTTTTTCTAGCTCATTTTGTAACTGTTTTAGTATGATTGTTGAGTTAACTTCGCTAGGGCTATAAACATAACCAATGTTTTTAGCCTCAGGTTTTATTTTTAGCATCATATCGATTTGAGAATCTAGTGATAAGGCGTCAGATACACCTGTTACATTTGTCTTTGATGCATCCCAACTCGGGGTTAATTTTGCTGCTACGGGATCGGTAACGGCAGTGAAAACAATAGGAATAAGTTTTGTTGTAGCAACTAATGCTTGCGAACTTGGCGTGGCAATCCCTACAATAACATCTGGTTTATTTGCTACAAATTGTTTAGCAATTTGGGCTGCATTTGCACTACTACCTTGTGCGCTTAAAAATTGTAACTTTAAATTTTTTCCAGCAATATAACCACTATCTTTTAACTCATCCTCAATACCTTTACGCACATTATCTAATGCTGGGTGTTCAACAATTGCTGTAATGGCAACAAATTTTTGTTCGGTTTTAGACTCAGCGAAAGAATAAAATGTTGCTAACGATAAACTAAGTAATATACAAAGTTTAATGATAGAATTACGCATAGAGCACTCCTGTAATGTTTTTTTTACAATCAAGCTAAATATTGATTTACTATAAAGCAAAAAAAGATAATTTTCTAGTATAAAAACAGTTATTTGTGTAAATTTTTTATTACACTTTATCGGTGATTTGATGTTAACTTGGTAAACTTGATTAATTGATGTTAATCCAGTTATTGGATTACTGTAGGTTATATTTTTTGCTCACCTAACTACTAAGTGAGCAAAATTGTTAATTAATTTTAGTGAAGTAGGGCTTGATTATTTTCCTATGACTTTGTCAGCAGATTGAATTACCTCAGGAGGCAAAGCAACCCCTTGTTTTTTAGCTGCATCAGTATTAACAACAAGGCGTAATGCTTGCCCTATTTCTGGAGTTATACTTCCTGGTTTTTCACCTTTTAATATGCGCACAACAAGCTTACCTGATTGGCGTCCTACATCATAGTAGCTCATGCCGTATGCAGCAACGGCTCCTCGTTCAATCGCATCAGGGAACGATGCTAAAAGAGGAATTTTATTTTCATTTGCAAATTTGACTAATGACTCATAGGCTGAAACAACATTATTATCGGTTGTCGTGTAAATTAAGTCTACTCTACCTTTTAATGTATTGGCAGCAGTTGAAATATCAGCAGTTCGTTGAGCTGGTACCGCAATAAAATTAATATTTTGTTGAGATAAAAGAGTTTGTAGATTTTTTAATACCACGGTTGAATTAATTTCACTTGGACTATAAATATATCCTACTGATTTAACATTAGGTACAATTTTTTTCATAAATTCGATTTGTGGACCTATTTCTTGATAATCAGATACACCAGTAATATTTGTGCCCGCAGGTTGCCAATCTTTAATTAATTTAGCGGCAATAGGATTGGTAATTCCAGCAAATACAATAGGAATTTGTTTAGTCGCTGCAGCTGTTGCTTGTGCACTTGGTGTCGCAATTGCCACAATAACATCAGGTTTTGCTGCTACAAATTGCCTTGCAATCTGAGCTGCAGTAGCGCTACTTCCTTGTGCACTTTTGTATTGGACAGTTAAATTTTTGTTTAACGTATAGCCGCTGTCTGCCAATTCATCTTTAACACCATCACGGATTTGATCTAATGAAGGATGCTCAACAATTGCCGTAATGGCCACATTTTTAATTGTATCTGCAAAACTTAAAAAAGGTGTAAGCAATAATATTGTTACCAATAAAATAAAACGTTTCATGAATTAAACTCGCAAACTAGTACAATAGTTTAATTCTAGCTTTATTAATCAAAAATGTGAAGTTGTATTTTATTTAATTGATGATCATGTTACAAAATAATCGTTATTGTAAAATAGTTAAATAATTAATGAGCTTTGAATGAATTATTTCATATTCGATATAATGCCTATAAAACTATATTATCAGTATCTTTGTTTTTTTATTGAGCAAATATAAAAGGATTTACCCCACTTTTAGCAAACCCTTCTTCTTCGGTTTTGATATCTAATATCAGCGAAGCAATATCATCCGCGATGACTTCAATATGAGGATCTTTATCTTGATCAAATATTTTTAAATAGCTATGGCAAGCATCACAACACTCGGTTTTAATTGCAGCGAGTTCTTTTTCTAAAGAGAGGTATTGTATGTCTTTCATATTATCGCAGCAGGTACATTTAATTCTAGGTACATACCATTCACTTTCACATAAACTGCAATGTAAATAGCGTAAACCGTTGTTACCGCCTAATTGAATAATACTAGCAGTAGGCATACTATTACAAACTGGACATAACCAGAGTTTATCTGTATTTTCTGCGATAGCTTTACTTTTAATTTGACTAGCCAGTTGGCAATAATAAACAGATAATGATGACCAAATAAATATTGCTTCATTACCATCAACTTTATCAAATTCTCCTTTAAGCAAATGTAATGCTTTATTTTGTAATTCTAAAGTGCTATTTTTTTTAAGCTGTTCAATGACTATAGCGATTTGCTGCGTGGTATCAGAAAATGAGTCGAGTAATGAAGTAAAGTAATCTTGCCAAGTATCTTTAAGAGGTAAATTATCTAAACTAAGTGGAGGATATTCGCTATTTAATAAACACGTTACATCAATATCTATAGGCTGATGTTTAATTAAATTGGCTTGTTGTTCAGCTATAATTGCACAAAAATTCAAATAATCACTAATTGGATTATTGTTTGCAAGAGTTTTTAAACGTTCTGCTCGATGAGCATAAAGTGTTTTAGGTGATGGATAAAATAGTAACGGGATTTGTCTAATAACTGAGTTTGTAGCTTGTTGTTCAAGTTGTTCTTGGGGGATAATTTTTATACTCATTATAAATGCTCATTGATTGTGATTTTATTCATCACTGCTTTTTATTTTTTTACTATTAAAATGACACCGCTGATAGTTACTATCAGCGGAAAATACCATTATAGATGCAGGAAAATTACTATGCTGGTTTATGTTTAATATCTGTAGATTCTTCTTCAGATTTGGCCTTTAACCTTAGTTCATTTTGATAGATCTTTTCCATTTCTTCTTCATACCAAGTTGAATGATTTTTTTGTGCCCAAGCACGCGAAACATAGCCTGTTATCATCCCTTTAATGGAACCTTTAACCCAAATAGCCATATAAGCATGACCAATTGCAAGCAGGATTAAGCCAATTGCAGCAAGAGAATGAAAAAATATCGCAATACGGACAACTGGAACAGAAAAATTATCCGCAAAATAACGGCGCCACATGATGAGGCCTGTAACAAATAAAACTAAAATTAACCCCATAATGCACCAAAATAAAAACTTTTGTCCTACATTATATTTGCCTATTGGAATGCCTCTTTCTTTGCCCAAAATGACATGTTTAAAGTTTTTAATCCATAAAAGATCATTTTTATTTGGAATATTATGGTGAGCAAGTTTTATAAACATAAACATGAGTAAAACAAAAACAATGCACCCTAAAAATGGATGCAATGCTCTTACTAATTGTGGCGTACCAAGAAATAATCCAAACAGTTTTATAGATGGAAAAAATAAAGATAAGCCAGATAGCGCAGTCAGAATAAACAGACAGACCATACACCAGTGACAGAAGCGAACAATAAGTGGTGTTCTTAATATCATGCTTTTCTTATCCATGATGATTCTCCTGTTGTGATAAATTAGAGTCAATTTTCTGTTCTAAAACAGGCAAGCCTAAACGCTTTCGAGCTTGTTTATCTGCTTCTTTTTCTTCTTCAATGTCATCTTCATCAACTTCAATTGCACCAACGCCCATGTAATGGAACAGCAAACCACTAAAAGTTGCCACAAATGCAGCTGCAGATAACGGTTTCCAAATACCCTTCCAAAATCTGACAATTTCACTAATTTTAGGGTTTTTTGGTAAGCCGTGATACAATTCTGGCTGATCTGCATGATGAAGAACATACATAACATGTGTTCCCCCAACTCCTTGTGGGTCATAAAGACCAGCATGTTCAAAACCACGTTTTTTCAAATCTACAATTCTGTGTTCAGCATGGCGAATCATATCTTGTTTAGTACCAAAGTGTATAGCGCCAGTAGGACAAGTTTTAACGCAGGCGGGTTCTTGACCAACAGCAACGCGATCGACACATAATGTACATTTATAGGAGTGATTATCTTCTTTACTAATTCGTGGAATATTGAACGGACAACCTGCTACACAGTAGCCACAACCAATACAGTGTTCCGATTGAAAATCAACAATACCATTAGCATATTGAATGATAGCACCTTCTGATGGGCATGCTTTCAAACAACCAGGATCAGAACAGTGCATACAGCCATCTTTACGAATTAACCATTCAAATTTTCCATTTATCTCGACTTCTGAATACCGCATTACAGTCCATGCTTTTGGCTCTAAATCGGCAGGATTATCATAAACACCAACAGTATTGCCAACTTCTGCACGAAGGTCATTCCATTCGCTACAAGCAACCTGACATGCTTTACAACCTATACAGGTGGTCACATCAATAAGTTTTGCAACTTCTTGTTGATAGTCCCTAGCTCGTGGCGCTGGAGTTAAAGCATTAGTTGCTGAGCGGCGTATAATATCTTGAGTTTGTAATGACATAATTTATCCTCCCATCTTATGCCGCTGTAGTAACTTTTTCGATATTGACTAAGAATGATTTATATTCTGGTGTTTGTGAATTTGCATCACCTAAATGTGGCGTCAATTCATTAACCAAAAAACCTTTCTTTGTCTGACCTGTGAATCCCCATACTATTGGGATTCCAATGGTTTCGATCTCTTTACCATCAACAATTAAAGTTGGAAGACGTTTAGTCACAACTGCTTTAGCTTTAATATAACCTCGATGTGAAGTGATTTTAACCGTATCACCTAATTTGATTCCTTTTTTGAGGGCAAGATTTTCACTTAACTCAACAAATTGCTCGGGTTGAGTAATTGAAGCTAGCCTTGCGTGTTGCGTCCAAAAATGGAAATGTTCAGTGATACTATAAGTGGTACCAACATAAGGAAATTCGCTAGCATTCCCTAAGCGAGCCAAATCTTCTTTAAATGCGCGAGCTACTGGGCTGCTGACTTGATTTGGATGCAATGGATTATTACTAATAGGTGTTTCAAACGGTTCATAGTGCTCTGGGAATGGCCCATCGACTAACCGATTTAAACAAAATAACCCACCTAAACCATCATTATTCATGATAAAAGCACCAGCCCCACTACTTGGTGGTAATGTTGCTGTAAAATCAGGTACATCATTGCCTACCCAACTTGAGCCATTCCATTTTACTAAAACTCGTTTAGGATCCCATGGTTTACCATTTTCATCCGTTGAAGCACGGTTATAAAGTACTCGTCGATTCATCGGCCACGACCACGCCCAACCAGCATGAACGCCTTTACCAGATGGATCGCTTGGATCACGCCTTGCCATTTGGTTACCTTGTTCTGTCCAACAACCACAGAATATCCAAATACCCGATGAGGTTGTACCATCTGCTTTTAATTGTGAAAAACCACTTAGTAATTGACCTTTTTTAAGAATAACATTGCCATTTTCGTCGGTTATATCAGCAAGTGCTCGTCCATTATAATCTTTGGCTAATTCCTCAGCCGCTGGGCCTTCTGGCTCCTTATAATCCCAAACTAAGTTTTCAATTGGCTCGTAATAAGCACCACCTTCTTCAGCATACAGCTCTTTTATTCTCAAAAAGATACGCGCAATAATTTCAGGATCATATAAAGCTTCATAAGGCGGTCTTGCTGCTGCCCAGTGCCATTGTAGCCAGCGAGATGAGTTAACTATTGTACCGTTTTCTTCTGCAAAACAGTTTGATGGCAATCTAAATACTTCGGTTTGAATTTTGCTAGAATCTACATCATTAGATTCGCCATGGTTTTTCCAAAACTCAGCTGTTTCTGTTGGCATTGGATCAATGCTCACCAAGAATTTTAAGTTAGATAAACCTTCGCGAATACTATTTTTATCGGGAAGTGCAGCAAGTGGGTTAAAGCCCTGACAAATAA
The DNA here is from genome assembly GCF_013346885.1 of Gilliamella sp. ESL0232. Taxonomy (NCBI): domain Bacteria; kingdom Pseudomonadati; phylum Pseudomonadota; class Gammaproteobacteria; order Orbales; family Orbaceae; genus Gilliamella; species Gilliamella sp. ESL0232. The sequence goes on along the minus strand of NZ_JAAEDW010000006.1, from coordinate 97,621 downwards.
AGCCATTGGCTTGACCATCACGCATCATTTTGCTAAATCTTAAAACATCGTAGGTTTTATCCCATTTAGGTAACCAATCAAATCCCCAATCGTTATCTTTAGTCGATTTATCACCGTACATTGATTTCATAAAGCTGACAAAGAATTTTGGATAATTCCCCCAAAAATTCACTTCGCTTGGACCAAGTGGTTTTGGTGTTTTTTCATCTAGGTACTGAGTAAGTGAAACTTGAGAATCTTTTGGTAAATCAAGATAAGCAGGCAGGCGATTTGATAATAAACCAACATCAGTTAAGCCTTGAATATTTGAATGTCCACGTAGTGCGTTAATACCTCCGCCCATTACGCCAATATTGCCTAAAATAAGCTGAATCATGGCAGCAGTACGGATAATTTGTGATCCATAAGTATGCTGAGTCCAACCTAATGCATATAAAAATGTGGCTGCTCTATTGTTAGTTTTAGTGCTAGCAAGTGAGCGGCAAACATGCAAAAAACCTTCGATAGGACTTCCCGTTATTTTATTTACCATTTCGGGTGTATAACGTTTGACATGCTGTTTTAATAGATTCCATACACAACGGGGATGACTTAGTGTTTTATCCCGAAGCGCATACCCGTTGTCATCCTTTTGATATGCCCAACTTGCCTGATCATACTGTTTGGTATCAGCTTCATAGCCACTAAATAGCCCTGTAGCTTCATCAAAATTAAAATCATCACGAACAATTAGGCTTGCATTACTATGAGTAACTAAGTAGTCAAAATTAACTTCGTTATTGGTAATAAGATAATTGATAATACCAAGTAGAAAAGCAATATCAGAACCTGAGCGAATAGGTACATACAAATCAGCCACTGAGGCTGTTCGATGAAAACGAGGGTCAATGGCAATCAGTTCAGCGCCATTATTAATTTTTGCTTCTATAGCCCATTTAAAACCAACCGGATGAGCTTCAGCTGCATTTCCCCCCATTACGATAACAACATTAGCATTCTTGATATCATTCCAGTTGTTAGTCATGGCGCCGCGACCAAAAGTAGCCGCTAAGCTAGATACAGAAGGACCATGACAAACTCTAGCTTGAGTTTCAAGGCTTAACATACCTAATGCGCGTGCAACTTTGAACGCTAACCAACCCGTTTCATTACTAGCCGCTGAGGTAACAAGCCAGCCTGTTGTTGTCCAGCGATTGACTGTTGTGCCTTCCGCATTTTTTTCAACAAAATTTTTATCTCGATCAGCTTTCATTAAACGAGCAATACGATCAATGGCTTCATCCCAACTTATTTGTTGCCATTTATCTGAACCAGGGGCACGGTATTCAGGATATTTAACTCGTTGTTCGCTTTTTATATAATCCAGAACACCTGCACCTTTAGGACAAAGAGAACCACGACTAACAGGATGATCGGGATCTCCTTCTACATGGAAAATAGACGATTCGGCATTTTTAGCCCCATCGCCACGGCTATATAGCAACATACCACAGCCAACAGAGCAGTAAGTACAATTATTTCGAGTTTCTTTTGATTTCAATAATTTATATTGGCGAGTTTGAGCAAGCGCTACGTTTGGAGAAAAACCAAGCGTAGCTACCGTTGTTCCAGCCATACCACCAGCACAGATCTTAAAGAACTGCCTACGGTTAAATAGCATATGGACTCCTTAAAAAGCTGACATTACGTTTTAATTTATTATATTGGAAGCGATTAACATCCTTACTAGCTGTAATGATAATCTTTAATCAAATGGAAATAAAGGGATAAACAGATATGAATTTATAAACTTTGACATATGTCAAAAAATAAAATAATGACAGCTTAATTTATGTTTAATATGGTGAAAAATTATATTAATATAAAAAAGTTTCAGGTAACACTACGTTTAAGTATAAAAATTTATAAGGCAGTTAGACAACTGACCATAAAGCGTCTAACAAATTAGTGAAAGTTATTTTTTCTTAATGATATAATTGCCATATCTCTTACCAATTGAGAAAAAATTAGTTTTTTTATGTATATTCATTACCACCGTTTCTCAAATTACTGCAAATAATACGATTAATTTCTACAATATGGTTGCATTAACCATTGTTTGATATGGCTAAAAACATAAAGGAGGGTTATCATTAATACAAAAGTTCAGCAGCTCTTGTCTCTTTATTGTTTTTAGGCGCAAAAACCAAACCTTCAAGGATATTTATTTGGATAACATAACCAGAATCACATTAGCAAAACTACTTAGTACTTTTTTTTATTATCCACCAAATAATAAAGTTACCACACCATTAATACAGGCATTATTACATATTGATGATTTAGTCAAATGGTTAAACCCTTGTATTATTTCTGAACAGTGCAATATATTAGCAAATCACATTGATGACTCAGAACTTAATTATCAGTTTTCATTACTATTTGAAGGTCAAGGAACAATGCCTGCACCACCATGGGGATCATTTTACCTTGATAAAGAACATTTATTACTAGGCGAATCACAAGAATGCTACCGCCAATTTCTGCAGCAACATGGTTTGACACTCAATACAGGAATGAACGAACCCGAAGATCAATTTGGATTAATGCTAATGGCGTATGCCATGTTGCTTGAAAATAATAACTATACAGCAGCAAAACAGTTAATCAATGAACATTTATTGATCTGGTCTTCAACCTATTTAAAAAGACTAAAGCAAAATGAGATAAGTCCATTTTATCGGGCATTAGCTATGATTGCTGATCAATATTTGCAGATGCTTTAATTGTATTTTCTATTTTTTGAAAAAATAGTTATTTCAGGTAAATGATTATTTTACTTAATGCTGAATTGTAACTTGTCATACTGTAACATTGCAGCTTTTATCTTAATCGGTATAATCCATGCTATGCTTTTTTCAAGGTAAATAATTAATGCTAGCCTATTTACAACTAATGCGATTAGATAGACCTATTGGCTCATTGCTTTTACTCTGGCCTACCCTTTGGGCAATTTGGCTTACGGGACACCCCTCTATTTACATAACAATTATTTTTATACTTGGCGTATTTGTAATGCGCTCGGCAGGTTGCGTAGTGAATGATTATGCTGATCGTCATTTTGATGCACATGTTGAACGGACTAAAAATCGCCCACTGGCTCGTGGAGCATTGACGGAAAAGAACGCATTATGGACGTTATTTGTATTATTATTTATTGCTCTTTGCTTATTGCTAACTTTAAATAAACTATCATGGTTGATAGGTTGTTTTGCGTTATTAACTGCGCTGATTTATCCTTTTATGAAGCGTTATACCCATTTACCTCAGATCATCTTAGGTATCGCATTTAGTTGGAGCATTCCGATGGTATATGCAGCAACTATTGAGCAGTTCCCATTAACCTGTTGGTTGCTTTTCTTTGTTAATATTTGTTGGACAATTTCCTATGACACCGAATATGCGATGGTTGATCGCAACGATGATGTAAAAATAGGTATAAAATCCACTGCCATCTTATTTGGACGTTATGATAAATTAATCATTGGATTATTACAGATAGCTTCTATTATTGGTTTATTATTGATTAGTTTAATCAACCAACTATCGTTGATAGTTTATATTGCTTTATTACTAGTTACAGCATTATTTATTTACCAACAATGGTTGATAAAAGATCGAGAAAGAAACAAATGTTTTAGCGCATTTATGAATAATAATTATGTTGGTTTGATTGTTTTTTTAGGTCTCTTTTCTGTTTAAAAATTAAATCACTACTATATTTACAGATTGATTCAATCGAAAATATAACTTAATCATATCTGTGTTTATTTTATATCCTTTTATTTCATGAGTTTAAGTTATAAAAAAAACCTTACTTTTTTAAAAGTAAGGTTTAGGAAGTTAACACTAATTAAAAAATTATAAATGAAAAAATTATGCTTCAATAGCAACTCTTAACTTTTTCATTGCATTTTTTTCAAGCTGGCGGATACGCTCTGCTGAAACACTATATTTATCGGCTAAGACCTGTAAAGTTGATTTGCTTTCATCAGAATCTAACCAACGTGCTTTAATAATATCTTGGCTACGTTCATCTAATTTTAATAATGCATCATGTAGCCTATCTGTCGCATCATTTTCCCAATTATCATTTTCAATTGATTTTGAGAAATCAGAATTGCTATCTTCTAAGTAAAGTGCCGGTGCAATAATTGAATTATCATCGTCATCATTATCTATATCAAATGACATATCTTGTGCTGACATACGTGATTCCATTTCAAGTACATCTTTACGACTTACACCTAATTCATCTGCTACCATATCCACTTCTGCATTACTGAACCAACCTAAACGTTGTTTAGTCTTTCTTAGATTAAAGAATAGCTTTCTTTGTGCCTTCGTTGTTGCAACTTTAACAATACGCCAATTTTTTAATACATATTCATGGATTTCAGCTTTTATCCAATGCACAGCAAATGAGACCAAACGAACACCCATTTCAGGATTGAAACGACGTACTGCTTTCATCAAGCCAATATTACCTTCTTGAATTAAGTCAGCTTGTGGTAAACCATAACCCGAATAACCACGGGCAATATGCGCTACAAATCGTAAATGAGATAAAATTAACTGGCGAGCAGCATCTACATCATCGTGATAATAGAGTTTTTCACCTAATGATTTTTCTTCTTCTGCAGTTAACATTGGATAGGTGTTAATCATGCGAAGGTATGATTCTATATTTCCTTGTGGGATTAAAGCACCTACTTGCATTTTTAAATCAGTACTCATTTAATTCCCCCTTAAATAATAAATTTCGTTACATTAAATATGTAACAATAAAAACGTTAAACTAGCGTTTATTACAATATTAGACCAATGAATTATAAATTAGTTCACTATTTTAGCTAAAATACTTAAAATGTTTTACTTAATATTAGCCTTTTATTAAATTGATATATATCTTGGCAATTTATAGCAAAATAACTAGACAATTTGTGCTATTTTTAAGTATTTCTTAGTCGCAATCAACGATGAAAGCCACCCAATACTAGCTGTTATAAGGACAATCAATAAACTCTCATCCCATAATAGCCCTTCAATATGAATTATTGTTCCAAATGTATCAGAAACATTCAACATAATTAACTCTATTTGATAAATAAATATTTCCGATAACACTAACGCTATAATAGCGCTAATAAAACTAATAAACATTCCACTATAAAGAAATGGACGCAAAATAAATCCTTCTGTTGCCCCAATTAATTGCATAACCATAATCGTCTGTTTTCTAGAGAATATATTTAAACGGATGCTATTACCAATCACAAGAGATACAGCTATAATCATAAATATAGAAATAATCCATACGATAGATTTAACCATATCAGTTAGTGCTGTTAAACGAGTAAACCAGCTATCATCTAATTTTATATCATCAATACCATCAATGGTAAGCAATTCTTTTTGTAATCGATGTAACACAGCTGTCTTTTTTGACTCATCTTTAGGAATAACAATTGCTACTGCAGGTAATGGATTTTCATCTAGCAAATCGAGTGCATCACTAAACCCAGACCACGTTTCGAATTCTTCTTTTGTTTCATCTTTGGAAAGATATTCAACCTGATCAACTTCATAATAAGATTTAATTTTAGCAATCAATTCTGTTGTTTGTTCTGATGTTAATTCTTTATTGATATAAACTGTCAAACTGGGAGTTGGATTCCATTGCTGTGCAGTTTGACTAGCGTTTTTCCAAAGTAAATAGCTGATAGTTGGTAAAGTAATTGAAATAGCAATAACAAAAATGGTCAGTAATGAAGCAATAATATGCTGAGAAAAGTCATTAAACGTGTTACGCCAAGCATAACCGATTTGTCTTATCCAGCGGGAGAAAAAGCTATTTTCATTCTTCTTCGATTTACTAGGTTTGATATTAGTTAAGCTCATTAATTTTTAATCTCTAAACGTCCCTGATTTAAATGCAATATTCGATGGTGCTTGCGTCGTATCAGTCCCATATTATGCGTTGCCATCAAAATCGTTACACCAGCTTGATTAAATTCTTCAAAAAGCTTTAAGATATCTTTTGATAGTTTATCATCTAAATTACCTGTGGGTTCATCAGCAAGCAAAACACTAGGCCGATTAACAATAGCGCGAGCGATACCTACTCGCTGCTGTTCACCACCAGATAACTGTATTGGATAAAATTCCATCTTATTAAGTAATCCAACTTTATCCAGTGAAGCGGAAACTCTTCTTTTAATTTCTTCAGCTGGTTTACCTAAAATAATTAATGGAATAGCTACATTATCATAAACAGTGTGATCCATCAGTAATTGGTGATCTTGAAAAATCATACCAATTGTGCGACGTAGAAATGGCATCTCTTGGCGTCTTAAACTTGAAACATCAACGCCATTTAACAACACTTTGCCATCATTCGCTCTTTCTAACCCACAAATTAATCGCATTAACGTACTTTTACCAGCCCCTGAGTGTCCAGTTAAAAAAGCCATTTCACCAGGTAATAAAGTGAAGCTAATATTTTGTAGTGCTGGTTTACCGCCAGAATACACTTTACTTACGCGCTGAAATTGAATCATGACACTCTCTAACCATCTGTTTCATCAAACAAAGCATTGATAAAATCATCAGCAACAAAAGGCCTTAAATCTTCAATTTTCTCCCCGACACCAATATAACGAATAGGAATATTAAACTGATCGGCAATACTAAAGATAATACCCCCTTTTGCAGTACCATCTAATTTAGTTAATGTCATCCCAGTGACACCAACAGCCTCATTAAATAGTTTGGTTTGGCTAACCGCATTTTGACCAGTACCAGCATCAATAGTCAACATAATTTCATGGGGTGCTGTTTCATCGTGTTTCTTAATTACGCGTACTATTTTTTTTAACTCATCCATTAAATGAGATTTATTTTGTAAGCGCCCTGCAGTATCGGCTATTAATATATCTATTTTTTTTGCTTTTGCTGCTTGTATTGCATCATAAATGACAGAAGCGGAATCTGCATTAGTATGCTGAGCAATAACAGGGATATTATTCCGTTCTCCCCAGACTTGTAATTGCTCAACAGCCGCTGCCCGAAAGGTATCACCCGCCGCAAGCATAACCGATTTGCCTTGTTGTTGAAATTGACGAGCCAATTTGCCAATTGTTGTTGTTTTTCCAACACCATTAACACCAACCATCAATATTACAAATGGTTTATGGCTTTCTATATCAAGGGGCTTATCTACTCCATCTAAAATAGATTTCATTTCCTGTTTTAAAAGATCATGTAATGCATCAGCATCTTTTAGCTCTTTTCTCGATGCTTGTTTAGTTAAGGAATCAATAATTTTTTGGGTTGTGTCAAAACCTACATCAGCAATAAGTAACTGCTCTTCTAATTCTTCAAATAAAGCATCATCGATCCTTTTCCCTTTAAATAAACTAAGAAAACCTGAACCAATATTTTGTTTAGTCTTAAAAAGACCTTTTTTTAAACGAGAGAAAAACCCTTCTTTTTTTTGTTCAACCATAAATAATTATCCCATAACATTTTCTAAGATCATTTTATCTTATTTTAGAATAAAGCCCAATGTATTCAATAAAAGAGACCATTCTTGTTCTTTTGTCAGATTTTTTTCTAATTACAAAATGTAGAAAAACACTAGGTTGTTTACACTTCAAGTTAAAATAATCCTATAAAAACTCATAAATTATTTTCCTCGCAATCATTTTATGCAGTTTAGCCATATTATAATAGTTAATAAATCACTTAAAAATTTGTTTTTTATTTTTGAGTTGCTAAATGTTTATTGACAATACCACATCTTCATTTGAGTACGTATCACTCTTTTTACTTTTCCACTTATTTGTGGATAGGTAGGTTTGATCAATTTTACTTTTTTTATTCATGTTTATTACAATAGTTCCTCAAATTACTATAAACAACACGAATAATTTCTATAAATTAGTTTAAAATTTAAAATTTAAAATTTCATAATTATTACAATTTATTAATAATAATTATCAATATCATTTTTGTTATTACGGTAAAATGTTAAAATTATAATAAGAAAATAAAGGGTGAAAAACATTGTTAAAATTAATGAAAATTAAATATTTAATTATAGCTACTATCTTCTTTACAATTATTTATATTGTATGTTTATTCATATCTCATTCAGAGCCTACAGCTAATTATATTACCTCACCAGTTACCAAAGGTAATATTGAAAAAACCGTACTAGCCGATGGAACAATTAGTGCTTTTAAACAAGTTAGTGTTGGTGCGCAGGTTTCTGGACAAATTAAAAAACTCTATGTTGAGTTGGGTGATGAAGTTAAACAAGGCGATATGATTGCTGAGATTGACGATCTTAAACAAAGCAATGATTTAAAACAATCTGAAGCGTCACTTAATAGTTTAGGGGCACAACGTGAGGCAAAAAAAGCGAGATTAGTTAACAATCAATTAACCTATGATCGCCAGTACAAACTCGTTCATAAAGGCGTTGGCATTCAATCGGATTTAGATGCAGCAAAAGCCGAACTCGATGCAATCAAAGCCGATATTGCAGCACTTGATGCTGATATCGTTAAAGCACAAATTGCAGTCGATACCGCCAAAGTTAATTTGGGATATACTAAAATTCGCTCCCCTATCGATGGAGTGATTGTTGCAATTCCAGTCAATGAAGGACAAACTGTTAACTCTGTTCAAAGTGCACCAACCATTGTTAAAGTCGCACAACTTGATAAAATGACCATTGAAGCGCAAATTTCTGAAGCCGATGTGATCAATGTAAAAAAAGGAATGCCTGTTTACTTTACCATTTTAGGCCAACCTAATAGACGCTTTGATGGTTTAACATTACGGGCTATAGAGCCTGCACCAGACTCAATTAATACTGAAACAACCTCGTCAAGCTCATCATCAACAACAAAAAGCGCAATTTATTATAATGGATTATTTGATGTAGATAATCCCGACCATGTGTTAAGAATTTCAATGACAGCGCAAGTTTATATTGTCTTGTCTGAGGCAAAAGATGTACTAACCATTCCATCTCAAGCAATTCAAAAAAAATTGGGCAATAATAAAGCCATTATTTACCTGTTAGATAAACATAATGAGATCGAAGAACATGAAGTTACTTTGGGTATCGATAATAATGTCAATGTTGAGATAAAATCGGGGATTAAAGAGGGTGATATGGTTGTGGTCAGTGGCACTAATGGTGCTTCACTAGGTGGTAATAATGCAAGAGCCCCAAGGATTCGATTCTAATATGGTCAATAATATACCTCTTATTAAGCTTGAGAATATTGTTCGTGAATTTCCAGCAGGCGATTCAACCATACAGGTTCTTAAAAGCATAAATCTAACAATTAATGCTGGTGAAATGGTGGCGATAATTGGCGCATCAGGATCGGGTAAATCCACTTTGATGAATATTTTAGGCTGTTTAGATAAACCGACCTCAGGCACTTATTCTATTGGAGGACGCACAACAAGTGAATTGTCACCTGATGAGTTAGCTCAGTTACGCCGAGAGCATTTTGGTTTTATCTTTCAACGTTACCATTTATTAAATGCACTAACCGCACAAGGCAATGTAGAAATCCCTGCTATTTATGCTGGTGTTACCAATGAACAACGTCAAAAAAGAGCGAGCGAAATTTTAACACGTTTAGGGCTTTCCGAAAAAATCCACAATAAACCTAACCAGTTATCTGGAGGGCAACAACAGCGGGTCAGTATTGCCAGAGCCTTAATTAACGGTGGACAAATCATTTTAGCTGATGAACCAACGGGAGCACTTGACCGTAAAAGTGGTTTAGAAGTGATGGCTATCTTACAAGAGTTACATCAACAAGGTCACACTGTTATTATTGTTACCCACGATTCAAATATTGCCCAAAGTGCCCAAAGGATTGTTGAAATTAGTGACGGTAATATTATTTCTGATTCTATTAACCCTAATTATCAATTTGATCAAAATGATAATCGGCAAGTTAAGCAAATCGAAGCAACCAGAACCCAAGATAATCTACTGGCAAAATATTACCGTTTTCGAGATGCTTTTAAAATGGCCATGCTATCAATGCTTTCGCAGCGATTACGGACATTTTTAACCATGTTAGGCATAATTATTGGCATTGCCTCGGTAGTCTCTGTTGTTGCATTAGGACAAGGCACAAAGCAGAAAATTTTATCTAACATTAACTCATTAGGAACTAGCACGTTAGAAATCTATGCAGGATCGGGCTTTGGTGATCGTAATGCGGATAAAATTACTACATTACGCTCATCAGACGCAGATTTTTTGGCGCAACAAAACTTTGTCCACAGTACGACCCCTAACCTTGCAACCAGTGTTTATTTCCGAATTAATAATTTAGCAGTAACTGGAACAGTAAATGGTGTAGGAGAGCAATTTTTTGCGGTTCGTGGTTACACTATTTCTCAAGGAAAATCTTTTGATGAAGCAAGTATTATTGCCTCAGCACAAGATGCAGTGATTGATGACAATACTGTTAAACGGTTATTTGCAAATCAAAACCCAATTGGAAAAATTTTAATGGTTGGACAGTTACCAGTAAGAATAATTGGTGTTGCAACTAAACAACAGCAAGGATTTGGTAGCAATGAAAGCCTGAATGTTTGGTTACCTTATACTACCGTGATTAACCGCATGGTAGGTCAAACTTCGTTAAAAAGCATTACAGTACGTGTTAAAGATAATGTTAATTTATCTGTTGCTGAACAAGCTATTAATCGAATTATGTTACAACGGCATGGTACAAAAGATTTTTTCATCTTTAATTCCGATAATATACGAGAAACAATCAACTCATCCGCTTGGGTAATGACGTTATTGGTTTCGGCTATTGCGCTGATTTCACTCGTTGTTGGCGGTATTGGTGTGATGAATATCATGTTAGTATCAGTCACAGAAAGAACTCGAGAAATTGGCGTACGCATGGCCGTTGGTGCTCGGTCAAGCGACATATTACAGCAATTTTTAATTGAAGCTGTATTAGTATGTTTAATTGGCGGAACAATAGGTATTGTACTCTCGTTTGCCATTGGCTTTATTTTTAATTCAGTTGTTACATCATTTGCAATGAATTTCTCGGCAATAGCTATTATAGCAGCATTTAGTTTCTCAAGTATAATTGGTATTATTTTTGGTTATTTCCCTGCTAGACGGGCTGCTAAACTCGATCCAATTTATGCTTTAGAGCGAGAGTAACAATTGATATAATAAAAAATCCCATTGCACAAAATGATACAATGGGATTTAAAACGTCAAAAATAAGGGATTAACTTATGTTGTTTCTAAACTTGTTAACCATTTATTTTTTATCAGAATGCGCTTTTTCTTCTATTTTTGCATTAGGATCTAACCCTGCTACAAATGCAGTAACTCTTGCATAATCATTAATAAATGCATCATCACTAGTTACATTAAGTTGATTTGCTATGATAAAAAACTTACGATTAACAATAACAGTAGGGATTGAATCTGGTTTCATCTCTTTAATCGCATCTGCTTGTTGTGCCATAAATGAGTTAACCAAAAAGCTATCTTTTGTTTTATCATACACTTCATTACTAACACCTAATTTTTCAAAAACAGCTTTAATGTCATCTGCTGTTTTTATTGTTTTATCTTTTTGAACCGCCTTATAAAGTGCATCTGAAGCTTTATCTTCTATACCTAGTACATTAGCCACAGCCCATGCTTGCGCAAGATCTTTAGCTAATGGTCCAAAATCTTCTAAATGGTAGCGTTTGAATTTAACACCTTCTGGTAAAGCCTTGCTAATAGTTTGAGGACCTTGATTTTGAATTTCAAATCTAAAACAGCTTGGGCAATTAAACGAAAAGAACTCAATAACTTCTTTATCTGGCGATGGATTAGTTGGTAGCGCAGCATATTGTTTACCTAATTCAATCGGCTCAAATGCATTCGCTGACGTGTCGGCTTTAGTAATAGTTGGGCTTTCATTTGCAAAACAGTTTACAGAAAAAAGCAAAATACTAATTGCGATAAGTGTTTTTTTCATTTTAATGATTCTCCTTATTCTTTTATAATCCCACGAGCTTTTAACAATGCGGTTTTAAAATCTTCTTCATAATCTTTTTTTAGACCTGGAATAACATCATTCTTATCCGAACCCCGCATTTTTAAATGATAAATTAAGACTTCATCACTCAAATCTTTTAATTCACCTTCAAAACCAGCCTCTTGACCTAATTTAGCTAAAAATTGTAATAAATTAAGATCAGAATCGCCTTCCCATGCGGGTTGCAATAATTCCATTACTTCATCAATACGATGACATTTCATAATTGTTACCTTTAGTAAATCTTCAAACCTTTCGAAGATAATGATAATTAAGCAATCATTAAAAATGATACGCTACGACTTGCAATAACTTTACTATATAGTAATGTTATTTTGTTTTTTCGCAACGTAAAAGAGAAATAATTTATGGAAAAACCCTCTATTACTGCAATCATTCTAGCTGGAGGTAAAAGTACCCGCATGAATGGCAACGACAAAGGACTATTATTATTACATCAAAAACCACTTTATCAACATGTCATTGATTGCATCAAACCTCACGTTGATGCAATCATGATTAATTGCAATCGTCACACAGAACAATACCAAAAAGCAGGTTATCCTATATTTAGTGATGACCTAGCAGGATTTTGTGGACCATTATCGGGGATTTACAGCGGTTTATTACGCAGCAAAACCGATTGGAACTTATTTGTCAGTTGTGACACGCCTTTTTTGCCAGCTGATTTAATTGACCGTTTAGCTGTTTATACGGCAAATAACAGCGCTATTTATCCACATGACGGACAATACCACCATCCAACCATTCTACTTATTCATAAAACAGTTACTCAACAACTAAAAATCTATTTAGAGCAAGGCGAACGCAAGCTGATGCTGTTTTTAGAACAAATCAGTGCTAAATCGGTTGATTTTAGCGATAAAGCAGTTTGTTTTAGCAATATCAACACGCTAGAGGTGCTTAATTCATTTAATCAGAAAGAAGATAAATAATCATTTATTTTCATAAAAAATAGGGTGTTAGCTTTAGGACATTTTGGCTTTTGCAGAATGATTAATATTGCTGATAACATCTAAAACACAAACACACCCAACAGCCAAGTTTGGCGTGCTAGCTTTACTTGGTTATCGGTATATTTTGGCTCTCTGATAAGGCAAGCATATTAATATTGTGGTGCTATAAGTGTGTTTTTTACTTTAAAATCGTTTAGGTAGACTATTGATTTTATTGAACTTTTATTTTCATTTCTAAATAAAATCAAACACTTATAGGCTAGTTATTTATTACATTGAATTTGACTTTTTAATAAAAGCGCTTTTGTTATTTGATAATAGCTATTATTGGCAACTTGTTAATAACAGCTAGTTAATAACAAAAGCGCAAACTTTAAAATTGTTTCGGTCGGGCGTTGTTTTGGCTTTTAGTCATTAAACTCAGCGCTCCAACTTGCGTTGGAGCTTTATTATTTTTTATATTTTCCTCTCAGGCACCGTAACCCCCTTCCGCGCCCTAAGGATTAAGAACTAAACGCTAAAAGCTAAGGTGCGGTGCAAACAGCGTAATTACTGTTGTTAGGGCCGTAGCTGAGGACGGAGCCGACGCCCGATTGGACAGTGAACTGGTAGCTACCTTTTGCGTCACTCGTCCAGTAGGTGTTGTTGACGAAGCCCGCATCGAGTTTAGCTATCCAACCCCATTCACTTAGAAATCCTGCACCTATATAACGCATGTAATTATTACCTGATGAATGAGGTGAGGCGCCATCTGCGCCATTTACACATGTGAAAACACTATCTACACCACACTTCGCATTGGTTAAATCCCTTACCCTAGGCATACGATAACCCAAACTATTACACCATGGTAACTGGTCACTATAAATTTTCAATTGACCACCCCGATTGACGAACCACTGCCTCAACACAAATCCATACCTCACCTCATTACCACTTCTATCCCTTCCGACTAACTCAAAGGTTTGCGGTAAAGATGGACGTGTTAGTGAACTAGGATTACTTGAGTTTATTTGACCACTACTTGCCCTTGGACCATGCAACGTTACCCGTGTTACATTCTTGGATTTATCAGCAATCCAAGAATCAGCGTTAAAAGAATTCCCTGCAGGGTCTGTGATTCTCCCTGTACGCGGCTTTGTCCAACTCACCGTTGCTGTTATACTTCCACTTGTGTTAACTGTCCAACTCAACTGACTTGCATCTATTCCAACTATATCCAAATCAAAATACAAGCCATCTGCTCCTGTAGTAGGAAAGTTTCTGTCGTAAGATGATGGGGTTGTTGACTGAACTAAAAAGCCCTTAGTAGGAGACCATATGTTAGCTGGGCCTGCGTAGCGGCCTGTGTCAGAAGCTACATCACCAGCTCTTAAATAACAAACCACAGGCTGTGAATTCGGATTAATATAATAATCCACCGTCCCTCCACTAAATGTACTTCTATTTGGCACACCATAACGGGTCTCTAAAGTGCCCCCTGTACTATCTAAAGTGACCTTATAAGGCGCGTTACATAGACTTAATGTGTCACTACGATTAACGGTAGTGCCATTTCTATCCTTTATTGTTAACGATATACTCCCTGTTGCAGTAACACCATTTGTACCCTGACCATCTCCATCATCATCTCTCCATTTACCTTGTGCCACTAAGTCATTTATATTTATTGAGTTGCTTGATGACGGGACTATCATTTCAATATCAGCAAAAGTATCCTCTACATTAGGTAACTCGATTGGCGCTGTCGATGATGAAGGATTATTTTGCGGTGTGAATGTTCGACCGTCTGATAACTTAATACCTAATAATTCCCTTATTTCAGTCACTTTAGTAACACCGCCATCAAAGGTTAAATAAGGCGCAGTACCGTGAATGCGCTCAGAAGTCGTGGCCGATAATGCCTGTGATTCTAATGAGTACGGCAATAATAACAACGGTGCTAATGCCAATGGGATTTTTAAAGATAGTTTTGTGGATAATTTCGATAATAATTCGAGAGATAATTTCGATGATATAAATGAGTTTCGAGTAAAAACTTGTCGAATAGGATTATTTGATAAATTTAAGACATAGGTTTGCCAGTGCTTGTGCCTTGTGCCTTGTGCCTAAAAGGGTACTGCATTTTGTTCCACCTGTCAAGTAATATTTTGTTTTATTTCAATTTTTTATAATTATTCACTTATTTTTCTAAAGCTGTGAAAGTATAGCCGTAAAAAAAATAGTTGGCTAGTTTTTTGGCGGACTTTTTTGTAAAGAAATGTAAATAAATTTAAAGAAACATAAAGATAGAAATGATTCAGTTATAAAAATAGGTGAATTTTTTAACTAAATTATGATGTCAGATTTCAAACATTTTGACCTTTGGTTGAATAATTAATATTGCTAATAACACCTAAAACACAAACACACCCAACAGCCCAGTTTGGCGTACTAACTTTACTTCGTTATCGGCATATTTTGATGCTGTGATAAAGCAAGCATATTAATATTGTGGTGCTATAAGTGTGTTTTTTACTTTAAAATCGTTCAGGTAGACTATTGATTTTATTTAAGTTTTTTAATCAAATCAAACGGTTATAGTTGACTGTGGTGTTGTTTGAGTTGTGATTTTAGTGGCTTTTGCATTGGTTTTATCTCTTTCGAGGTAGAAAATAGTGTATATTAGGTTTAAATTGATTATAACCATTTTGAACCAAGAAATAATGAATATAAAAAAAACGCTCGCTATTTGTGGTTACAGTGGTAGTGGTAAAACTACCTTGTTGGCAAAGGTTATTCCGCTACTTGTTGAGCAGGGCTTTAAGGTGGCGACTTTAAAACATACGCATCACGATGTTGAATTTGATATTCCAGGAAAAGATAGCTATAAATTGCGTAAAACTGGATCGTTACAAACAATTGTGGCTTGTGATAACCGTTACGCTTTAATTTGTGAAACACCCAATAAACCTGCCGATTTGCAGACTTTAATTAATCAATTTTCTGATGTTGATATTATTTTAGTTGAGGGCTTTAAAGATGAGCAAATTCCTAAAATTATTTGTCACCGAAGCTCCGTTAAAAAACCGTTTTTTATTGATGATTTTACTTTGGCTATTGCTAGTGATGAGCCGTTAGATGCTTTTTTACCCATTTTGGATATAAACAACCCACTTCAACTTATTGAATTTATAAAAAGTTATTTATTTAATCAATAATATATCGTATCTTATTTGCTAATTTTTTACGTTATTTTATCTAAATCAGCATGAGGCTTTTATTCAGGAAATTTTTAAATATAACTAAAAAAGCGATAATTGGATTTATGCTATTATCTATCTTTTCGACCTTAGTAATGCGTTGGGTGAATCCACCTTTCGGTTCTATGCTAATGATAGAACGTAAGATAATGCATTGGAATACACCACAGCAACGAATCTGGAAAGATTTGGACGAAATTTCAGATAATATAAAAATTGCGGTAATCGCTTCAGAAGATCAAAATTTTCCTGTGCATTGGGGATTTGATTTTAACGCTATCCGCCTAGCGCTAAATCATAATCAAAATAGCAAAAATATTAAAGGTGCTAGCACAATTACTCAGCAAGTCGCTAAAAATATCTTTTTATGGCCAACTCGTAGTTGGATTCGCAAAGGAATGGAGTCTTGGTTTACATTATGGATAGAACTTTTTTGGTCAAAAGAGCGTATCCTTGAGGTCTATTTAAACTGTGCAGAATGGGGAGAAGGCATTTTTGGCATTGAAGCGGCTTCTCAGTATTATTTTAATGTAAGTGCCAATCAATTAACGTCACAACAAGCAAGTTTACTTGCGGCAGTATTACCTAATCCTAGACGCTGGAGCCCAATTAAACCAAGTGAACGAGTAAAAAAGAGAACCAAATGGATTCATGCCCAAATGAGTAATTTGGGCAACAAAAATTATCTTAAACAACTAAAGTAGCAATTTGCTTTAGATGAATTTTTTGATAAATTCAGGAACAATTTTACTTGCTGGTCCGTAAATTTTGGTTTGAAACAGACTTTCACCTAAGCTGGGCTCTAAATTAAGTTCAACCGTTTTAGCACTTATTTGGTTAGCGATTTGTACAAAACCAGCAGCAGGATAGACATTACCTGATGTGCCAATGGATATAAAATAATCAGCTTGTGAAAGCGCATCATAAATTTGTTCCATTTGTAGCGGAATTTCACCAAACCAGACTATATGTGGGCGAATGAATTTGTTTTGTTGATAATCCACATCGTTAAAGCAATCAATTATCTGTCCTGTTTTTTCATTACGCACTTTTAATAATTCACCATGCATGTGAATAATATTTTTAGATCCAGCTTGTTCATGTAAGTTATCCACATTTTGTGTCACAATTAAGAGGTTATCACTACCTAATTTCTGTTCTAATTCAGCTAGCGCAAAGTGGGCTGCATTAGGCTTAACATCTGGATTTTGTAATTTACGGCGTAACATATTATAAAAATCATGTACCGCTGTTGGGTTGCGTATATAGCCTTCGTAAGTTGCTACATCATTAACATCATAACCTTCCCATAATCCATTTTGGGCACGAAAGGTTGATAAACCCGATTCAGCCGAAATACCGGCACCGGTTAGAATAACTATTTTTGGTATCTTCATAATTGGTATATGCTCTTTTTTCAGATTTTCGCCAAAATAAATATTAAGCAGTATTCACCTTATATAACTTAATTTCATTTTTGTGTGACAATATTCAACCATTGGCGGAATGTCGATGAACTTGATTATAATAGATTTCAATATATTCAAATAGCGCTTTATTAGCTTATTCTCGTTTGTGTCAATGTTGATTTCTATTCAGACTTTGTGTTTATGACATGATTGGCTTATCAAAAGATGATTATACGACATTATTTGTAATGTCTTGGTCTTGTATTATTAGGTGGTGTGCTCATTGGATTGAAGAACTCAATTTTGATGATTGTTAGTTATTCGCCCTGCCTATAAAGATATCGTTGAATTCGTGCTGTTTACACCTTATGAAGATCGTTAAACCAAACATTCGCCAGTATTTGCTGGCGGTATCAATAAAATTAAGTTTATTAAAAAAGCATGGTTATTTAAAGTAATAGTTTGTAGACTATGCTTCATTATCAGTTTTAGGCTGTATACTTTGTATATAATTTGAATATGAATCTTTTAAAATCTTTAGCTACTGTCAGCTCAATGACGATGGTGTCTCGTGTATTAGGTTTTGTGCGTGATGCCATTATTGCACGTTTTTTTGGCGCAGGTATGGCCACCGACGCATTTTTTGTTGCTTTTAAACTTCCTAATTTACTCCGCCGTATTTTTGCAGAAGGCGCTTTTTCACAAGCGTTTGTACCAATTTTGGCTGAATATAAAAATCAACAAGGAACTGAGGCAACTCGCACATTTATTGCTTATATTGCTGGATTATTAACTTTAGTCTTGGCGTTGGTCACGCTAATTGGAGTTATCACTGCGCCTTTTATCATTATGCTAACTGCGCCTGGATTTATGCAAGAATCAACTGAAAAATTTGAACTTGCAACTACCATGCTACGCATAACCTTTCCTTATATCTTTTTTATATCGTTGGCATCACTTGTTGGAGCCATCCTTAATACATGGAATCGGTTTTCTGTCCCTGCTTTTGTTCCAACACTACTCAATGTGAGTATGATTGTATTTACCCTATTTTTAACGCCTTACTTTAATCCACCAGTATTGGCACTTGCTGTATCTGTTGGTGTTGGTGGGATTTTACAATTGCTTTACCAGCTACCTTATTTAAAGAAAATTGGCATGCTAGTATTACCGCGTATTAGCTTAAAAGATAGCGGTGTTTGGCGGGTTTTAAAACAAATGGGACCAGCAATTTTAGGGGTGTCTGTAGGGCAAATATCTTTAATTATTAATACTATTTTTGCTTCATTTCTAGTTTCAGGCTCGGTTTCGTGGATGTATTATGCTGATCGCTTAATGGAGTTTCCTGCTGGAGTGCTTGGTGTAGCATTAGGCACCATTTTACTGCCATCATTAGCAAAAAGCTTTTCTAAAGGTGATCATAAACAATATTGTGAATTGTTAGATTGGGGATTACGCCTTTGTTTTTTATTGGCTCTACCGAGTACAATTGCATTAGGGGTTATTTCTCGCCCACTTATATCAACGCTATTTGAATATGGACAATTTACCTTAAATGATACCTTAATGACACAGCGAGCCTTAGTTGCTTATTCTATAGGTCTACTTGGGTTGATTTTGATTAAAGTGCTAGCTCCAGCCTTTTATTCGCGTCAGGATATTAAAACACCAGTTAAAATTGCAATTATTACATTAATTTTAACACAGCTAATGAATCTTGCTTTTATTGGTCCATTACAACATGCTGGTCTTTCGCTATCAATTGGCTTAGCCGCTTGCTTTAATGCTGGATTATTATATTGGCAGTTGCGTAAAAAACAGCTTTATCAACCCCAACCTGGTTGGCGTTGCTTTTTAAGTAAAATCGTCATTGCAGTAATTTTAATGTCTGCGGTATTGTGGTTCGGTTCACAGTTATTACCTGATTGGTCAACTGGTTCAATGTTGATTCGTATCGGGCGATTATTTTTATTGGTTATTGTGGGCATTTTAGTCTATTTTGCATCATTGATTGCCATGGGATTTAAGATAAAACACTTTATTAAACGAATTGATTAATAATAAGCATTGGATAAAGATAAATTGACTTTTTGTCAAAAAGTTTCAGGTTACTATGTGTTTTAGTAAAAAATTAATAAAGATATAAGATAAAAGTCTCTTTCTTTACTCTATTCATTATAGGTAGTCTAATTTAATCTACTCATAGTTTAGTGGTAAAGACTTTAGTGAGTTTAATTCTATTTGGATTTTGTTGTATCACTTTAAACTGTTAATCTGTTATCAAGAAGATTTATCAACTTTACCTATTCAGTCAGTTTAAGTATATAATAGTCGCCTTGCTGATAAAATAGTCAAATGGAGGTTGTAATGATCACCCATATTAGCCCATTAGGATCAATGGATCTACTTGCTCAGGCAGAAGTCGATATTCTGAAAAAATCTGCCAATAGCGAACTTTATAAATTATATAGAAATTGTTCGTTAGCAACACTAAATGCAGGTAGTAAAACCGATAATACGAAAGATCTATTAGATAGATTCCAGTCTTTCGAAATTAATGTGATTAGTAAAGAGCGAGGCGTCAAGTTGGAGTTGGTTAATGCTCCAGAAAGCGCTTTTGTTGATGGTCGAATTATTCGTTCAATTCAAGCTAATTTGTTTGCAGTGTTACGCGATATCCTTTTTTTGAATAGTCAAATCAGTGCAGTTAAAGAGCTTATTTCCGATTTCAAATTTGAAAGGGATCATTCGTTTTATATTACAAACCTTGTTTTTTCTATTTTACGCAATGCCAATGCGCTCCATGTGGGTGAAGAGCCAAATTTGGTTGTCTGCTGGGGTGGACATTCGATTAACGAAAATGAATACTATTATGCCCGTCAAGTAGGTATGCAACTTGGTTTGCGTGAACTTAATATTTGTACTGGTTGTGGTCCAGGTGTTATGGAAGCACCAATGAAAGGAGCTGCCGTTGGTCATGCGCAACAGCGTTATAAAGAAAGCCGTTTTATTGGTATGACCGAACCGTCAATTATTGCAGCAGAACCGCCTAATGCATTAGTCAATGAATTGATTATTATGCCCGATATCGAAAAACGCCTTGAAGCGTTTGTGCGAATGGCTCATGGCATTATTATCTTCCCTGGTGGACCAGGCACCGCTGAGGAGTTGCTTTATATTCTGGGTATTTTATTAAACCCTGCAAATAAACACCAAACCCTACCTCTTATTCTGACTGGACCTAAAGAATGCGAAGATTATTTTGCTTCAATAGATAATTTTATTCGTAGCACATTAGGCGATGAGGCAACTAAACTTTATCAAATTATTATCGATTCACCTGAACAAGTAGCTCGTATTATGAAAGAGGGTGTTAAGCATGTTAAAGCTTCACGCTTAAAAACAGGCGATGCTTATGGGTTTAATTGGCTATTAAAAATTGATGAATCGTTACAACATACTTTCGAACCTACTCACGCTAATATGGCCTCATTAAATCTTCATCGTGAGCAACCTGTCGAGCTGTTAGCCGCTGATTTGCGTCGTGCGTTTTCTGGTATTGTTGCAGGAAATGTTAAAGAATTTGGTATGAAGCAAATTGCCGAAAATGGTCGATACAAATTACAAGGTGATATTGAAATTATGCAGCAACTTGATAATTTATTGCGTAGTTTTGTTAAACAAAACCGAATGAAATTGCCAGGAGGAAGCGCTTATCAACCTTGTTATGAAATTTGTTATTAAACAATAATATTAACCCATTTAATAGAAATTGAATCCAACTTTAATCCGCCGATAATCTTATTGGCGGATTAATTTTAACTATTACTATTTTATCTGGTTTTTAAAAATCACCTAAAATATCTAGTGCTTCTGATACTTTTTTAACTGCAAAAATCTGCATATTTTCGGGCTTCTTCTTCGGCATATTGGCAATAGGTACAATTGCTTTTTTAAAACCATGTTTAGCCGCTTCAGAGATTCGTTCTTGTCCGCTTGGTACTGGTCGAATTTCGCCACCAAGACCAATTTCACCAAAAATAACGATATCTTGTGGCAACGGGCGATTGCGAAAACTTGATACAAGTGCTGCAATCAATGCCAAATCCGCACTTGTTTCGGTAACTTTTACACCACCAACAACGTTAACAAAAATATCTTGATCGGCCATTTGCAATCCCCCGTGCCTATGCAATACTGCAAGCAATAATGCAAGCCGATTTTGATCTAATCCTACAGTCACACGTCTTGGATTACCATACATCGAGTGATCGACTAGTGCTTGGATTTCAACCAGTAATGGGCGAGTACCTTCCCACAATACCATTACCGAACTACCCGGTAGCATTTCATCTCCACGGCTTAAAAAGATTGCTGATGGGTTGCTAACCTCTTTTAAACCTTGTTCTGTCATAGCAAATACACCCAGCTCATTTACTGCTCCAAAACGGTTTTTATGGCTGCGTAGAGTTCTAAAACGAGAATCAGCATCACCATCTAATAAAATTGAACAGTCAATACAGTGCTCAAGTACTTTTGGACCAGCAAGAGAGCCATCTTTAGTAACATGCCCCACCATAATAATGGCAATACCTTTTGTTTTGGCAAAACGTGTTAAATAGGCAGCTGTTTCGCGTACTTGTGCAACACTACCAGGCGAAGATTGGATATCAGTAAGGTGCATCACTTGGATAGAGTCAATCACCATTAATTTAGGCTGGGACTGCTCAGCCAATAAACAGATTTGCTCAATACTGGTTTCGGACAACATATTGATATTATCCGCAGGTAAGCCTAATCGATGGGCACGCATTGCAACTTGTTGGAGGGATTCCTCACCTGTAACATAAAGTGTATTCATTTGTGATGAAAGCTTACTCATGGTTTGCAGTAATAACGTACTTTTACCTGCTCCGGGATTCCCTCCTATGAGAATGGCACTCCCTGGTACAACACCACCACCAAGCACACGATCAAATTCTGAAAAACCGGTTGAAAATCTTGGCAGTGCCTCTAAACTGATTTCGGACAATTTTTGAATTTTAGCTTGCCCAATCCCGCTACCTGCATAACCCGTTAATCTGTCGTTACGTGAAGAGGTGCTTGCAAGCCTAACTTCGGTAATGGTGTTCCAAGCATGGCATGAGCTACATTGCCCTTGCCAACGTGGGTAATCTGCTCCACAATCATTACAAACATAAGCACGTTTTACTGCTTTTGCCAATTTAATCTCCTAACCTTCACTTAATAAACTAGTGGATAAAATACACCATAAACCCGTTAAATCAGCATAATTAATACTAATTCGTGCTTTTTCGACAACTTTAGGTTTACCATGATAAGCAACACCTAGACCAGCAATACGAATCATCATCAAATCATTGGCTCCATCACCAATTGCTACAGTTTGTTCAATGGGAATTTCCAGCGATGCTGCTAGTTGTTGTAATGTCCTTGCTTTATATTTTGCATCAACAATTTGACCAGAAACTTTACCAGTTAATTTACCATGTTTGATTTCTAATTCATTAGCATAAACGTCAACTAATTTTAACTTTTGCTTTAAATGATCCGCAAAATAGGTAAAACCGCCTGAGGCAATAGCAACATGCCAATTTTTTTTATGCAGTTCTTTTACTAAATAAGTAAGCCCAGGAGTAAGTGGTAAATTATCTTTAACTTGATCTAAAATAGCTTGATGCGCCCCTTTTAAGGTTGCCACACGTTTTCGCAAACTTGTGGCAAAATCAAGTTCACCACGCATCGCTTGTTCAGTTACCGCTGCAACTTGCTGCCCTACACCATGCAATTTGGCCAGTTCATCAATACATTCAATGCCAATCGCTGTCGAATCCATGTCCATAACAAGTAACCCCGGGGAGCGTAGCGTGGGTAAATTATCGATTGGGGCAACATCAATACCTAATGCTAATGAAATTGATTTGGCTTTTTTAGGTATCACCCCGGCAATACGAACAATCTGATAAGTTTTGATTTTCCATGATGAAACAATCACCATTGGCATAGCAAGTTGATCTTGGAACTTTGATAAGACTGTTTTATTTAACTTTTTACCATAAATAATCCAGCCTGTTTTACCTGCATTATAATCTAAAGGAACCACTTCACAGCCATTTAATGACAGCGGTAAACCTTGCCAATGTTGGATATTTTCAGGTAAATCATTGTAGGTGAGAGTATAAGCCATATCTGAACATCTTTATAAGATAAAATAACTCCAAAATTTATCACAACTACTAAAGATTGTCCAAATCAGGATTGTGTGATTTTTTTAGTTTTTTATACTCAAACACATAGTAACCGGAAAGTTTTTAACAAAAGTAAAAAGTCAAATTATACTTTCTTTAATACTGCATAAAAGAAACCATCACCACCATTTTCAGTAGGTAAAAATTGTTTAAGTTCACCTTGTAATTTGGCGCTGGTGTTTTCTTGTAAAAAACGCTCAATTTGTAATTTATTTTCGTCTGGTAGGATTGAACAAGTGGCATAAACCAAAGTACCATCAGTTTTTAAATAAGCCCAGATTTTAGTTAAAATGGCGTATTGTAATTCAGTCAACTGCATGATGTCACTATCTCGGCGTAACCATTTTATATCGGGATGACGGCGAATAACGCCTGTTGCAGAGCAAGGTGCATCAAGTAAAATGCGATCAAATTGTTGCCCTTTACACCATCGTTCTGGGGTTAATCCATCACCAACTTTAACTTCGGCATGTAAGTTTAATCGAGTTAAATTTTCGTGAATGCGCTTCACTCGGCTAGGCTCAATATCCACAGCTAAAACTTGTGCTTTTGGAGCAACTTCTAAAATATGTGTGGTTTTACCACCAGGTGCTGCGCACATATCCAAAATGAGCTCGCCATTTTGCGGTGCTAACAAATAAGCGGCATATTGAGCAGACAGATCTTGTACCGTGACAGCACCCTCATCAAAATAGGGTAATTTATTTACATTGACAGGCGACAATAATCGCAGAGCACTAGGTAACTCTGGAAAGCTATCAGATTCAATTTGTCGTTCAGCAAGTTGTTGTTGGTAATCACTTACTGAATATTGGTTAAGATTAACTCGCAACCACATTGGTGGCTTTTGATTATTAGCATGAACAATAGCATGCCACTGCTCTGGATAGGCCTGCTTAAGGCGTGTTAATAACCAACTTGGGTGTAATGTCTGCTGGTTTTGTTGCTTGCTGTCTTGCATAAATTGTTGCTGTAATAATGTTTGTTGGCGCAAAAACTCACGCAATACACCATTTACAACCCCTTTAAGCTGTGTTTTTTTGAGAGTATTGACCGCATTAACTGTCTCACCAACTGCAGCATGTGCAGGAATACGGGTATAAAGAATCTGGTAAATACCCACTAACAATAGGTCATGTAAAATTCTATTTTTACCCGTTAACACTTTACTCATCAAGGTATGAATATAAAAGTTGAGTTCTGGTAATACTCGCATCACACCAAAACAGATTTCTTGTACTAACGCCTTATCTTTATCGGCTATTTTGTGGTTTAAAGTTGTCAATGTAGCGCCTAATGACTGTCCTTCTTCTAGCACATTAAAAATAGCTTGCGCACAAATAGCTCTAATATTTTGGGATGATTTTTTATTCATAATGAATAACGACCTTAATTCATTTAATTGGATTAACTTATAAAATTAACGAGCCAACCCAACCAGCAATAAATAATGGAATATTAAAATGGGTAAATGTTGGGATAACGCTATCGCGAATATGGTCATGTTGTCCATCATGATTTAGCCCAGAAGATGTCGCTAAAATAGTATCTGATGGCGGCGATCCCGCATCACCAATTGCACCTGATGCACCAATTAAGCATACGGTGGCAATTGGTGAAAAACCGAGTTGTACACAAAGTGGGACATATACTGCAGCAATGATAGGAACTGTCGAAAATGAAGATCCAATACCTAATGTAATAACCAGCCCAATTAGCATCATCACAAAAGCGGCAATCACTTTATTACCAGCAAATAATGCTGCACTATTGATAACCAAAGGTTCTATTTCATGAGTCTGCTTTAACACTTCGGCAAAACCTTGCGCTGAAATCATTACAAACCCAATCATAGCCATCATTTTGATGCCGTCCGTAAAAACGCCATCAGCTTCGCCCCATTTAATCGAACCCGACACAATAAAGCAAATAAAACCAATTAAGGCACCTAAAATCATTGAACCAGTATAAAGTTGAACAGTAAAAGATAGAATAATCGCCAATAATGAAACAATAAGAGAGCGCTTACTCACATCTTTTAAAGCATCTTGATTTGCCTCTCCACGAATAATTTTATATTCTCTAGGCTTACGATAACTAACAAAAATAGCCCATAATAGACCAGCAAACATGCCTAATGCAGGAATTGCCATTGCATGCATTACATTTACATGGCTAACATCCATTCCTGATGCGGTAATATTTTTTAATAAAATTTGATTTAAAAAGATATTCCCAAATCCTACTGGTAAAAACATATAAGGCGTAATTAATCCAAATGTCATAATACAAGCAATCATTCTTCTATCAAGCTGTAAGCGGGACATCACGTATAAAAGCGGTGGAATTAAAAGCGGAATAAAAGCAATATGAATAGGAATAACATTTTGCGATGAAATACTTACTAACCCAATAATAACAATCAAAATCCACTTGATACGTTTTTTGGCATCGCTTGATGTAAGTTGCTTAATAGCTTTATCAGCCAATAATTCGGGTAAGCCAGATTTTGATATTGCCACTGCAAACGCACCTAACATAGCATAAGAAAGTGCAATATTAGCTCCATTGCTGATCCCAGTATTAAATGCATCAATGGTTTCTTTTAACGATAAATGGCTAAATAGTCCACCAACAAATGCGCCAATTATTAAGCTAATAACGACATGAACACGGCAAAGAGATAAAATTAACATGCAAATTACCGCAACTACAACCGCATTTATTGAAGAAAACAAATCAAGCACTGTATTCATAAAATAAATTCTTATTTAAGAAGAAAACTTATTATTTTAGGCGATAGATGTTGAAAGTGCAATCGATAGTGTATACTCACTCTTTCATCTATATATAAATATATATAAAATTAAAAATGTGTTAATAAAAAATTCTAAAAATAGAACCCTTAACTAAACTGTAGGGCTATTGTGGAGAGTTGTTAATGAGAAATAATATCGACGGACATTTTTTATTGATTGGTTTAATGGCTTACCCTATTCGCCATAGCTTATCCCCTCAAATGCAAAATACCATTTATTCTAAATTAAAGGTACCTTATGTTTATTTAGCATTTGAAGTTGACCAAAAAAAACTCCCTGACGCAATTAAAGGAATTCGAGCATTAGGATTACGCGGCAGTGCCGTGTCCATGCCCAACAAGCAACTAGTCTGCCAATACCTTGATAAGTTAACACCTGCTGTGGAAATGAGTGGTGCGTGTAATACTATTTCAAACGATAATGGTGTTTTAACAGGCTATAACACAGATGGAATGGGCTACATGCGCATGCTCAAAGAAGCCAACATTGATGTGATAGGCAAAAAAATAACCATCCTAGGTGCTGGAGGGGCTGCAACAGCCATTGTTGTGCAAGCTGCTCTTGATGGCGTAAAAGAGATCACTGTCTTTAATCAAAAGGATGAGTGCTATACAAAAATAGAAGCTATTGCGAAAAAATTAAATCAAAATACTCAATGTTATGTACGCGTTATCGATCTCGCCGATAAAGATAAGCTACGCAAAGAAATTTCAGATAGTGTCGTACTTTGCAATGCTACAGGTGTCGGAATGAAACCATTAGAAGGAAAAAGCTTAATTACAGATCCAACAATGTTACCCCCCGATCTTGTTGTTACAGATTGTATTTATAGTCCGCGTAAAACAAAACTACTTGAAATAGCTGAGCAACAAGGTTGTAAAATATTAAATGGTATTGGCATGATGTTATGGCAAGGTGCAGCTCAAATAAAAATTTGGACAGGTGAAGATGCCCCTATTGAATATGTGAAAGAGCAAATGGGTTTTAATGATTAATGATTAATAAATAATTTCTTATGCTAATGACTTCATTCTACTGTTTTATTTAATACAAAATTAAAACCAGATAAAATTATGGTCTATTAACGGAATTTTTAGCTAACAGGATACAAAATGAAAACACTTACCATCAAAAAACTTGAAATCGGTTCAGGCGCACCCAAAATTATTGTGCCAATTATCGGTAAAACTGAGGCAGAATTAATTGATGAAGTACAGTTTTTACAATCAATTGATTTTGACGTTTTAGAGTGGCGTGTTGATCACTTTATCCACGTTGATAATCTTAATACTGTAAAGTTAGTCGCTAAAAAAATAGCAGATTTACTACCAAATAAACCTATTTTATTCACTTTTAGAACCGCAAACGAAGGTGGAGCTAAGCCATGGCCATTAACATCTTATATCCAATTGAATAAAGAAATGGCTTGTAGTGGGCTTATCGATCTGATTGATGTTGAGATGTTTATTGGTGATGACTATGTAAAAGATATTATCGATGTCGCACACAAACATCAGATATTTGTTGTGGTATCAAATCATGATTTTGAAAAAACGCCATCTAAGAGCGATATCGTCTATCGACTAAAAAAAATGCAAGAACTTGGCGCAGACATTCCCAAAATTGCAGTTATGCCCAACACCGAGGATGATGTATTAACCTTACTAGCTGCCACCACAGAAATGAACAAAAAACACTCAACCACGCCGATTATTACCATGTCAATGGCTGGGCTTGGAACTGTTAGTCGTATTTCTGGTTCGACATTTGGTTCAGCAATGACTTTTGGAGCGGCTAAGAATGCATCGGCACCAGGTCAATTAGATGTTAAACAATTACGATATATTTTAGACGCATTATACCAAAGTCGTAGTTAATTCAACTGAAACTATTTTATTAATCAATTAGCTAAAGAAGGAAAAAAACAGAGAGAGCCATGTAGTTGATATCAATAAACCTTTATATTAGACTTGGATATTGTTATATAAGTTGTTTTTATCAGCTAATTACATGGACTAAAGATTGTGCAAATTTACTAACAGATAAGCAGTAAGAAGTATATACTGCATTAACTATTAAATGCTTTTGCAGACTAAAAACAAAACTGCTTTAAATTTTTAATTTAAACATTCATTTCTCAGTTTAGGTTTAGTTAGAAAGTGCAGAATCTAAGTTAGTTAAATGGATAATTAATAAAAACGTATGAGGTTTATTTTTTTATGTTTTCTTGGTGGACTAAAGTTTATTTTTTTCTAATCCAAATTTTGGTGAAGCTTTTTGTTAAAAGCAAACCAATTCCTACCGATCCAATAACAGAATTAGACCTCGATACCAACAAGCCAATTTTATACGTACTTCCTTATAACTCTCAAATCGATTTGATGGTGGTTCGATCTCTTTGTTTGCAATATAGTTTACCTGATCCATTAGTTGGCATAGATATTAATGGTAAAGTTATTCCAGCTTATATCTATATTGATAAAGGACCTGGTATTTTTGCATCCAATCAACAAAAAAGTAAAGCGATTGAAATTTTAAGGGATTATATTTCTGCACATCAACAAAATCATGATCTTGATATTCAGATGCTACCTATTTCGGTCATGTTTGGTCGCCGTCCTGATAAAGAAGGAGAAAAAAAACTTTCACTGCAAGTACTTGGTGCACCCAGTAAATTATTAAAAATAATGACATCAGGCAGAGACTGTTATACACGCTTTTCTCGTACTGTTTCCTTTAAAGATATTCATGTCGATAAACAAGATCTTTCAGTGTTAGCACATAAATTGGCTCGCGTTGCGCGTATTCATTTTGCAAAGCAAAGGATAGCTTCTGTCGGCCCCAAACTGCCCATTCGCCAAGAAATGCTTAATAAATTATTAAATAATCCTGGACTGTCAGAAGCAATACAAGAAGAGGCTAAAAGCAAAAATATTGATATTGATAAAGCGAAAAAAAATGCTTTAGCAATGCTAAACGAAATTGCCGCAAATTTTTCTTATCGTATGTTAAGAATAACTGATTTTGTTCTCACTTGGGCATGGAATAGGCTCTATCAAGGTCTTAAAGTGACAAACGCAGATCCAGTTCGTGAGCTTGCGCAAAACGGACACGAAATTGTGTATGCTCCTTGTCATCGTAGTCATATGGATTACCTTTTATTATCCTATGTGCTTTATCGACAAGGTTTAGTTCCTCCTCATATTGCTGCTGGCATTAATTTAAACTTTTGGCCAGCAGGTCCTATTTTTAGGCGATTAGGTGCATTTTTTATTCGCCGCTCATTTAGAGGAAATAAGCTCTATACTGCCGTTTTTCGTGAATATTTGGCTGAACTATTTATCCGTGGTTATTCTGTTGAGTATTTTATTGAAGGTGGACGCTCACGCACAGGCCGGTTACTCGATCCTAAAACAGGCATGTTGATGATGACAATCCAAACATTATTGCGTGGTGATGCACGCCCAATTACTGTTGTTCCTGTTTATATTGGTTATGAACATGTTTTAGAAGTTGCAACTTATGCCAATGAACTCCGTGGTGCAAAAAAAGAAAAAGAGAGTTTAGGACGCACAATTAAAGCATTTTTCAAATTAAAAAAATTAGGGTTTGGCTATGTTAATTTTGGCCAACCTATACCTTTAAATCAATTTTTAAACCAACAAGTTCCTGATTGGCGAAATGAAATAGAACCAACTGGTACACAGCGCCCTAGTTGGTTAACACCAACAACCAATTTACTTGCTAAACAAATTATGGAGCATATTAACTCTTCAGCTGCAATTAATGCGATGAACTTATGCTGTTCAATATTATTGGCCGCAGACCAACGCGCACTAACCAAAGTAAGGTTACTGGAACATATCGATTATTTTTTAAAATTATTAAAAAATATTCCTTATTCAGATTTGATAACTATTCCAGATCAAACACCTGAAGAATTATTTGAACACGCCAAACAAATGGGTAAATTCATTATTACTACCGATGAAGTTGGTGAAATGGTTGGACTTACAACTGAACAAGCAATATTAATGACCTATTACCGAAATAATATTCAGCATTTACTGATTATTCCTGCAATCGTAGCTAGAATTGTGCTCAAATATAACCAAATATCATCTGGCGAAATATTAGAACAAGTAAGACGGTTTTTCCCTTTAATAAAATCAGAACTATTCCTTTATCATAATGATGAACAGCTAACTGTATATGTACAACAAATCATAGCAACTTATGCCAAATTGAATTTAATTAGCGACTCGACAGATAAATTGACAGTAAATTCTTTAAAAATTTCGGGATTACAATTAATTGCTTCATCTTCTAAAGATACTTTACAACGTTATGCTATTGCGTTTTCTTTATTGCAAAAAGATCCAACTATTAGCCGTGCAAAACTAGAAAAAGAGGCGCGTCTCATTGCTGAACGGTTATCTGTTTTGCATGGTATTAATGCTCCAGAATTCTTCGACAAAGGTGTATTTTCAACATTAGTCGCATCACTACGAGAGCAAGGTTATTTAGATGATCAAAATGATACCAACTTAGGAAAAATTGAAACCATGAATACAATACTTAAGCCTCTAATTACAGCACGAGTAATGCAAACTATCGACGAAATCAATTTATAACTCAAATAATAAAAAGTCCATAATGAAGCTATTAAACAAAAAAATAATAAGTCATGCTTTTTAGTTAATATGGTTTGGGTGAAAAAGAAAAAACAAATGATATTGAAACTTGAAGAAACACAACAACAATTAACTGATGAAGAACTCAACGAATTTAGTCAATTCGTTGGGAATAAAATTCACGATGATTTTATCAACTTTTACCGCCAATTTAACGGAGGAACTTTTATACAACTTGATAGTAAAATGAGTAATTATGTTGATGACAAGTTTTTGATTAATTTTTTTAGCATAAAATATGGCCTTACAATAGAAAATATTTATGCGCAGTTTAAACGAGATTTCCCGCAGCTACAAGATATGCTCCCTTTTGCTTCTGATCTATACTTGAATTGTTACCTGCTTTCATTAAGGCCTCAAGATAATGGTTGTGTTTACTACTGGTCAGTCGTAGAGCAAAAATTAACACTGCAATTTGAATCATTTAACTGTTTTATTTTATTTTTGGATGAGGTATTACAATCTCTTGACAAAAAATATAAGAAAGATCGCCAGCTAGATATTCTTATATGGGTTTGGGTTATTGCTTCAATTGCGCTTTACATTTATTTCAAAAAATAACCGTTTGTGATAATTATATTTTTGCTAAATAGATAATTAGCATTATAGCGTTCATTTAACTATGAGCTTAATAGAGGCATAGCAACATTATGTGTATATCTTTTTTGCGTAATGAGGTCATCAATTTTTTAAGTTATCATGCGTTATTTAGTTTAAGCTTACAAGCTAGAACAACATATTTGTTTGAAAATGGCATAATAAACCAGCAATCTTGCGAGCATGCTAAACAAGCAATATTTAATAATGATATTTTTGATAATTATAAACCCTCACCGTTATTAAAAAATCGTTATCTCGAAACAAAAATAGAGCAAATTACCGGTAATAAAATAAAGATTATAGATCACCCAGATAGTGGAATATCTGGGGTAGCTTGTACTTGTTGCCAATTTGTGGTGTTCGAAAATGCTGAAGATGCTATTTTTGAAATATGCCCTGTTTGCAATTGGCAGACGGATACATTGGATAAAAATGGTTATAGCAAATTAAACAAAAGTTACTTAACAGATTATAAAAATAATATCGTCACAAAAGAATTGATTGAGCAATACAGTGATGTATTTATAAGAAGGTATTCACCTACCAGCTTAAAATTGAAGCAAGTGTAATTTTCTATATAAATTTTCCTATCACAATGAAAGTATGTAAAATCTGATTTTTTAAACAAAAAACAATCTTTATGGCTAAATAAAATTTGATAATTTATTATTAAGAAGGCCATTAAATAAATTGGTAAACACATTAAAAAATAACAGAATAACAAATGACTAAATAGGAATCTAAAAATGCTACATTCGACAGTTAATGTCAAAATTTATTGGCGATCCATACAACAAGGTGGAAAAAAAACGCTTCCTATAAATACAAAATACTATCCGATCACTGAACCGCTTAAAGATAAGCAGGGTGATATGACAAGTTGGTCATTGGTAATAAATGTTAAAAATAATGAGAACATTAATACTCATGAAAGAATAGGTTTTGGTGAAGCCCATTTTTTAATGAAAAATGCGCCCAGTTACTTACTCAATAAAGGGTTTAAAATAATTATTTATGAGGGACCTAAACAAGTGGCAACTGTTGAAGTACTTTAATTACTGTCTTAAAATACAATTACAAGCTAAGAACATCTACCAACTAGAAAAATAAAGGTAAAATCACATTGAATAAATGGGAGTTTAATCATCAACTCAATCAATTAATTGCTATATTGACTTCCAAAGGTTTTGTTACCAAAGGCTGTAATGACCAACAATTGGCTCAACTTGAACACCAATATGGTCGGCTTCCTGTATATTATAAAATTTTTTTGTCAAAACTAGGCATTAATGCAGGTGATTTTAAGCTTGGTACAGCTATATTATTTCATGAAATTGATGATATAAACCAAGGCTCTTTAGTTTTACTGGTCGAGAACAATATTTCTATTCCCACTAATTTCTTTGCTTTTTTATTACATCAAGGTTATTCAAGTCTATTCTTTATGGATAGACATGATGATCCTATGGTCTATTGTTATACAGAAGGTGACGTAATAAAAAATTTAAATTGCAAATTTAGCCAATGTATATCGGCTGAAATAGCATTGTATAAAACGTATCAGACTGAGTAAATGATTTGTTTTTATGCTTTAGTGCATGACAAACCTATTAGGCTCTAAAATCATATTGAATAAAAAGGTTATGGTTATATGAAATATACTAAAGATGAATATATTCGATTAGGGAGAACATTACAAACAACAATTATTGATGATCTTCCCAATAATTCTTCACAATTTACTACTATTGCTATAAATTTTAAAAATAAAAAGTATAGGGTTCTTTACGAAGTTATAAAACTAGTCGATGGTGTGGATTTTTTCGACGAACATGAAACGATTATTGATGAAATTCATGAATTCAATTTGTATCAACAAATGATAGATTATTTAGGCTCTATTGGTATTGATATAGATCAATTGGGGCCAGCAAAAGGATCAAAGATAATATTTTGATTTGGGAAAAGTATTAAGGTTATTAAATTCATTTTTTATATCAAATCATTCATTTCACGAAATAATGCAATCAATATCATACAATCACAAACCAAGATAATTATAGGATAATACAACTGAATTTTAGTGATCTTATGCATCTGGATGTTCTGTTATTATATCCCCTAATTATGCGATCACTCACTAGTCACAATCAAACATGGAAAAAACAATGAAATATTACGCAAAGCTAGTTGCTATAGATCCATATATTGAGGAACAGGCTACTTTTGATTTTGGTCAATATCAACTTTGCTGTTTTATCAATTCTTCCGCTTGTGCGCTAAATCAGGGCAATATTTATCTATTAGAACTTAATTTGTGTTTTATTGACAAGATAAAGCCTGAACAATCTGGAGATAAGCATTTTTCTATTATGCAACAAGCTGATACTTTTGTTCATCATATTAATGGTTATCTATTTGAAAATAGATTAATACTATCGAATCTTGTTTTTCAAGATGATTTATTTTATGATTTTGCTTACTTAAGTGGTGATTTTATTAAGTTTAGTGTTGATAGGCTTTCTATTGATATTTTAAATAACATTTTTTAGATTAAGTATGATAAAAATGATATCCAATGTTGTAGTAAAGCGATTACCTCTCAGGAAACCTGGCGAAATCTATTCACTTGTTGAAGTTGATGGTGTTTGCTGTAATGAAAAACTGAAAGGGGGCTATTTAGAAGCGGCTTTTAGTTATAATGATGATTATATCTTACTTTTTTTGTCACAAAATGGTGACGCTTGGGAAGAGATTTTATCTATTTATTTACTTGATTTAAAAAGGAATAAATTTGTCGATCGAGCTAGAATTGGTGGTGGCTACTCTTCTTGGTTTGCTGGGAATGGTATTGATGATATTAAAATTTTATCCGATAATACGATAAGTTTTGAATTTATGTCGTTTAAGGATTCTGATGGTTGGTTACTCGAACTTTTTAACAAACCTATAAAAACCTTTCCGTTTGCACTTAGATATCTACCTTACATTTCCCGTCCAATTTCTTCCAAACGCTATTTTTTGATTAAAAAGAATAAAATATCACTTAACTAAAATCTTTGTATTGAAATACTAGATAGTTGTTAAGATGAAAAATTGTTTATAATAAATTATCTATATATTTTTTGAATATTGGTAATCAATATAGCGATGATCGTTGTTGCGAGTTAGGATTTATCTTTAAATAACAATTATATTTACCTTACAATATTACTAAAGAGGCGAAATGGTAGCTAAAATCATTCTGCAAGATACGTTCAATGAGCAAGATTTTCTACGGTTTGCCGAAAATTGGCAGCAAAATGCATCGATCATCATTGAATCAATATTACAACACAACGACGCAAAAAATCGTATTTTTAACTTTGTCTTAAATCATATTCCAGATTCATTTGCCGAAGCAGTGATTGATATTTTTCTGGAAGATAGTGATTTTATTATTAGTGATGAGGATCTGCTAAAATGTGTAAGGCAAGGCTCCATCGGTTTAAAACAGAGCATACGTTATCGAAAAAAGACACCTCAATATATTCTTAATTTATGTAACCAAGAATAATCAACGCATTACCAATATCAAGGAATATAAAAGATGCTAGATTTTTCCTACTTATCAGATCAAAAAGACAGTAAGCCATCTCTTGTGTTAAGTGATAAAAAAGTGCAATTACTTGAGCAAGCTTTTATCGATTTAAAGCGGAAAACAGGCATCATGATTGATGTCTATGGTCGAAACAGAATCTATCCCGATCATCAAAAAATATTAATCAACTTGTTACAAAAACATAACGACAGCGAAATCCAAAAACTAATTATGCTACTTAAGCAAGCTGTGAGTGAAGACGAAGTGATTATTGCCGATGGTGATTAAATGAATACATTGCTTATTGAAATATACTGACAATCATTTAATATGCCATTATACTGATGTCTGAATATTGAAAGTATCTTAACCTTTTAATTTTTTTTGAAAATGATGAATTT
Organism: Gilliamella sp. ESL0232; assembly: GCF_013346885.1. Lineage (NCBI taxonomy): Bacteria > Pseudomonadati > Pseudomonadota > Gammaproteobacteria > Orbales > Orbaceae > Gilliamella > Gilliamella sp. ESL0232. Next base: position 61,484 of record NZ_JAAEDW010000006.1, on the reverse strand, counting down.
TATTACTATACGAGATATGCTTTCTAACATAGAAGACATGCCATACAGTTTTTTTTATCTTCCCGCTGATCACTCATCTTGGACACTTGATACCCAAGGAGTTTTTAGTCTTGAGGATGAAGATATTTTAGATGATGATGATTCAAACCTGCCTAAACAAGCTATAGAAGAAGGTTGGATACCAACGCTAGAAAAAGCCGAAATTGAAGATATTATTAGCGTGGCTAACAATGAATTAGATAATCCAACATTAGAGGATTTATTTAGCTCTTTTGTCTTTTATTTTAAAAACGATGCTTTTTTACAGTATGATGATTTATAACAATAAAAAAACAGTTGACTTGATATCAAACTTATCTGATAAACTCAATCAATTAGGTATTTTATTACAATCGAATATTGCTAGGCAGTTTAAATTAACTGATATGGCTAGTTATATACATGTTAATATCTTGAAACAACAAATTTATCTGCGTTTCAAATTATCAATTAACAGTATGGAACTATTTGATAATGATATTGTTAATATTCGCATCACAAACGATATGATACATATAACTTGCCTTGTCTATTCAAATTATGGAGTGGATAAAGTAATGGAATATCAAGATAATCTTAATAATTTTGAATTATCTATTTTCGACAACATTGCTCTTAAACTACTGTCATGTTTTAAATCACATATTAATTTTATAGCATAATACCATGTTGCAACCAGAATTGATTAAATAGGATAGCAAAAATGAAAGAAATATGGGTATTTAATGGTGAAGGAGCAAACTTTCCTGCTGGTATATTCACCTCGTTAACTGAAGCTAAAACTTGGATTGAAAAACATCAATTATCTGGTGTATTAACCCGTTATCCTGTGAATACTGGGGTGTATGATTGGGCGATTGCTAATGATTTGTTTACTGCCAAACAAACGTGGCATACAAAACCTGCCTTTATTGAATCTTTTACCTGTGCCTCAATGGAACACTACCATTTTGAAGCAGGACAACAGCAATAGCACTAAAACATTACTAATCATTAAAGCTATTCTGTATAGAAAAAAGCCAAGTTATGTACACAACAATCCATTAACGCATTGACAAAAAAGGAAATAAGTGGTGGAAAAATTTTTCATATTACTTAAAAAAAAGGGAATAAATTATTTTATTAAAAACAATAAAATAACCATTAATGGTAATGTGGACTTATATCATACAAATATTAAGACACTTCCTAATAATTTATCAATTAGTGGGCATCTAAATTTAGCTCATTCACATATAGAAGAATTACCTCAAAATTTAACGACTGGTGGCAATCTAAATTTAAATTATACCCATATCCAGACATTGCCTGATAATCTATCAGTTGGTGGTAATTTATATTTAGCTTACAGCGATATTAAAACATTACCTAACACTTTTTTTTGTGGAGGAAATTTAGATTTAGACTCATCAAAAATAGAATCGTTACCTGATAACTTAACCGTACTTGGTAACTTAATTTTGCAATATACTAAGATAAAAGCATTACCTGAACATATCACAGTTAAGGGAAATTTAAATTTATACGATACTCAAATTGAAGTATTACCAACATATTTATCAATTGGTGGGGGATTAGATTTAAGCTATACAAATATCACAAGTTTACCAGAAAAGTTCTCTATTAATGGTAATTTAGCATTAAGTGGCACTAAATTAACAAACCTGCCTGAAGGCCTTTCTGTTTCTGGAAGTTTAGAACTTGAATATACTGAGATTCAAACATTGCCACGTAATCTTACTATAGGTGGTAATTTAGATTTATTTCACACGCAAATCAATAAATTATCAGAAAATTTATCAGTTGGAGGTTATCTAAGTTTACAAAATCAAAAAATTAACACCTTGCCCGAAAATTTATCCGTAAACGGAACTTTATACATTGATGAGACAGAGATTAAACGATTACCAGAAAGTTTACAGGTAAATCATGTACTGATTTTAGATATCGAAAAAATCGAAAATATTGTTTATTATAAAAATCTTGAAGGGTTTGCTTCAACAATTTTCGCTTGTTGGATCAATAATGAATTTACTATTGTTGCCGCTCGTTTTTTAGGTGCACTTAAAACATTTGAAGAATATGTTGATAAAAATGAATCCTATGAAAATGCAATCAATTACAAAATCGCAGCTAGAGAATGTGTAGAAAAATTAGCTAAAAAACTGAATAAACCTTTTTTATCTAACAGCCTCTAATCTGTCTGATAATTATGGTAAAAACAAAGATATTAATCCAGTAATCTTGTAAATATGTAAGATAATATCTTACTATTCATTACCTAATAGGTATTTAAATTTATGGCGCTAGATTTTATTATCAACTTTGACAATCAGCAATCAGAAATATTTACCATGAGCGAAGATCTTCATGGAAAAATATTTAGTACATCAACCTGCTGGAAAAGTCTTAAACAATTAAAAAGAATTCGTGACTATTACACCGTTAATGTTGTGTTTAATGCTAGCAATTTGGCAATATTGATAACTGATTTAACGCAAATTATGTCACAAATTGAAAATTTTACTCCTGAACTGCAACGGATCATCATCACGCTCAAACAAAAAAATATTAAACAATTACGTGTTACTGGTGATTAACTATTTAGTTATTGAATAATGGATATCAAATACTTAGCCATACGTTTTAGTAATAAAACTTATTATGATAGGGATAACACCACTCAATGTCAGCCGAGTTTAGATTAGTGTTTATAAATCACACATGGTATCAGCAAAATGCCTGTGATATCGCCAATGAAATTTTATCATTACCCACTTATATTGCTAAAAATAGCGCATACTGTTTATCAGGCTCACCATATTGGGATAATAGTAAGAGTAGATTGTTCGATGTCAGACTATTTTTGGAAGATACTCAAATTTTTATTGAAATAAGTGCTCATCCGCCTAGGATCGAAAAAGATTTAGCGCAGTTATTTACATGGATAAGAAGTCAGACTGAGATTAAAATATTAGACGACGATGGGCAAATATCAGGATGGTAAGTCATGATCGCATTGAATGCTAACATTATTAGCTATAAATCAATAGGAAACATTCAAATTGGTGATAACATTCTCACTTATTTGGATGAAATGTACCAACGTTTTGATGTTAAATGTCAAGAATGTGAATTGTATTCTCCACCTGGTGAGCAAAATAGATGGTGCTTCTATTCGTTAAACGATGGCACATTGACAATCACTACCACTTTTGACGGAGACATTATTGGAATAGGATGTAACCAAAATTACCAAGGCAAATATATAAATAAATATCAAAACGAGTTATATGCTGGCATTACCATGGAAGAGTTGTGCTATCTAACTAAGTTTCGAGCTATCTTACTTGGCATGCTGATTGTTGATGATGATTATGGTCTATCTTTCACACTACCTTCACCTTACGATGAAATCGCTGATAATATAAAAGACATCCCCTATGATTTAAAACTTAATGAACTTTATGTCACGGATTATTCTCAATGGAAGCCCAAAGCATATAAAAAGAAAACGCCGAAAAAACGCCGTATACCTAAACCTTATTCTTATTTTTAGTGTTAATTTAAAATATAAGCTATAAACGCCCTCTTCCTAAATTTTGTGTATTTTAAAGTTAAAGGTGACGGATGCTCGGTCAATTATTCATTTAATGCAGCTTCAATTACCTGTTTATTCATAAAACCCGTTAATTTACCTAAATCCTCCTGCATTTTTATGCTGTTAGCCAGCTAGCTACCATTCTTCTTAGTTTTTGTTCATCCATTTTAAGTTGTTGCATTAGCTCTAGTATTTGGTTTGTTCTTTTTTAAATTATTTTTAATCTTTTTAGAAAGAAATACCACAACGCTAATTAAAATAAAATTAATAACAAAATCAAAAATGAACGTACCTGCCGATGTTAATATGCTTTTTTGTAAATGGAAAAAATAAGAAAACTAACTAATGTAATTATCCACGTTATCCTTATTATTGAAAAACATTATATATCATTCGCCCATCCCATTGATTAATTAAAATATATAAATTAAACACGCAATTAACTTAACTTGTTACTTTTTAAAAATTTTTGAAAGATTATAACGATCAGTAAGGTTAATTGTGATAGATAAAACCTATTATAATATATTTTATTGATCTGCGAAACCGATCATAATACAATAGTCAATCTTTTTAACTTAACCTTTACTTTACTTTTAATAAATTTTTATAGATAAGGAGAAAATGATGCTTGGTAGAATTTTGAACGGTTATTATTCTGATCTTGACGGAGATTATTATATTACAACGAATCCTTTAGTTAGAGATGGTATAGCTTTGCTTTATTGGATTGGGTTTACTTTAATTATTTTTGATAAATTTTTGGGACTAGATAATCCTATTAAAGTTTTTATGGCACTTTACGATATGTTTCATAATTTAGGCGGTTTACAAGGGTTTGGGATTTTGATTATTTACTTTTTCTTTACTAGCTTTATTTTTGGTTGGCTTCCAAGCATGTTTACATTAAGAATTTTAAAAATTTTAGAAAACTTATCTGGTAAATAAATAACTATTTAAATAATGAGGCTTATTTGTGTTAATTACAAGGAATAAAATAATGAAAAAAATAATTAGTTTTGTGTGTGTTAGTGTTTTAGGTTTTGTTTTGGTGGGATGTGGTGATAAAAACACAATTATTTATGATTTAAAAACAGGTAAAGCAACAGCAAGTGGTTTTGATTCTCAAGCTCCAGATTTAACTGGAGTTGGTTATATGAAAATAATGAATGAGATTAGTAAAAATTGTAATCTTGATACTGTAACACTTGCTATAAATTTAAATACTGATGGTAAATACACAACAAAAGTTTGTAAAAACGGCATTACTTACAAATTAATTAATGCTAAGTAAAAAAGAAAGGGGTTAAATAATGAAAAAAATAATTAGTTTTTTTTGTATTAGTGTTTTAAGCATGATGTTGGTTGGTTGTGGTGATGATGAGTTTGTAAAATTTGCTAAAGAAGCAATAAAAGATCAAAAAGAATGGGCTATGCTTTATGATTTTAAAAATAACAAATTCTATCAGTATCATACTTATTCAATTCGTAAAAATCAAGAACCATCTTTTATAATTGATCGTGAATTGAAAAATTGCTCAGTTTCAAAAGAAGAAATAAATAAAGTAATATTATCTGACGATTCAATTAATTTAACTTGTGATTCATACTTTGTTGGTGATTTAAAAGTAAAAGTGAAAATTGTTGGCAAAAAATCATCATATGATCAAAATATTCTTGATAATGATTTTAATTATCTATTTAACTTTAACACTAACAAAGTATATTATAAAATTTCAGGTGATACAGATGAGCAAATGAAAAAAAATGCAGAAAAAACAAAAAGTTCATGTCACTCAAAAGATAAAGAAATTTATGACGATTGCGGTCTCTTTAATTCAAGAGAGAAAATAATTGGTTTATAAGTAATAATAAAAAGAGGGGATTCCCTCTTTTTATAAAATTGTTGGGAGTTTTACCTTTTTATTTTGTATATGTTGTATATCTTCTTCTTTTTCAATTTTAAACTTATTTAATAAATACTCTTTTTCTTTCAAATTACATTTTTTAGTAATTTCACTTCTGCTAAAATATAAAAAATAACTTATTTTATAATAAGTTAGCTTTAATTTTTTATTTTTATTAAATAATGTAATTATGTTATTTTTTAAGGTATTAATGATGTTAAAAAAGGGTTTTGAAAGGAAAAAATGGTCGGCGAGAGAGGATTCGAACCTCCGACCCACTGGTCCCAAACCAGTTGCGCTACCAAGCTGCGCTACTCGCCGTTGGAAGCGCATAATACTGCGCTTCCTAAAAAGTGTCAATACCTACGATAAAAATTTATATCTGCTATGTCTTTATTTCGATAAAGGTGCTGGTGTTTTACCAATTCGTTGATAAAATTCAATGACAAAATTTTCGTAACGTTTATTCGCAACAGCTTCACGAATTTCAGCCATTAAACGTTGATAATAACGTAAATTGTGGATGGTATTTAGTCGTGCACCTAAAATCTCACCACACTTATCTAAATGATGAAGATATGATTTAGTATAATTTTTGCAAGTATAACAATCACAATGAGGATCAAGCGGAGTAGTGTCGTCTTTATATTTTGCATTACGAATTTTAATTACACCATTTGTGACAAATAAGTGACCATTACGTGCATTACGGGTTGGCATCACACAGTCAAACATATCAATACCTCGACGTACACCTTCAACTAAATCTTCAGGTTTACCCACGCCCATTAGGTAACGAGGTTTATCGGCTGGTAATTGTGGACAAGTACCCTCCAAAATGCGATGCATATCAGCTTTAGGCTCTCCAACAGCTAATCCACCAACAGCATAGCCATCAAAGCCTATTTCGGTCAATCCTTTAATTGAGATATCACGTAATTCTTGATGTATTCCGCCTTGCACAATACCAAAGAGTGCATTTTTGTTGCCTAATTCATCAAAACGCTTTCGGCTACGTTTAGCCCAACGTAAAGACATTTCCATTGATTTTTTGACATAATCCCAATCAGCAGGAAACGGGGCGCATTCATCAAAAATCATCACAATATCAGAACCAAGATCATATTGAATTTCCATTGAAACCTCAGGTGATAAGAAAATCGAATCACCATTAATCGGATTACGGAAATAGACACCTTCCTCTTTGATTTTGCGGATATCACCTAAACTAAAGACTTGAAACCCTCCCGAATCGGTCAAAATTGGGCCATGCCACTGCATAAAATCATGTAAATCACCATGTTTTCGCATGATTTCTTGTCCAGGCCTTAACCATAAATGGAATGTGTTGCCTAGTAATATTTGAGCTCCAGTTGCAGTAACCTCTTCAGGGGTCATACCTTTTACCGTGCCATAAGTACCAACAGGCATAAATGCTGGTGTTTCAACGGTATATTCAACTCCACGACGATCGAATTTCATACGTCCTCGACGAGCAAGCCCATCGGTATTGTCTAGTTCAAATTTCATTTTTTTGTTAACCTCTTGCGACCAAATAAACAGTTTGGCGCGAATTATTGTTATAATACGTCACCGTATCATTAATTTTCGGTGTTAGTTTATCGTGCTAGGCATCAATAAACAATATTTGAAAGGATTTAAGACATTTGAAGCATATTAATTTATTTTTAATATCATGTTTTTCAATTAGTTTATTAGTTGGTTGTCAAAACTTCAATAATGAAGTTGCGCTAATTATTACATCAGACAAAATTAAACATTTATCTGAACAAGACATCGAGGCTATTGGAGCACAAGCGTGTGCTGACTCAGATAAACGATCTGTTATTGCTAATGAAAGTAGTTGGCTTACCCAAAAACTTGAAAAACTAACTCAAACGTTGCCTAAAAAGATTAATGATATTGAAGTAAATTACAAAGTTTATTTAAATACTGATCCTAATGCATGGGCAACAGCTAATGGTTGTATTCGCATAAACAGTGGATTAATAAAATTATTAAACGATAATGAATTACAGGCAGTTTTAGCTCATGAACAAGCTCATATTGCTCTTAAGCATGCTATAAAATCATTTAAACTAGCCCCTTATGTTGGGATAACCAATAAAGAGGTAATAGTTCTTGTTAAAGAAGATATTGCTCAACAATATGAGTTTGAAGCCGATCATTATGCCTTGGAATTATTAATGAGCAGTAATATTAACCCAATCGGGCTTGTAACTATGTTAAAAAAAATGCCGATTCATTCAAAAACAAAAACATCGCATCCATCAAATACAAAACGTATTGATCGTATTTTAGATCAATTAGGCAATAAATAAGTATTTATATAGATAAGCTTAATATAGCCATAAAGTTTGAACTTAGCTTAATTACATTGGATATTTATTTGATATTTATTAATATTTATTACTTTTCGCTGTAATAAACATAGCATCACCATAACTAAAAAATCGATAGTTTTCTTTAACAGCATGTTGGTAAGCTTTCATGGTGTTTTCATAACCAGCAAAGGCAGAAACAAGCATAATCAAAGTTGATTCAGGTAAATGAAAATTAGTTATGAGCGAATCAATGACCTTAAATTGATACCCCGGATAAATAAAAATTTGGGTATCGGCAAAAAAAGGAGCTATTTTTCCTGTGTTTTGTGCTGCACTTTCTAAAGCTCGAACAGAAGTTGTTCCCACAGCGATAACTTTTTTGTTTCGTGCTTTACATGCTAACACCGCTTCCACAACAGTTTCTGGCACTTCAGCATATTCAGAGTGCATAATATGGTTTTCAATGTTTTCAACCCTAACTGGTTGGAATGTTCCTGCTCCAACGTGTAAAGTGACAAATGCCATTTCGACGCCTTTCTGTTTTAGTTTTTCTAATAAAGGTTTATCGAAATGAAGACCCGCCGTGGGTGCAGCAACGGCTCCTGGCACTTTACTATACACTGTTTGATAAACTTCACGATCTTGTTCATTATCTGGGCGATCAATATATGGCGGTAATGGAATATGACCTATCTTATTTAAAACACTAAGCACATCGTCAGGAAATTGCAATTCAAATAAAGCATCGTGGCGTGTTAGCATGGTAACCTTAATAGGGTCATTTTCACCTAATATTAGTTCAGCACCTGCTTTGGGTGATTTTGAAGCTCTAATATGCGCTAGAGCTCGGTTATTATCTAATATTCTTTCAATTAATATTTCAATTTTTCCACCTGAAGCTTTTTTTCCATATAAGCGAGCAGGAATAACTTTAGTATTGTTGAAAATAAGTAAATCACCCGGATTGATTTTATCGATAATATCAGTAAATACATTATCTTCAACTTTACCTGTATGGCTATCAAGAGATAAAAGTCGGCATGCACTTCTGTTTTTTGAAGGATGTTTGGCAATTAGTTCTTTAGGAAGATAAAAATCAAAATCGGATAGTTGCATAATCGTGTTCCTCAAAAATGAGGCATTAGTCTAAAGCCCGGATATTGTCTAATCAAGCAATTATTTGTTGATTATTATAAAAGTTACGTTAAAATTTAAATTGTCTAAAGAAATTAGGCATTTGACATTTATATTAATATAAGGAAAAGAGTATGAATAAACATCAAAAAACATTGTTAGTTGCACTACCTCTAGTTGCAGCAATGTCACTCGTTGGTTGTAAAAATATGAGCGCAGATGACTTAACTAGCCTTGGCATGAAAAGTTTGCAAGCTGCTACTCTAAGTGATAATGATGTTAAAGCATTAAGTCAACAATCATGTGCTGAAATGGATGCTCAATCAAGAATTGCTCCAGCAAAAAGCGCTTATACTAAACGATTAAATAAAATTGCAAAAACACTTGGTAATAATCTAAACGGTACACCAATCAACTATAAAGTATACATCACAAAAGATGTTAATGCATGGGCAATGGCTAATGGTTGTGTTCGTGTATATAGTGGTCTAATGGATATGATGACTGATAACGAAATTCAAGGTGTTTTAGGTCACGAATTAGGTCACGTAGCTTTAGGTCATAGTAAAAAAGCAATGCAAGTTGCTTATGCGACTGAAATTGCACGTGATGCAGCAGCAGCATCTGGTAATGCAAAAATTGCCGCTCTATCTAAATCTAGCTTAGGCGCTTTAGCATCAGCAGTGATTAATTCTCAATTTTCACAAAAACAAGAACAAGATGCGGATAACTATTCTTTCGATTTCTTAGTTAAGAAAAAAATTAATCCAGTAGGTCTTGCAACTGCATTTGATAAATTAGGTGGCGGTGACGCTTCAATCTTAAGTAGCCATCCATCTTCAACAGATCGTGCAAATAATATTCGTAAAAAAATCGCTGAACTTAAAAAATAAGCACAGTAATTTTTAATCAAAAGCGCTATTAATGGCGCTTTTTTTATTTGTTACCAATAAAATAAAATTTGAAGACGAAGCTAAGATTTAAAAGTTTCAAGGCGATTATTGATAATACATTGATCTTTAACCATTTCAAATGAAACCAAAACCCCTTCCAAATTAATACCTAGAGTAATCAAAATGTTATCGAAAACATAATAGTAACGCATGTGCTCTTCATAGATATGATCTTTAAATCTATAATTATGATTAAACTGATTGGTTAACTCAAACGGCTGACCAATTTTAAAGTCAAAACCAAGAAAATCTAAAATTTGATTTGCTTTATCACATAAGAAAGTGTTGTCTATAACTTCATCAATTGATAATGCCTCAACATTATCCGAAATATAAAAAAAGAGAATTTGATAACCACAGACTTTTCCTATTCCTGAAATATCACCATAACCGAAGTCTTCGATAATACGATACTCATCTAAATTAAAAAAAAGATCGATATCAAGTGTGGCGAATCTTGTTATTTGATACATACCAGCTAACTTACTATTAAATTTTTAGTTTTGAATGTTACTGAAAAAAGTTATTAACTCTTTACAAAGTTGCAAGTAATTTTCTTTTTAAAATAAGTCGAAGATCATCGCCCACCATAGCAATCGATTCAAATTGAAATTGTGGTGCTAATGAAAGCTTTTGCAGATTTGGCAATATACACATATCTAACGCATTATGACCAAGTAATTTTGGTGCATAATAAATAATTAATTCATCCACTAAATCTTGTTCTATTAGAGCTCCAGCCAGATGAGCACCAGCTTCAACCCAAACCGAATTTATTTGTTTTTCGGCTAATAATGCAAACAATTTAGATAAATCTATTTGTTTACAACTAGATGATTCTATAATTAATTTGGTATTTTGTTTTGCAATAAGGTTATCTTTTTTTCGTACTATCCATGTTTCACCTGGCTGATTGAAAATATTTTCAGTACCTGTTAGCTGAGCTTGACTATCAATAATTACACGAATAGGTTGCCGGATTTTTTCTGGTAGGTAGATTTTTTTTATTTCATCAGGTAATTCGTTATATCTAACTGTTAAACTTGCATTATCAGCTTGCACAGTCGCACGAGTACTTAAAATACAGCTTGCTTGAGCTCGGAACTGTTGCACATCTTCTCTTGCCTTATTTGATGTTATCCATTTGCTTTCACCAGATGCCATGGCAATTTTACCATCTAATGAGGCGGCTAGTTTAAGTTGAATATAAGGCAAACCTGTTCGCATGAGTTTTAAAAAGCCTTTATTAATAGCTTCTGCTTGCTCAGTTAAAACGCCAATGGTGACATCTATTCCTGCTTCTTTTAAGCGTTTAATACCATTACCTGCAACATTAGGGTTAGGATCTTGCATCGCAATTACTACACGAATGATGCCAGCTTTAATAAGCGCATCAGCACAAGGAGGTGTTCGACCAAAATGACTACAAGGCTCTAATGTCACATAAGCTGTTGCGCCGATTGCCTCATCACCAGCCATTTTTAGTGCATGAACTTCGGCATGAGGCTCACCAGCTTTTTGGTGATAACCTTTGCCAATTATTTGATCATCTTTAACAATGACACAGCCAACATTAGGATTTGGTGTTGTTGTAAAACGACCAAGCTTAGCCAAATCAATGGCTTGTTGCATATAGAAGTGATCTTTATTGCAAATTGCAGTCATATTGTTGATTATTTTTGTTGTAACTTAGCAATTTCATTACTAAATTGTTCGATATCGTCAAAACTAAAATAAACCGAAGCAAAACGAATATAAGCAATTTTATCTAGATTTTTAAGTTCTTCAATCACATAGTCACCAATTAATTTTGCTGGGACTTCACGTTCACCTGTTGCTCTTAGTTTAGATTTTATACGTGTAATCGCATCTTCAATGGCATCAAAACTCACTGGACGTTTTTCAAGAGCCCTTTTCATACCATTACGTAATTTATCTTCATTGAATGGTTCGCGAACTTTATTGCTTTTAATGACATTAGGCATAATTAATTCAGCAACTTCAAATGTAGTAAATCTTTCATTACATTCAACACATTGCCGTCTACGTCGGACTTGAAATCCTTCACCAACAAGACGTGAATCGATCACCTTTGTATCATCTGCATTACAAAAAGGACAGTGCATAAATGTATCCTTATGGCAACAAAATAATCATTACAATATCTGAAAATTTTGATTTAAACAAGGGTCTAATTGTTATGACGTTAATCATTATACTAGAAAAATAGGTATGGTTTATTCACCTTAAATGTTAGTTTTATCATCGATAGTATTAAAATACATGATGATGAAGATTCACTAAACATTCAAAAATTAGCCACCTATTTGGTGGCATAAAACACTTACTAATTTAATTTAATGAGAAAATCTCTTAATTTAGCAAAATCATCAGGCATACAATGAGAAAGCAATGTCATATCAGCTCGCTCTGCTAACTCTTTAGGCAATGGAACTGATTTACCTAAAATATCTTCAACCACTTCTTTAAATTTAGCAGGATGTGCCGTACCTAAAAATAGTCCATATTCACCCTCTTGTAACTGATCACGCAGTGCTCGATAAGCAATTGCACCATGAGGTTCAGATAAGTAACCTTTTTGATCAAGTTCACAAACAGTTTGCTTAGCAACTTCATCCGAAACAGTAGCATGACCGAGTGATTTAAGATCCCATCCCTCACGCTTATAAATCTCTTCGATACGTGGCCAGTTATTTGGTTGACTTACATCCATTGCATTCGATAATGTTGCAATGGTTGTGTGAGGTTCCCACTTACCGGTTTCTAAATAACGAGGTACTGTATCATTGGCATTCGTTGCAGCAATAAAGCGTTTAATAGGTAATCCCATTGTTTTCGCAAGTAGACCTGCTGTTAAGTCTCCAAAATTGCCACTTGGCACAGAAATAACCAGCTGTTCACGTTGGGTTGATGTGAGTTGTGCAAAAGCTTCAAAATAGTAACAGATTTGTGCTAATAATCGGCTAATATTAATTGAGTTAGCGGAGTTTAAACCTATTGTTTTTTTCAAATCTTCATCATCAAATGCCTTTTTAACTAAGGCTTGACACGCATCAAAGTCACTTTGAATAGCAATTGTATGTATATTATCACCTAAAGTACAAAATAACTTTTCTTGTAATGGACTAATTTTACCTTCTGGGTATAAAATCACGACGCGAATATTTGGTAAATGATAAAACGCATGAGCAACAGCCGCACCAGTATCGCCAGAAGTAGCAGTCAAAATAGTAATTTTTTTGTCAGCAGCAACTTGCACTAAAGCTTGCGCCATAAAGCGCCCACCAAAATCTTTAAATGCTAATGTTGGTCCATGATATAGTTCTAATGAACCAATATCTGCTTCCACAGAAGTTACTGGAGCAGGGAATTGAAATGCATTTTTAACAAGTCTATGCATATCATCACAGCTAATCTCATCACCAATAAAAGCAGATAAGATCTTGGCACTTCGAGTAATGAAATCAAGTTTTAATAACGACTCAATTTCGGATGATGAAAATTTAGGTAATTGTTGAGGAAAAAATAAACCTTGTCCTCTTCCTAATCCTTGTTGAACTGCTTGTGCAAAGCTAACTTGCTGGGAATGATCTTTTAAGTTATATAATTTCATAATATTTTCCGGTTATCTTTATGCTGTAATATTTCACTCTTCGTAATATCAACTTGTTGAATAATAGTTGGCAATTTTGTTATATTTAACTCTACTTTTTATAGTAAACATTAAATAACTCTTGTTCCTTGAGTATCAATTTTACAAATATGAGTAAAACCTTCATCATTTTGCAAATAATATTTTTTAAGTAATAATTCAATTTGCTGAGCTGTTTCAAGTTTATCTGCAATCACAAATATTGTTGGCCCTGAACCTGAAATACCCGATGACAAAGCACCAAGTTGCTTAACCCGTTTTTGAGTTTCATCAAAATTAGGTAATAATTGTTTACGATAAGGCTCAGCAATATTATCAAAAAGCATTGTGGCAGCCAGCTTAGGTTGTTTGGTATAACAAGCATGCAAAAATCCCCCCACATAGCGACCATGTGCTACACAATCAGACCTTTGATATTGAGCAGGTAAAATTGCACGTGCTTCAGCCGTTGATACCTTTATACCTGGATAAGCCATCACCCAATACCAATCATCAAAATGCGGAATCGACTCACTAATAATACCCATCTCATTAAGAATAAGTTGCATCCCACCTAAATAGCATGGCGCAACATTATCATAATGCACACTGCCCGAAATACGACCTTCAAGTTCTCCCATCATGGATAACATTTCAAATTCATTAAAAGGTTTATCAAAAAACTCATTTAATGCAACCAATGCACCAACTACTGAGCACGCACTTGAACCTAAACCAGAGCCAATTGGCATATTTTTTTCAAGAGTCATACTAACAGGTAAAGTTTTACCCATTGCTTGACAAAATCGCTGCCAACATTGAAATACAATATTATATTTTGGATCACGTGGTAGCTTTTTGACAAATTGACCTTTGCTAGTAAGGGAAAATTCGTTAGCAGATTCAACTGTAATACAGTCACCAAGCATAGCGCCACTAATCGGGCTAATTGCTGCGCCCAATATATCAAAACCAACGCTAATATTAGCCATTGATGCAGGCGCATAAACGGTTAAAGATTTATGACTCATTTAACCTCCGATTTTACCTGATGTTGTACGTAAAATATCAGCAAAAACACCTGCTGCAGTAACATCATTACCAGCACCATAACCACGTAATACAAGAGGAATAGGTTGATAATAACGAGTATAAAAAGCTAAGGCATTTTCGCCATTTTTGACTTTATAAAGAGGATCTTCGCTATCGACAGCTTCAATTCTAACACTGCATTGATGGTTTTCTATGCTACCCACATAACGTAGAACTTTACCTTCTTTTGCTGCTTGTTCAGATTTTGCTTTAAAATGTGCATCTAACTGCGGTAATTTGGCCATGAAATCATCAATGCTACCTTGTGCATATTCAGGAGGTAATACGGATTCGACATTGATTTGATCCAATTCTAATTGTAAACCTGATTCTCTAGCTAAAATAAGTAACTTTCTAGCTACATCGGTTCCAGATAGATCGTCTCGAGGATCAGGTTCAGTAAAACCTTTCTCTTTAGCCAATTTAGTTGCTTCAGACAGTGACATGCCTTCATCAAGTTTACCAAATATAAAAGAAAGCGATCCAGATAGAATTCCCGAAAACTTGATTAACTCATCACCTGCATTAAGTAGATTTTGAAGATTTTCAATTACCGGTAACCCTGCCCCTACATTGGTATCATATTGGAATTTACGCTTACTTTTTGCAGCTTCTTGGCGTAAGCGTAAATAGTAGGCCATTGAGCTGGTATTTGCTTTTTTATTTGGTGTAACGACATGAAAGCCATTAGCTAAAAAATCAGCGTATTTGTCAGATACTTCGCTACTAGAAGTACAATCAACGAGAATCGGATTAAGTAATCGATTAGATTTGGCAAACTCAATAATACTATCTAATGAATATTTAGTATCACTCTGTTTGATTTGATCACGCCAATTACTAAGATCAATACCGTCTCTATTGGTTATGCTGTGTTTAGAGTTAAACAAACCACATACTCGCAAATCAATCTGTTTGTTTTTAAGCCATTTCTGTTGACGTCCGATTTGGTCGACAAGCGCACCACCAACCCCACCAACACCAATAACAAAGACATCAAGCATTTTATCAGTACCAAATAACATCTGATGCGCAACACGAACGCCCATTACAGCAACATCATTATCAACTACAACTGAAATTGAGCGTTCAGATGAACCTTGTGCTATAGCAACAATATTAATATTAGCTCTGGCTAATGCTGTAAAGAAATTAGCTGATAAACCTCGTAAGGTACGCATACCATCGCCCACTACAGAGATAATAGCAAGCCTTTCCATCACCTCGATCGGTTCAAGTAATCCATCTTTTAATTCTAAGAAAAATTCATCACTTAAAGCTTCTTCTGCACGATAAAGTTCTGTTTGTGGCACACAAAAACTAATGCTGTATTCAGATGATGATTGAGTAATAAGTACAACTGAAATGCCAGCATAAGACATTGCAGAAAACACACGTGCCGACATACCAACCATACCTTTTAACCCTGGACCTGAAACATTGATCATTGCCATGTTATTTAAATTGGTAATACCTTTTACAGGTGTGGTTGAGTCAACAATATTAGCACCAATTAATGTGCCTGGTGCATCAGGGTTATTTGTATTTTTGATTAAACAAGGAATCTGAAATTGGGCAATAGGTAAAATAGTTCTTGGATGAAGTACTTTTGCTCCAAAATATGAAAGTTCCATCGCCTCTTGATAAGACATTGTTTTTAGTAATTTGGCATCTGGTACAATACGGGGATCACAAGTATAAACTCCATCAACATCGGTCCATATTTCACAGCTATTTGCTCTTAAACAAGCTGCTAATACGGCTGCAGAATAATCAGAACCATTTCGTCCAAGCACAACTAATTCACCTTTTTCATTACCAGCGGTAAAACCGGGCATTAGAATAAAATTGTCTTGTGGAATGTGCATTTCAGCAATTCGATGAGCCGATTCAGGTATATTAACAGTCGATTCTAAATAACCACCTTCTGCAATAAGCATAGCAACAGGATCTATTACCGTGATCGTATGGCCTCTTGCTTTGAGAAGTTCTTGCATAATAGCAATTGATAGCTTTTCTCCACGACAAATAATTGATGCATTGATACTATCAGGACATTGACCGAGTAAACGGATACCTTCAAGTAATTGCTTAACATGCTTTAATTCATTAAGAGCAAAATGCTTCATCTCTTCATAAGCAAAATTAGGGTGAGCTTTTGCAAGACCTGCTAATAGATCTGCAAATATCTTTTCAGCATCATAAATGTTACTTTTGATATCTTGCCCAGCAACCGTTTTTTCAACCATGGCTACTAAATGGTTGGTAATTTTAGCAGGTGCCGATAAAACAGTGGCGGTTTGCTCTTGTTTAGCATTATTTTCAATAATTTCTGCAACTCGCAAAAAGCGTTCTGCGTTAGCAACAGATGTTCCTCCAAATTTTAAAACTTTCATATCACACCTTACTTATTATCTTAGTTTATGCCCATTACTATCTATAATTATAGTTTTTAGAACTTATTTATAATCTTGTAGTCTTATCATGCTAATTCTGTTTTTAATTTTTTTGCACAGGTTAACTACTTTATTTCCATGCAAAATAAAAAACCCGCCTTTAGGGGGCGGGTTTTTTAATATTTATTGAAAAAATCAACCCGCCCTAGATAGCATAATAGTACCTAAGGTGCTAATAATTCCTGTCATACTAACTAAAATTATCATGATTTTCCCTAAAAAATATTTAATTAAACTAAAAAACAAAACAGCCCAACATTTTCATGTCAGGCTGTAATTTTAAAAAACCTTTTTGCTATTTTCGTATTCATTAACAACTTTATTCAATGCTTGATATATGCACTTTTCATCTTGTTTTTTTAATGCTTCATCTAAAATATTAAGATACGATAACATTAGCTTTTGATTATCTTCGGCAAATTGCGGCGATACTTCTTGATCTTCATATAACATAACATACGTACGAGCAAATCCAAAAATCAAAAAATAAACCGATGCATTTTTTGGATCTTCTTGAATTAATGCTCTCATTGCCTTTCTTAACTTTACATAACTATCAGTACCAGGCAAACTTGTCGCAAATGTTTTCGTTACTTCAGAAAATGTCATTGCCATAAACCTCAATCAAAATCACAAGAAGAAAGAATAACAACCCATTAGCATAAGTGCAAGTCTATTTTGTTTGCCAAACAAATTTTTTTAATTTCTACTAAAAATCAACAGAAGAAAAATTAATAAAAAAGGGATATTATTTGGCCTCTTTACAAATAGACAATCCTGCCGATGCTTGTGCAACAGGCATTATTTCAATTGAGTTAACATTAAAATGATTTGGTGTATTAATTAACCAAGAGACAGTATTGGCTATATCTTCAGGAGTAATAAATTCAACACCCTGATAAACCTGTGCGGCTTTCTGGTTATCGCCATGAAAGCGAACATTTGAAAACTCTGTACCACCACATAATCCCGGTTCGATATTAGTAACTCTAACCTTTTTCCCTAATAAATCGGTACGCAAATTAGCACTAAATTGTTTAACAAAAGCTTTAGATGCACCATAAACATTTCCGCCTTTATAAGCATAAGTACCAGCCACAGATCCAAGATTAATAATATAACCAAAATTGCGCTCAACCATTTCTGGTAATATTTGTCGAGTTAGATTTACTAGCCCAATAATATTAGTTTCAATCATTGTTTCCCAATCGTTATAATCTGCTTCATAAGCAGGTTCTAAACCTAATGCTAGACCTGCATTATTTATTAAAATATCTATGGGCTTAAATTCATTTGGTAATTGCAATAAAATAGTATTTACTGCATCTTTTTTAGTTATATCTAATGGTAATGAAAAGAAATTAGCACCTAATTCATCTGCAAGGTTTTGTAATTTATCTGCACGTCTAGCTAAGCCTACAACTTTATAACCATCTGCTATAAGTTTACGGCAAATAGCTTGCCCAAAACCAGAGGATGCACCACTAACCAAAGCTATATTCATATTAAATCCCCTTATAAACTAAGTTAAAATTGGAGTATATTTCGATAAACGACTATATGCATAAACAAAAAGTAGTACATAAAAATATACTGAAACACATAGTTACCTGAAAGTTTTTTACAAAAAACTATCTAATATCTATAAAAAACCCGCTAATTAAGCGGGTTGATATTTAATACTTCATTTAGCAGGTTCTTCTGCTGGTTCTTCATCTTTTAGCGGAACAATCAAGGTATCAATATGTGTATTATTGATAAGTTGACGAGCAGAAGACATCAACTTACTCCAAAAATCCTGATGATGACCACACACGACAAGGTCAGCGCCATATTCATGAATTGCTTCGATTAATACTTGGTCAAATTCACCATTCCCAGAAAGAGTATGAGCTATAGGATATCCCGCATCATTGGCTAGTTTATTTAATGCAATATGCGCATCTTCAGTAATTCGGTCTTTCATATCATTCATATTAATATCAACTAAACCAGTATAAAGATCCGAATAATTAATACCAACATGAATCAAAGATATTTGAGCATTATAAGGCCTAGCCATAGAAACTGCTTTTTCGACAAGAACTTCACTTTCAGGTGATAAATCTACTGCAACTAATATGTGTTTATAAGCCATGATACATTACTCCTTCCAATTTAACGGTCAGATAAAACTACAAAATTGATACTCTCTTTTTACTACTAAATCAATTTTTGAGCAAGCCAAAAAAGTGACCCAGATAACAAAATTGAAATTGGAAGTGTTAAAATCCAAGTTAATGCAATATTTTTAATGGTCTTACTTTGAACGCCACCACCATCAACAATCATTGTACCTGCCACAGATGAAGAAAGAACTTGAGTTGTTGAAACAGGCATACCAGTATAACTTGCAATCCCAATTGATAAAGCCGTAGTGATTTGTGCCGACACGCCCTGTGCGTAAGTCATCCCTTTTTTACCAATTTTTTCACCAATAGTAATAGCTACACGACGCCATCCTATCATTGTTCCAATTGCTAGTGCTGAAGCTACCGAAATAATGATCCAAATCGGCGCATATTCAACAGTTTTAAGTAAATCGTTATTCAAAGATTTCAGATATTGTTTTTCCTCTGCTGTTACATTAGCTTGTTTAGCAACATGCGAAACAGTATCCGATAAACATAATAATATGCGTCTAGCTTGTGAACGTTGTTCAACAGTGAGTGATTCATAATTATTCATTTTATTAAATAAATTATGAGCAATACCCAGTGTGATAAATGAATGTGAATAGTCACAATGATACTTATTCAAATCGCCTTCTGGAATACTTGTGTCTAATGCAGGTTGTTTACCTATTATCGTAGTTAGATCATCATTGTGAGTAACAAAGTACTCCTGAATATTATCAATAGCATTACGAGTGTTAGTAATATCATAGGTAGACGCATTCATATTAACAATAAAGCCAGCAGGAGCGATACCCATCAATACCAACATTAATAAACCAATACCTTTTTGTCCATCATTAGCACCATGAGAAAAACTCACACCTGCAGCAGAAATAATAAGCATTATTCGGATCCAAAAAGGTGGCTTTTTCTTACCATAAAGTTTTTCTCGCTGCTCTGGAGTCATAAAGATGCGTTCTCTTTTTTTACTACTCTTTTTACTTTGCCCTTTACGTGTCCAATACTTACGCAGACAAAAAATCATTAACCCAGCAATAACAAGACCAACTATTGGTGAAACAATCAAGGATAAAAAGATTTGAATCATCTTAGGAATATTAAGCGCATCAATAATTGATGTATCCATAACCAATGCATTTGCAAGTGCTACGCCAATAATAGAACCAATTAAAGTATGTGAACTTGATGCAGGAATACCAACAAACCAAGTACCTAAATTCCAAATGATTGCTGCAAATAAAATAGAAAATACCATAGCAAGCCCATGAGTAGAGCTTACATTAAGTAATAAATCAGTTGGTAACAAATGCACAATGGCATAAGCCACACTAAGCCCACCAAGTAGTACGCCAAAGAAATTAAATACTCCGGCCATAAAAACGGCAAGTTGTTCTTTCAATGCCCTTGTATAAATAACAGTGGCAACAGCATTAGCAGTATCATGAAATCCATTAATAGCCTCATAAAAGAGTACAAAAAGTAAAGCTAAGACTAATAATATAATGGTTGAAAATTCTAAATCAGCAAATAGATGAAACATAATATATCTTTCTGTTGTTAATTAGCGCCACTATTATCCTTGAGAATAAGCTAATGAGCAAAACAATTTTTTACATTTTTCGTTTAGCATAACGTGCAGCCAAAAAAGCACAAATCATTAATTGGATTTGATGAAAGATCATTAAAGGTAGGATCAAAATACCCATCATCGACATGGGGAAGATAACACTTGCCATTGGAATACCACTTGCTAGGCTCTTTTTTGAACCACAAAATACAATTGTGATTTCATCTTGTTTGCTAAAACCAAAAAATCTTGCACTATAAGTGGTAATAAATAAAACTATAACTAACAGAATAATTGAGAAAAATATAATATTTAACAAAGATAAAAAACCGACTTGCGACCATATACCATTAACAACTGCATCACTAAACGCGACATAAACCACTAATAAAATCGACAAACGATCTGTTTTAGAAATAATATTTTTATACTTATCTACCCATTGACCAATAAAACGTCTAGATAAATGCCCGACAACGAAAGGCAACATCAGTTTCAGCATAATAGAGGTAATGGCATCAATTATGTTCATTGATGCCGAGGTTTGAGTATGTATTAACAATCCAACTAAAAGCGGGGTAATAAACACCCCCAATAACGTTGATGCTGAGGCACTGCAAATAGCTGCTGCCACATTACCTTTAGCTATTGAAGTAAATGCTATTGCAGACTGCACTGTTGCTGGTAAAACACAAAGATAAACAAAACCTAAATAAATATCATGTGATAAAAAAGTGGGCACTAATAACTGCATCATCATGCCTAAAACTGGGAATATTACAAATGTAGTTGTAAATATTAACAAATGTAATCGCCAATTTTTTATACCAGAGACAATTGCTTGAAAAGAAAGTTTTGCGCCATGCATAAAAAATAGCAAGCCAATAGCAAAAGTTGTAAGGTATTCAAAAACCGTTTTAGCCTGTCCTTCACAAGGAAAAAAGCTAGCTGTAATCACAACACAAATTAGAATCAATAAGAATGAATCAATCTTAACACGTTGAAATATATTCATGATTTTTAATATCTTTGATTAACAAGAATAAAAAAATCGCCACAAAAGTGGCGATATACAAGAAAGATAAAATTTATTCTAAGAAACTACGAAGCACATCAGATCGACTTGGATGACGTAATTTTCTCAGCGCCTTAGCCTCAATTTGACGAATACGTTCACGAGTTACATCAAATTGCTTACCAACTTCTTCTAGCGTATGATCTGTATTCATATCAATACCAAATCGCATACGTAACACTTTCGCTTCTCTAGGCGTTAATCCTGATAAAATATCGCGAGTTGCGCTACGTAAACTCTCAGAAGTCGCCGCATCTAGCGGTTGCTCAAGAGCTGTATCTTCAATAAAATCACCTAAATGCGAATCTTCGTCATCACCAACTGGTGTTTCCATCGAAATTGGCTCTTTAGCAATTTTAAGCACTTTACGAATTTTATCTTCAGGCATTTGCATGCGTTCAGATAACTCTTCAGGTGTTGGTTCACGACCGATTTCCTGTAACATTTGACGAGAAATACGATTTAACTTATTAATTGTTTCAATCATATGTACCGGAATACGAATTGTCCTTGCTTGGTCAGCTATAGAACGAGTAATCGCTTGTCTTATCCACCAAGTTGCATAAGTTGAGAATTTATAACCACGACGATATTCAAATTTATCAACTGCTTTCATCAAGCCAATATTACCTTCTTGGATAAGATCTAAGAATTGTAATCCTCGGTTGGTGTATTTTTTCGCAATAGAAATAACTAGTCGTAAGTTAGCTTCTACCATTTCTTTCTTAGCTCGACGTGCTTTAGCTTCGCCAATAGACATACGTCGATTAATATCTTTGATTTGCTCAATAGAAAGACTTGTTTCAGTTTCAATTTGTTGTAACAAATCAACTTGCGCAGCAATTTGAGTTTCAAAATCTTTTAAATTAGCCGCAAACGCACCTTTCGATGTTAAAGCTTTCTTAAACCAATCCATGTTATTTTCGTTGCCGGTAAAATAAGTCATAAACAGTTTTTTCGGCATTTTGCATTTTTCAACACAAATCCTCATAATAACACGTTCATGAGTTCTAACACGCTCCATCATGCTTCTCATGTTATTAACAAGAATATCAAACTGCTTAGCAACTAAACGGAATTGTTTAAATATTTCTGATAGATTTTCAATCTCTTTTTGTGCTTTTTTATGAGCACGGCCATATTTTTTAATAGCGTCAGACGTTTTATCATGTTGCTCTTTTAATTCGGCAAATTTAGCTTTAGCAACTTCGGGATCGATAGAAACATCATCATCAGTTGATGCCTCGTTTTCATCATCCTCACTATCATCATCGCTATCATCGATTTCAATTTCGGTTTCACTAACGTCTAAATCTTCAGGTAACTCTTCAACAACTTCTTCAGCATTTGGATCAACAAAACCTGTAATTAAATCAGATAAACGAACTTGTCCACTTTCGATTAAATTATATTGCTCTAAAAGATAAGTTATAGCTTCTGGATATTCGGATACCGAAGTTTGAACTTGATTAATACCATCTTCAATACGCTTAGCAATATCGATTTCGCCTTCACGCGTTAACAGTTCAACCGCTCCCATTTCACGCATATACATACGAACAGGATCAGTTGTTCTACCAATTTCTGACTCAACATTAGATAATACTAATGCTGTTGCAGCTTCAACAGCTTCTTCATCAGGGACATTATCTGAAAGTAATAACTCATCAGAATCAGGGGCTTCTTCAAGAACTTGAATCCCCATATCATTAATCATTTGGATAATATCTTCAATCTGATCTGAATCAATAATCTCTTCAGGCAAGTGATCGTTGACATCAGCATAGGTCAGGTATCCTAGCTCCTTACCTCGAATGATTAGGAGTTTTAACTGTGATTGAGAATTTTGCTCCATAAAGGTATCCATTTTAGTTATTTGGTCATTTATATTATGCATGTAGAACAATATCTGGAATCTACACGTACTCTATATATTTAGTCTTTTTTTGATAAAACAAGTATTAAAGTCGCCAATTCTTTTTTCTCTGCGGTGCTTAAGCCGGAGACTCTCTCTTTTGCGATTAGTTCATCTTGCCTTTGGGCGAGTATATTATCATATAACTCTTTTAAAGTATGTGAAAAAATTGAGCCTATTTCGCCATCTTGATAATGACACTCCCAGGTGGATAAACGATTCAACTGCTTATAAAACGGTCTATCCATACACTCTATTAATATTTGTGCAGTAGTTATATTGGGATAACGTTGACATAGTTCAAGTAATTCAACAAAAATCTCGATCCCGGCCATTTTAACCTGGCGAATCACATTTATATCAGAAACTTGCTCAGCAAGATTAGGATATTGAAGTAATAAACCAATTAAAACTCGCATCGTTGTTAATTTCATTTGTGATGTAGGCGCTTTTTCATTTGCCTTTTCATCACGTTGGGAACGATTTTCTTGAATTAATTGTTCTAATTGAGATACATCAAGTAAACCTAAATAATTACCGAGCTTCTGCAGTAAATTTAATCTAAAGGCTTTTGCCTTAATTTGATCAAGTAGCGGTAAAGCTAGCGAACTCAATTTTGCTTTTCCTTCAGCCGTTTTTAAATCAACCTGTTTCAAAAGTTCATCAAATAAAAATTTCGACAAATTTGAAGATTCATTTAAATATTTTTCAAAATTATCCTTACCGACTTTACGCACAAAACTATCAGGATCTTCATCTTGAGGTAAAAAAGCAAAAGTTATTTTCTTACCATCGATTAAGCAAGGTAATAAAACATTAAGTGCCCGCCAAGCAGCGCTTCGTCCAGCATTATCGCCGTCATAACAAAATATTACCGAATCTGTTGCTCTAAATAATAATTTAATATGCTCCTCTGATGTAGCCGTACCTAAAGCAGCAACAGCATAATCAATGCCATATTGAGCAAGCGAAACCACATCCATATAGCCTTCAACCACCATCAGTTGCTGAGGATTACGATTGACTTCTAGCGTTTCATAAAGTCCGTAAAGTTGAAAGCCTTTATGAAAAATGGGGGTTTCTGGTGAATTAATATATTTTGCAGAATCATTAATGATAGTTCGTCCACCAAACGCGATAACATTGCCTTGTCTATCGCGAATAGGAAACATGATTCTTCCACGAAAACGGTCATATTGATTACCCCTATCGTGGCTGACTTGCATGCCGGCTTGTTCATAAAGTGCTTCTTCAGCTTTTGTTTTAACCACACTTTGTGAAGTTAAACGCCACTCATTAGGCGCAAAACCAATTCTATACCGTGCTATAATTTCTGCATTGAGTCCCCGTTGCCCAAGATATTTTTGAGCATCAGTAGATGTAGATAATGCTAATTGTTGCTGATAAAAATCAGTGATTTTGCCCATCAAAGTATATAGATCTCGACGTACATTTCTAGATTCAATGTGCTTTGATTGATCAATTTGATTTTTATCGTTATCAATATAAGGGACACGAATCCCTTGCAAGCTAGCTAACTCCTCAATAGCTTCAGGAAAAGATAACCGCTCATATTGCATTAGAAAATTAACAACAGATCCTGATGCGCCACATCCAAAACAATAAAAGATCTGTTTTTTTTCATTAAGAGAAAACGAAGCTGTTTTTTCATCATGAAAAGGGCAACAACCAAAATAATTATTCCCCTTTTTTTTCATTTTAACGCGTTTACCAATCACATCAAGAATGTTAGTTCGAGCAGTTAAATCCAAGATGAAATCGCGAGGAATAAGACCTTTCATGATAAAACTTTAACCAGTTATGGTGTTATAAAAAGACAACAAGCCGTATCAAAATACGGCTTGTTAGAATTCTTTATATCAAAAAGATAATAAATTGATTTTTAATATCAATTTTAGTTTTCAGTATAAATAATCTTAAAATATTAATATAAGCGAGTACGACGAGCGTTTTCTCTTTCTAATTTTTTAGCATGGCGTTTAACAGCTGCTGCTTTAGCTCGTTTACGAATAGTAGTTGGTTTTTCGTAAAATTCACGATTACGAACTTCAGCTAAAACTCCTGCTTTTTCACAAGAACGTTTGAAACGACGTAACGCTACATCGAAAGGTTCATTTTCACGTACTTTAATTACTGGCATGTGCCTCTCACCTCAAATTTGTTTAATATCACAAGGGATTAAAATTAGTGCGCAATTTTACCCTCAATCGATATATGTTGTAAAGTAAAAAATAGAATTATTACAAGATAACAAATTAATTTGCTAATCAGCATATAGAGTCAGATAATAAATCAAATCTAATTGAGAATAAACAGGAGTATTTCATGCCATCATTAATTACTGGTCAATATCCAAAGCGCCGCCTACGCCGTAATCGTGCCCATGACTTTAGTCGTCGTATGGTTGCAGAACATAGTTTGACGGCCAACGATCTAATTTATCCGGTTTTTATTGTTGAAGGAAATAATATTACTGAATCAATTACCTCGATGCCAAACGTTAATCGAATGAGTATTGACGTATTGTTAAAAGAAGCGGAACAAGTAGCTAAATTAGGAATTCCTGTTCTTTCACTATTTCCCGCTATTGAACCATCAAAAAAAACCTCATTAGCACAAGAAGCATATAACGAAAATGGGTTAGTACCAAAAGCTGTTCGAGCATTAAAAAAAGAAATTCCAGAGCTCGGTGTATTAACTGATGTCGCACTTGATCCATATACCACGCATGGACAAGATGGCATTATTGATGAACAAGGGTATGTACAAAATGATATCTCTGTTGAAACGCTTGTTAAACAAGCATTAATGCAAGCTCAAGCAGGTGTGGATATTATCGCACCAAGTGACATGATGGATGGACGCATTGGAGCAATACGTAACGAACTCGAAAAGCACGGTTTTTTTAACACACAAATTATGGCTTATTCCGCAAAGTACGCATCAAGTTTTTATGGACCTTTTCGTGATGCTGTCGGCTCTGCGAAAAATATTAAAGGTGGTAATAAAAAAACTTATCAACTCGATCCTGCTAATAGTAATGAAGCATTACAAGAAATCTATCAAGATTTAAGTGAAGGTGCAGATATGGTCATGGTTAAACCTGGTATGCCTTATCTTGATATCGTTCGAAGAGTTAAAGACACCTTTGCTGTCCCAACTTTTGCTTATCAAGTTTCTGGCGAATATGCTATGTTAACAGCGGCAATTCAAAATGGTTGGTTAGATGAAAAATCAGCAATTATGGAATCTTTACTTTGCTTTAAACGTGCTGGTGCCGATGGAATATTAACCTATTTTGCCAAACAAGTAGCCGAATGGTTGCATCAACAAAAATAATATTTTTTGAAATACTGCTCTTTTCAAATTGGAAGGAGCATTTAATTACCTATCTAGTATCTCATATTCATCAAATCACATTATTAATCATATTATTTAATAGCACTTTTACACTTCTTTTTAATTCACCAGTATAAGAAATTTATAGATAAACATTAATTATCATATTTATACTTGGACAATTATTTTACTTTACTAGAAAATGTAAAAAAGTTTCAGGAAAGCTATATGTTTATGTAAAAATCTGATAATATTTACGGGGATAAGTGATAAGGGAATAAAAAATGATTTATGAACTCGTACCAAACGAATTACATGATGAATTTAAAGCTTTTCATCATGACCTAGAAGAAATAACATCGCAACATGTGCAATCTTGTCCCTTCTGTAAAAAAACTGAATTCTATATAATTCGTTCAAAACCTAATAAAACATATCGTTGTAAAGACTGTCATAAATATTTTACCGTTTCAACCAATACTCCTTTCTATCGTTTAATGCCCTATAATTGGTTAGAGTTTATTTTTACCAACCGAATAAATAAAATGGGCTATAAAGAAATTGCGGACCGACTCGAAACATCGCTCGAAAAAGTTATACGACGAGATCGAGCTATTATTAACTATCTTCAAAGCTATTATCCATCATTACATAACTGGTATACACATCAAAAACAAACAAAACTAATGCCATCTTTAGTGGAACAATACAATACCATTAAAGATAAAGTAACTGCCTTATTGAATGAACAAAATCCAACTTGTAAACACTGCGGTTCTAACGAAACAACCAAAATTGGTTCTCGCACTTGCTATCGCTGCAAACGGTGTCGACATAGCTTTAGTCTTTTAAGCAACACTAGTTTAAACCGTATACCCAAACCTGAATTGTGGTTACAATTCATTGAGTTACTTGTTTCTGGGGCTAATAACTCACAAATAGGAAAAGCTTTAAATTTACACAATGATACAGTACGTAAATGGCGCTCTGCTTGGTACTATATGATGAAAGATTGGCAATGTGAAGCACTTGCAGTATGGTGCAAAAATAAATAAGAAAACAGGATAAAAGGAAAATAGAACTATGAGAAAAAATAATTTATTTTTATATACGTGCATAATTAGCAGTACAATACTAATTAACGGTTGCGATGATAAAAAAACATCTGACAAAAAATCCTTACCACAACTACCAACAGCAGTTATTAATAGCTACCTTTTCCATACTGAGCCAGAGCTCTTACCATTTAGTAAAATGATTAAACAACAGCATATTCAAGGCTCATCAACTAAGATAATTAACTACAATGACAAAGGCTTTGTAGCTAATTATGATTTAGAAGGGCTACATGGCGAAATTAACTACGACACAGCTAAATATAGCTACGGCATGGGCGATACCAGAAACGTTTACGATATTACTTTTGATTCTTCACAAAATATACTAGGCATGAAAAACAATGAAAATGATATCGTCGCAAGTTCAGAGTTCGATGAACAAGATCGTTTAGTTGAAACAACTCTATCGCATTTTGCAGAAAATAATATCATTTTTAACAGCAAAATTATTTATGACAACAATCGTGTAGAACTCGTGTTATATAATGCCTATATTCCTGTAGATGAAAAAACAAAATTCCCTGTGTTGGCTCAAGAAAAAGAATTTGTATATAACGCAAACAATCAATTAGAAAAAACTATTATCAAAACCTTTAAATTATCATCAAATGGAGACATCATCATTAATGATAAAAACGAACAAGAGGTAGAACTAATAGAAACTTGTACTTATTCAGATTATAATCCAAACAGTGATTGGACTAAAGCTGTGTGTATTACAACAGGTGACGAATCAAAAACAGTTAATCTAACAAGAACAATTCAATATAATTAGTCATTGCCATATTCATCGTATTCGCGGCAAAGTATAATTGTATCCTCAATTAAGCGTCTAGCAATGGTGCCATACTCAGGAATTTTAGGTAACTCTGTATAATGGTACCAATTTGCTTCAATGAGTTCGTTTTTATCTACCACTATTTCACCGCTATCATAATCAGCTAAATAAGCCATCATTAATGAATTTGGAAATGGCCAAGGTTGCGAACCAACATAACGAATATTTTTAATTTTTATTTTTGATTCTTCAAATACTTCTCGTTCAACGGCTGTTTCCATTGTTTCACCGATTTCAGTAAAACCAGCTAAAACGGTATATAAGTTATCTTGATTATGCCTAACATGTTTTGCTAATAAAATTTTATTATTATGACGAATAGCCACAATAATAGATGGTGAAATTTGTGGATAATAGCGCTCTTTGCAGTGATCGCATAGACAACACCATTCCGTGCTACTGATATACATCTCATGCCCACAATATCCACAATATTTGTGGGAACGATAAAACTCAGAAAGTTGCACAGCCCGACCAGCTAAATTAAATAATGATTGATCTGTTCTATCAAGTAATGAACGAACTGAACTCATCGCATTTTTCATTTCATCACAAATCAGCCAAGCTGTTTGCCCATTCCATTCACCTATTGGTTGAGCAATTTTATTGGTAAAACCAAATTCATCAGCACACCCAACAGGAACTTCACCATTAGGCAGCCATAATCGTCCATTAGCACTTACAAACCAATAACCGTTTTCATTACCTATTAAATTAAATTGTTGCTGTATATTCATATTATTAACACCAAAGATAAAAACAAAAAAGGAGGATTACTCCTCCTTTTAATCGATACTATTTCTTTTTCTTCTCGTGAAGTCCCTTTTTCTCAAGTTCCCAGTAAATAATTCGTTGCTGAGCAATTGTGAATAAGTTACTGACGATATAATATAAAACCAAGCCTGATGGGAACCATAAGAAGAACAACGTAAAAATTAATGGCATATAAGTCATTAATTTTTGTTGTAGTGGATCGGTAACAGGTGTTGGTGACATTTTCTGAATTAAAAACATACTGACACCCATTAATAAAGGCAAAATATAGTATGGATCTTGCGCTGATAAATCATAAATCCAAAGCGCAAATGGCGCATGTCGTAGTTCAACTGTACTACTTAACATATAGAACAATGATAAAAAAATCGGCATTTGGATAATTAATGGCAGACAACCACCTAATGGATTCACTTTTTCTTGCTTGTAAAGCGCCATTGTTTCTACACTAATTTTTTGCCTATTATCACCATAACGCTCTTTTAAAGCTTGTATGCGAGGCTGTAACAACTTCATTTTCGCCATTGAACGATACTGAGCACGAGTTAATGGGAATAAAATACCTCGAACAATAAATGTGATAACAATAATTGAGAAGCCCCAGTTACCAACAAAACTCTGAATAAACTTCAACAAATAAAACAACGGTTGTGATAAAAACCATAACCATCCATAGTCAACAACTAAATCAAGATGATTGGCTGTTTCTTTCAATTGGCTTTGAATTTCTGGTCCTAACCATAATTTTGCACCAATAATTTGTGAACTCCCCGCAGGAATAACTGCTGATTCACTTTTGAAACCAATTGTTGCTTGAGAATTATTAGTCGTTGCACGAGAATAAAATAGATTATTTTTATCCTGTGCGGGTACCCATGCGGAAGCAAAATAGTGTTGCAACATCGCAATCCAACCCGTTTGAGTCTCAACCGATAAAGCTTTATCTTTGATATCATCAAAACTGTATTTACTATAATTAGAACTAGAACTAGAGTAAGCTGTACCACGGAATGCGCTTTGTCCTAATCCACTACCACCTTCGGTTGGAATATCATCAGGTAATTTAATTGTTTGTTTTAATTGACCATACATGGCAACATCAACAGGTGCACTGCTTTGGTTATTAATATCATACTGAACATCAATAGAATAACTACCACGGTGTAATATATAGTATTTAGTATAACTTACACCATTAACTTGATAAGTAAGAGGAACACGCAATTCATCTTGCCCATCAGCTAAAACATATTCTGACTTTTCAGTTTGATAGACTGGGCGTTTTGATCCTTGATTTGCATTATCAGGGCCATCCTTACCTGTTAATCCGCTTTCAGCAACATAAACAAAATCTGGACGAGATGTTAATAATTGGAAAGGCGTACCAGAATGAAGCGTTTGCTCATATTTCAATAATTGTGCAGCCTGAACATCCCCACCATAAGTATTAATAGTGAGTGACAGCACATCTGATTTTACAGTAATTGTTTTACCTACTGCGCCAGCTATTGAGCCATCATCACTTTGTTGTGTTAATTGGTTTTCGATCGGGGGTTTAGGTGTGTGATCTTCTTCCCACGCTTTCCAAATAAAAAAAGATACAAAAAGTAAAGCAATGACTAAAATATTACGTTGAGATCCCATTAGTGTTTTTCTCTATTGGTTTTAATTTTTGGAGGAACAAAATCTTCTCCTCCTTCATGTAAAGGATGACATTTTAATACACGTTTAACGGTTAGCCAACCACCTTTTATTAATCCAAAGCGTCTCAGTGCAATTATTGCATACTGTGAACATGTCGGTGTAAAGCGACATTTAGGACCTAATAAAGGACTAATAAAACGTTGATAAACACGAACAAAAAACACAAAAACATTAACTATCATATAGTTAAATGCATAAATATGCTGTTTAATAATCAATTTAAATTTATTCAAGCCTCGTATTTGGCTATGATTCGTTGGCATAATTTATTCAGTGTTTCAACGAGTTGCTGATTATCTAAGTCGATAACTGGCTGTTTGGCCATCACAATAAAATCAATATTAGGAAATTGATGTTGATGAAGCCGAAAATACTCTTTAGCCAGTCGCCTTATACGATTACGCTCATGAGCTCGTTTCACTTGTTTTTTAGCTATAGCAAACCCTAACCGCATATGATTGTAGTTATTTTTTCGTGCAACTAAAGTTAAAAACGGAGAACCAGCCCGAATGGACTCTTGGAAGACATGATTGAAATCAAAGGGAGTTAACAATCGCAACTCCCGAGGAAAAGTGAACTTAATCACCCAACTTTAAATCAGCTAGCAACGGTTAAACGAACACGGCCTTTAGCACGACGGCGAGCAAGAACTTGACGACCGTTTTTAGTTGCCATACGAGCACGGAAACCGTGAGTTCTATTGCGTTTTAATACTGATGGTTGAAATGTGCGTTTCATGACGATTTATATCCAAATCTAATTATCAACAGGTTGCAGAGTAAAAACTCCACAGCATTAATTAAAGAGGTCGGAATTATAGTGCCTATTTTATTTTTCGTCAATGAGATTTTTACAGATAAATCCCATTAACCCTTAATTACCATACGATAAAATAAAATAGAATAAATAGATTATAAAATAATAAGTTATAATTAAAAAAAACAATTAACTAATTCCAAAAAGTAAGTACTTGTTTACTTTTCTCACCACCGATTTCGCGCGCTAATTTAGGCACTAAATAACCAGATACTTGCTCGGCAAGCTGTTTCATTATTAATTTAGCTGAGTTATCATCAACTAGAAAATGAGCAGCTCCTTGTACTTTATCTAATAAATGAATGTAATAAGGCAAAATGCCAATATCAAAAAGTTTATTACTTAACTGAGCCAAAACATTGGCATTATCATTAATATTTTTCAGTAATACACTTTGATTTAGCACAATCACATCACTCTTTTTTAAAAGCCCAACTGCGTCAGCAACTGCATTATCAATTTCATTTGAATGATTAATGTGAGTAATTACTACAATTTGCAACCTACTTTCAACAAATAACCGACAAAGTTCAGCCGTTACTCGTGAAGGAATAACAACAGCCAAACGCGTATGAATCCGTAAACGCTTAACATGAGGGATTTTTTCAAGTGCATTAATCAAAAAAGCCATTTCATGATCTTTTGCCATTAACGGATCACCTCCTGATAAAATAATTTCATCAAGTTCAGGATGATTTGCAATATATTCAAGCGCAATGGCAAGATTCTTCTTAGATCCTTGATTATCATGATAAGGGAAATGCCGTCTAAAACAGTAACGGCAGTTAATTGCACAAGCGGTCTTAGTGATCAATAATGCCCGATTGTGATACTTATGCAATAATCCAGGAATGGCATTATCTTGCTCTTGTAATGGGTCATGACTATACCCTTCAACTTTAAATAACTCCCTATCATCACAAAGCACCTGTAACAAAAGTGGGTCATTACTATTACCCTTTTCCATTCGATTAATAAAAGCCCTAGGAACTCGAAGCGGAAACGCCTTTTTTGCTTGTTGCATGAGGATTGAAATGGTATTGGGATCTAGTCCTAAATAGGAGTATAAAACGTTGATATCTGTCACAACATTGGCCAGATCAAAAATCCACTCATCTTTATTATTTGGTAGTTCAACTTTTTGCTGTATAATACGACTCATTTTTTGTAATTCAGAATTTTAGTTGGAGCTTTTATGGCATCTTATAGTACTAATGAGTTTAAAGCTGGTCTTAAAATAATGCAAGACGGCGAACCGTGTGTCATTGTTGAAAATGAGTTTTATAAACCAGGTAAAGGTCAATCTATTAATCGTGTAAAAATTAAAAAATTACTTTCAGGCAAAACTGTCGACAAAACATTCAAATCAGGCGAATCAGTTGAAGCCGCTGACGTTGTTGATATGAATTTAACTTATCTTTATACCGATGGTGAATTTTGGCATTTTATGAATAACGATACATTTGAGCAACTTTCGGCTGACGCCAAAGCGGTTGGCGACAATGCAAAATGGTTAGTTGATCAAGCGGAATGTATTTTAACTTTATGGAACGGCCAACCGATTGCAGTAACACCACCAAATTTTGTTGAACTTGAAGTAATCGAAACTGATCCAGGTTTAAAAGGCGACACAGCAGGAACAGGTGGTAAACCAGCAACATTATCAACAGGTGCAGTTGTTCGCGTGCCTTTATTTGTACAAATTGGCGAGATCCTTAAAGTAGATACCCGTTCAGGTGAATACGTATCACGCGTAAAATAAATTAACATTTATCGCAGAACAAGAGAGGTTGCACTAACCTCTCTTTTTCATCTAAACAGCATAAATTTAATCTCACCGTTTTACGCCAATACAATGATTAAAACCTTTTAAGGTCTATCCAAATTTAATTATCAACACAATTTTTACATACCCAGTAAAAAGTATAGTTTTAAGACAGCATCTAAATAAAATATCATTACTTTTCAAATATGTTAAAATTCAAATAAAATAAGATAAGGAAATAGAATGATAACAATTAATATGTTAACTCAGAATAAAAAGCTATCTGATTTTGAGGATGTAATAGAAATCTTTGATAAAATTTATGAATATATACCTTGCGAATCTGATCTAAGCACAAAGCTGGATCGCGATGCCTTTTATGCTTTTGTTGTCATTCATACCATCAGCCACTGGCAAAGTGATGGTTGGTGTAATCTTTTATGGAATTATGCTACAGCAAAATATATCGTACCCGCAATGAAAGCGGTAAATTTACCACAAATTGCAGATGCTTTTGAACAAGTAGAACAAACTTATCCCTTTTCCTATTCAGAATGTGAAAATGAAAAAGAATTATGTAGTTTAGCCAATTTTATTGAAAACCCACGGCAAAAGCGCAAATATATTTCTTCAGAAAGATTATTAGCCATTTCGGAAGAACAACGTCAAACCTACTCAAAAAATTTTATCACTAAATTA
The DNA here is from genome assembly GCF_013346885.1 of Gilliamella sp. ESL0232. Lineage (NCBI taxonomy): Bacteria > Pseudomonadati > Pseudomonadota > Gammaproteobacteria > Orbales > Orbaceae > Gilliamella > Gilliamella sp. ESL0232. The sequence goes on along the minus strand of NZ_JAAEDW010000006.1, from coordinate 26,497 downwards.
AAAATATTAGATGATCTGGTTACACCTTTATGGGATTATCAAGCACCAGAACAGGAAGTCTGGCGACCTGTCATTCATTTTATAAATCAACATATACAAAAGTAATCTATAACGATCTAATCCCAAAAAAGTAAGGGGGGCACAACCGACCATCTTAATTAATCTTTAATGGACAATATTTTGTGGTAAATTTGAACACATTCCCGAATATCCAAACTAAAATTATTTTACCTTTTCAGCGCTACACACTAATTTAGCAAGTGTTCCTTGTTGCTGATCTTGGGTATAAATTGCCCAACAAGTTTTCAGCGAGGCATCAATAGGCTTTATCAGTTGTACTTTGTTATTATAGCTATAATTGCAGCTAGCCCAAAAGCTCAATTTATTGGTATCATTACTACCATCTAACAACCAAACTGCCTTATATTTTTTCCCATTTATTGTCGCTGGCTTAGGTTTTATTTGTTTTGCGGAATCGGCTGATTTTCCTGAATATACTTCTACTTGATTTAGTCGACGTAAAGAAGTACTGTGAGCAATATCTTCTGGCAAAATTAAACTATCAATTTTTTTTATATCATAGCCTTCTTCAGACACTTCCCAACCATCAGGTACAACTTCTAAATCAGGTTTAGAATATTTTATTGTTACCGATTCGGGACAAACTATCTCTTCATTTGCGTTAACTGAATCACAAAAACTTGCCCCTATTATGGCTATTGTTGCTAAATTTAAAATTTTATTTTTCACGTTTTCTATTCCTAATTAATCGTATAAAAATAAGATGATTTTGACTAATTAACATCATCTTATTAAAAAAAATGCATTGACTATTAGCTATCCAAGCCAAGGTTATTTTTACTGTCTAATTTACTCACTGTGAAAACTTAAACTAACTTTATCATCACGTTTAATAAAAAGATTGTGGACCTTCATGTATTTTTTTATCGCAATTTAGTTTTACTTTCATTTTACCTTTTGCATCTTTTGAAGTTATTACCCAACAAGTTTTCATGGTCGAATCGATACGTTTTATCAGGCGAACTCGATTAAATGAATAAGAACAATTAAACCAGTAGCCAGTATCATTGGATGTATTATAACTAGTATCAACATGCCATGAATGTTTATATTTTTTACCGTTAATAGTAATTGTAAAAGGTATCATCTGTCCTAAATTCACTGGTTTACCAGAATATACTTCACCATCATCAACCTGCAAAAACTGATTTTTTTGTTCGAATATTTGCCACCCTTCAGGCAATATTTCTAGTTCCGTCGGAATGGATTTTACTTGAACTGAATCGGGGCAAGTTATCTCATAAATTGCGTTAACCGAAAAGGACATGCCAAACCCAGCTAATAATATTACTGTAATAGTAAAAATTTTATCTTTCATGTTAACTATTCCTTTTTAATCATAAAACGTAATTTTTATTGGAAGATAATATAACTTTTTTAATAAGTTAATTCATTAATTAACTGCATTATCTAATCGATTATTGATTAAGTATTATTACAAACCTAAGTTGTATTTTTAGTTTATTCTAGGGATTTTTAGTATTGTTATATTAGCAAACAAGATAATATCCTATCGTTAGAAAACTTTTCTTTGCTAGCTTAATTTAAATATAATCGCCTTCATCAATTAAGAAAGACAACGATAGTTAAGTGAACTAATTTAAGCTAACTAATAGTATTTATAGAATATGAGTTGTGACTATCAAGGCAGAAAATTACTTAAAAAATAAGCGATATATCTTACTTGTTGATAGATAATAAATGCACAAATTCAAGGCTCTATTCACACTAAACAGAGCCTAGAAACACTAATCAACAATCACTCGCCCATTCAAAGGTTGCGTTGGACGATTATTGTTGTGATGCATGATTGAGTGGAATTTTTCGATTTGTTCAGCAGATGCACTGCTTTCTTGTTCTAACACAATCCATCGAACGCCTTCAGTACAAGGTGGAGTTGTTAGTGAACCGCTAAAGCGGTAAAAATCCAATCTATTTGGCAATAAAGCCTTAATATCGACTGATTGAGATAATGTGGCGGTACTGCCTTCGTCTTCTGGCATTTGTTGCCAAGCTTTCGCTAATTCAGGATTAGGTTTTCCTTTATTAAACATCAAGGCAACAACCGTTAAGTCGCCATTTTTGTTTTTATAAACAAAATGAGCTTCCATCGGGAAGTATTTGCCTTTAATTTTATTTTCGCTTGGCGTATGAAAATGGAATTGTTGTAACGTAAACAGCTCGTTGTCAATTTCAAGCGTATTGCCATCATTAACATTAACTTGAATTGTATGACCGTTATTAATGATTTCCTGCTTGCTTAGTTTAAACGTCAGTTTAAGTTTATCGTGGTGCGTTTTAAAAACATGTTCAATGTTAATTGGTGATTGATTTTTTCCTGTTTCGCAGGTTGAAAACTCTGGCGAAAGGTGTCCCCAATTTTCTGGATTATTTTCGCCTTCATAACCCCAATGAAGGGCAGGTTCTGTTGCAGCACAAGATAGACTAGTAACCATTAAAGCCACAATTATTGCATTAAATTTCATCTTGGTTTTACAGCTAGAAAGTGATTAGTGGAACCAAATTATACGCCACAAAAAATTACCTTACTAGAATCGTATATCATCACTTTTTAATATTTTTATAAAAAAAATGTTTGACATTTAAACAAAAAAGTAAGCTACAAAATAACCTGTTTTATTTGTTGCTAATTTTACTCAATATTTATTATGATAATATTTAATTATATTAAGTTATCATTGCTTTGGCATCATCAGTCAGAAGCTTTTTTGACTTTTAGTCATTAAAATACTAGCCTCGCAGGCTTTGCCAGCTCGGCGCCCCAACTTGCGCGGGGGCTTTATTCTTGTCTATATTGTCCCCTCAAGCACCATAACCTCCCCCCGCGCCCTAAGGATTAAGGACTAAACGCTAAAAACTAAGGTGCGGTGCACATAGTGTAAATGCCAAGGTCGGCTTGGACGGGGAAGACGTTGCCTTTGTAATCCAATTCTTCGTTGTTGTCCGAGTAGGCGACAGTGAATCGATAGATACCTTCTATACCTCCTGCCTCGTCGCTTGTCCAGTAGCTTTTGACGTGGTAGGGCTTGGTGTCGATGAAGTTCGCATCAGCGTAGTAGCCCAAGTCGCCCCACTCCGTGAAAAATCCTGCACCTATGTAACGCATGTAAAACGCAGTTCGTGACCACGGCTTGGCGCCACGTACACCATATATACAGGGGAAACCCGTGAGCTCACTACATATTGTATTGGTTAAATCGTTTACCCTCGGCATGCGATAACCTAAACCATTACACCATGCTGACGCCTCACTATAACGATCATATCTCAACCAATCCCCCCACCGAGGGAAGAACCACTGCCTCAATTCAAATCCATATTTTACTACCTCATCACCAGTATTAATATCTCTACCCACTAACTCAAACGTCTGTGGTAACTGCGGCATAACAATTGGGTTAGGATGAGGATTGTACCATTGATTTCTTGCCTCTGGACCTGTTAGCTTAACGCGTACAACTACTTCTCCTTTATCTTCTTGAGGAATCCACCTGTCATTAGCTACAACATTTGTCACTGTTGCAGTGATTCCCCCCAAAGTAACGGGTTCCCATGTCAATTCATTTATATCTACTCCACTTATGAGTAAATCAAAATATAAATTATGCGCACCTGTAGTCGGAAAATTTAGGCTGTATGATTCAGGATTGATTGATTGTACTAAAAAGCCCTTATCAGGATTCCATATGTCAGCTGGGCCTGCGGATAAGCCCGTACCCACATGTAGATTCGGCCTTGCATAATTGATAACTGGCGACGGTATTATTATTGCATCACTACGATTACCCGCTCGAGCCTTTTTACCATTCGCCTGAACATTCCATGACGATGACAATAATAACAGTGCTAATACTAGCAAAGCTGTTTTAGGTGATTTGAACGATAATTTCGATAATTCGTTGAGAAATAATTTGGAAGGTATAAATGAGCTTAGTGTAAAAACTCGTCGAATAAGATTATTTAATAAATTTAAGACATAGGTTTGCCAGTGCTGGTGTCTGGTGTCTGGTGTCTAAAATGATAATGCATTATGGTTCACCTGTCAAGTAATTATTTGTTTTATTTATATTTTTATAATTATTTGCTTGTTTAATAAGCTTGTTTTCCTATAGCGATAAAAGTATAATCATTTTAAAAATTGTTGGCTAGTTTTTTGGCGGACTTTTTTGTAAAGAAATGTAAAGATGAAAATAATTCAACTTTAGGGATAGGGAATTTTTTGCACATTATCGACTGTCGATAACTAAAACTGTTTAGTATTTCAATCAGGGAGGTGTCGCTAGGCATTATGAAATTTTGCATAAAAATAACCTAATTTGGACAATATCACTGATATTATTAACTTGCGTAAAAGGCCAAAATGTTCTAAACCCTACTAAGCTTAAGAAGCATTAAAAAAATAAAAATGTTCAGGCTGTTATACGTTTAACTATAGGAATTAAAGCTTGATTATATTGAATATCTTTTTCAAAATATAATTTACACATAATACAAAGGAGGTATAGGTGTTATTTTCAATTACAAGATTTATTGCTGGCGGATGTTTGCCACTTTTGGGGGCCTTTTCTTTTTGCAGTTTTTTATTCAAAAATTATTATATTGGACTCATATTTATCATTATTGGCGTTTTAGCTTACTATCTGGTATTTATTAAATACACAAATATTATTATTAATAAACATATTACAATTTTTAAAAGTGAGTTTAAGGATGAGTTTGTGCGTTCAAATTTTTATTGCGATAAAACCTACGAAAATTTTATGTATTTTGATCGAATGAACAAACAAATCTGTTTTACAGATAAAGATACAAATAAAATTGTAACAAGGCTTAATTATGATGATTTATTCTCAGCTAAATTTAATTCTCATCCTCATTTTACTATTAAATTTAATTTTCATTCTTATTTTATTATAGAATTTGATTTTCATCCTTATGTTATTATGAAATTTAAATTAATAAACCAAGAGATAGAAATTAAATTTAATTATTTTTCAAAAGATTATATTTCATTAAGAACAAGATTTTCTCGATTAACAACTATTTATGAATAATTAAGTTATTTAGACAGTAATAACGTTGCTTTTAGTGTACAAAGTATCTGTTTAGCCTCAAAGATTCGAGGCTATCACACAAGTAATTTAAAAATATCTTAGAATTTGTTAATTAACGGTGTAGACGATAAGGTTCATCCACCACAATAAAATCTTTTTCTTGCATTGCCTCACTTATCCATTCTTTAACACTATGAGTTTGACAAATAGTGTTAATGTAGTTGGTTAACGTTGCCGATGTTTTGATACCGAAATTTTTTAGCCTTAAACACATTGGTGCATAGAAAGCATCAGCAATAGTAAATTCACCAAATAAGTAGTTAGATTGAGGTAAATTAAAATTTAAGAAAGAAGATAATAATTCATCAACAAGAGAAATTTCATTTTTGACATCAGCATGATCACGTAAAATAATTTGCCCAATTTCGAAAAACTCAGCTTCAATATTCATTGGTAAATGTTTTCTAATAGCAGAAAATCCTGAATGCATTTTAGCCACTAAACTGCGAGCATTAGCCCTTTTTTTAGTATCTATCGGCCATAAAGCTAAGTTGGGATGTTTTTCGGCCAAGTATTCACAAATAGCCAAAGAATCAGATATCACCACATCATTATCAACTAAAATTGGTACTGTACCATATTTTGATATTGAGGATACTGTTGCTTTAAAAGCAGATTTATCGTCAAGGTTATCAAATCTAACAAACTTTTCATCAAAAGGAATACCAAAGTGTTTCATTACAACCCAAGGGCGCATAGACCACGTTGAATAGTTTTTATTGCCTATATAAAGTTTGTAATTCACTTTCAATCTCCATCCAATTCAGTAATGTAAAGTTTGTTAATATTTATCTACTTGCTTAGTTTTATTGGTAAAGAATTTTAAGAATGATTATTTTTATTACAAATAAACCACATGAGTGCCTTTTTCGGGTTGAAAAGTAGCTTTGCCAAATTCATCTAAGAAATAAGCAATATGATCGGCTTTATCCCCTACTAATCGTCCTTTTACTTTGTTCCATGTCATGAGGACTATCATGGCATCAGGTTCACAGCAAATTAACATGGGTTGTTGAAATTCTTCGTTCCAATAAAATTCACCTCCGTATATTTTATGGGCGGTGAGCAATAAATAACATCCGTATTCTTGCGATATCATGTTGAGTTGTTCTTCTGGAATGCTAAAGTTTTTTTCAGCCAGCTCACTGATGATCATTTCAACAACCGTAATACTTTTTTCAGAGTAATCGAGCTGATTAATGCTCCATTTTGGACTATTTAATATCGCATTTTGTGCCCATGCTTCGATCTCTTGATATAATTCATTTTTTTGTTCAGTCATTTTTATTCACTTCGCTATTGAGTTTAATCTGTTCTAATTGCTTAACACTTTGCCACGCGTCTTCCATTTGTTCAAGCGTTGCATCAATTAAAGATAAGTTTTTTTGTTTGAGTATCGATTCTACTTGTTGAAATCGTCGGGTAAATTTTTTATTGGCTTGCTGTAAACAGAGTTCTGATTTAACCTTTAAATGTCTAGCTAAATTGACAGTCGCAAACAATAAATCACCAAGTTCTTCCTCAATTTTTTGTGGATCTTGTTTAGTGCGTTCTAATTCTTGCTCGACTTCACCAATTTCTTCTTTTACTTTATCAAGCACAGGTTTTATATCATGCCAATCAAAACCAACCGAGGCACAACGCTTTTGAATTTTTTCTGCTTGCATTAACGCTGGTATTGCTTGGGGTATATCGTCAAGCAATGAGTATTGCGCTTTTTGGTCTCGTTCTTTTTGTTTAAGTTGTTCCCAGTTAGTTTTTTCAGTCTTTTTTTCAGTAAAAATATGAGGATGACGATAAACTAATTTATCTACAACCGATAAACAAATCTCATCAAAATTAAAGCTTCCTTGTTCTTGGGCTAAATCAGCATAAAAGACAATGTGAAATAGTAGATCACCAAGTTCTTTTTTTAGCTCATCCATGTCTTGTTTATCAATTGCATCTAAAACTTCATAGGTTTCTTCTAAAGTATACGATTTTAGTGATGCAAAAGTTTGTTGCCGATCCCATTGACAACCATTAACAGGATCACGAAGTTGTTTGGTTATGGCTTGTAAGCGTTGTAATGCGTTCAAAATATCTCTCATAAATCAATCATTGATTGAACTATTGTAAATGGTTTCATAGCAAAACGGTTACTCTTTTAAACATTGGCGCTTATATATTTTGCTATTATTGATAATTATTTCACCAAAAATAATAATATAAATTGTAAAAATAGCCTTAAAGACGGAACTTCTAGCCGATAAATGTGAATTAAGTATATAATACCTGCTTATTAATTTAACGTTATTAAACAATATGAATAATTTACGCGAGCTTACTTTAAGAGGTACCATTCTCGGCGCTCTTATTACTGTTATTTTTACTGCATCGAATGTTTATCTTGGCTTAAAAGTTGGATTAACTTTTTCGTCAGCAATCCCTGCTGCAGTAATTTCAATGGCTGTATTGAAACTGTTTTCAGGTTCAACTATTTTAGAGAATAATATGGTGCAAACTCAGGCATCAGCAGCTGGCACTTTATCTTCAATTATTTTTGTGCTACCAGGGTTGTTAATGATTGGTTATTGGCAACACTTTCCTTTTTGGCTAACCTTTGCAATATGTGCCGCAGGCGGAATGCTTGGGGTTTTATTTTCAATTCCTTTACGTCATGTAATGGTCGTTAAAAGTAATTTACCTTATCCTGAAGGTGTGGCTGCCGCTGAAATTTTAAAAGCTGGATCTAAAACCGATAATAATGAAGCTAATGATGGGCTAAAAGATATTTTATTTGGTGGCGTGATTGCATCCATTGTTAGCCTTTTTACTAATGGTTTTCGTGCGTTATCAGAAAGCACTGCTTATTGGTTTACTGCTGGTAAGTCTATTTTTCAACTGCCTATGGGGTTCTCATTAGCTTTACTTAGTGCTGGTTATTTAATCGGAATTATGTCTGGAATTGCTATTTTAATTGGTACTATTATTGGTTGGGTATTTGGCGTTCCAATTTTAAGTGCAATTACCGATTATGATACTAGTCAACCGTTATCTGAAGTTGCTATGGGGTTTTGGGCAAAAGATATTCGTTTTATTGGTGCAGGGGTAATCGCAATTGCAGCCGTTTGGACATTACTCACGTTAATCAAACCGATGGCCGAAGGGTTAAAAATCTCGTTTAAAAGTATGCGTTCAGATGCGTCTGACAGTGATATTGCATCAACCGAGCGGGATTTATCACCTAAAACTATTTTAGTCATTATGGGCAGTATGTTAGCTATTTTGTTAGTGACATTTTATAGCTTCATTGGCAATAGTGGGTTATCAGCAGGCGTCGCTTGGACATTAGTTTTTTGCGCTGTATTATTTGCTTTTATTATGGGTTTTTTAGTGGCTGCCGCTTGTGGTTATATGGCTGGACTTGTTGGCTCATCAGCAAGCCCAATATCAGGAATAGCAATTGTTGCTGTGGTAGTCATTTCATTGATCTTATTAGGTTTAGGCGAAGCTAATGGTATGCTATCTTCTATTGAAGGTTCTAATTTTGCAACCGCACTTGCGCTCTTTACAACCAGTGCTGTATTGGCGATCGCTTGTATTTCAAATGATAATTTACAAGACCTAAAAACAGGTCATTTGGTTAATGCTACCCCTTGGAAACAACAAGTCGCATTATTACTTGGCTGTGTTGTTGGTGCAATTGTTATTGCGCCTATTTTAGAGATTTTATATAACGCTTATGGCTTTACTGGTGCTTTACCTCGCCAAGATATGGATGTAAGCCAAGTTTTAGCTGCACCACAAGCAACATTGATGACAACAATTGCTAAGGGAATTTTTTCTCATCAACTTGACTGGACGATGATTTTAATAGGACTTGCTTTAGGTGCTGCTATTATTATTGTTGATTTAATTCTTGCCCAAAATAAATCTAATTTTCGCATACCTGCTCTTGCTGTTGGGTTAGGCATTTATTTACCGCCAAGCATTACAACACCAATTATTATTGGTACTTTTTTATCATGGATAATTAAACGTAATGCGTACAAAAAAGCCCAAGCGCAAAATTTAGATCCAGAAGAACAATACCAAAAAGTTGATCGTAAAGCGGCGCTAATTGCATCGGGCCTGATTGTTGGCGAGAGCTTAGTTGGCGTGTTATTGGCTATTGTAATTGTGATTAGTATCACCAATGGCGGAAATGATGCTCCACTCGCAATACCGTTCGATTTAGGTATGTTACCGCAACTTTTAGGGCTTTTTGTTTTTGTTGGTATATGTACGTTCTTTATCCGTCGTGCTTTATCAGCAATTAAGAAATAGTCCTATTGAATAATTAAATTTAAGCCCTTTTCGTTTCAACAAAGGGCTTTTTTGTTTGAATTGATTGTTTTATAACGTTCCTGATTTTAGATGATTAAAACAATTTTTATTAACCTACTTTATTTTGAATAATAGACATAAATATCATGATAGTTTTTGATTCGATCCAAGTGCGCCGTGGCGTTAACCTGCTATTAGATAATGCATCAGCAACCATTAATCCTCAACAAAAAGTGGGGTTAGTGGGTAAAAATGGCTGCGGAAAATCCACCCTTTTTTCGCTAATTAAAGGTGAAATCCAAGCTGATGCAGGCACATTGAGTGTTCCATCTCACTGGCAACTGGCTTGGGTCAATCAAGAAACACCAGCCTTGGATATTCCTGCGATTGAATATGCGATTGATGGCGATCGTGAATATCGTCAATTAGAAAAGCAGTTAAATATTGCCAATGAGCAAAATAATGGTCAACAAATTGCGGTCATTCATGAAAAGCTTGACACCATAGATGCATGGACAATTCGTGCACGAGCTGCAACATTATTACATGGTCTTGGTTTTTCTAATGAGCAATTAATGTTACCGGTTAAGTCCTATTCCGGTGGTTGGCGAATGCGATTGAATTTGGCACAAGCGTTAATGTGTCGTTCTGATTTATTATTGCTTGATGAACCAACCAATCACCTTGATTTAGATGCTGTCATTTGGCTTGAAAAATGGCTAAGCAACTATCAAGGGACTTTAATTTTAATTTCTCACGATCGTGATTTTTTAGATCCTTTAGTCAATAAAATTATTCATATTGAACAAAAAAGTTTATTTGAATATACGGGCAATTATTCCTCCTTTGAGATCCAACGTTCAACTAAACTTGCTCAACAACAGTCTCTTTATGAAAGCCAACAACTCAAAGTTGCACACTTACAAAATTATATCGATCGCTTTAGAGCCAAAGCAACAAAAGCTAAACAGGCACAAAGCCGTATAAAAATGCTAGAAAGAATGGAACTGATTGCACCAGCGCATGTCGATAATCCATTTCATTTTAATTTTAAACCATCAGAATTCTTACCAAGCCCTTTGTTAATGATGGACAAAGTCGTAGCGGGTTATGATGATAAAATTATACTAGAGAAAATTAAGATTAATTTAGTTCCTGGTTCACGCATTGGCTTATTAGGACGCAATGGTGCAGGTAAATCAACACTGATTAAATTGCTAGCTGGTGAACTTGCACCTAAAGAAGGCCATATTAATCTCGCTAAAGGTGTTCAATTAGGCTATTTTGCTCAACATCAATTAGAATATCTACGCCCCGATGAGTCACCACTTTGGCATTTAACGCAACTTGCTGAACCGAAAAATACAGAGCAAGAACTACGTAATTATTTAGGTGGATTTGATTTTCAAGGCGACAAAGTCACCGAGCCAGTTAAAACTTTCTCGGGTGGTGAAAAGGCGCGACTTGTTTTAGCTTTAATTGTCTGGCAAAAACCAAATCTTCTTTTATTAGACGAACCAACTAACCACCTAGATTTAGATATGCGACAAGCATTGACTGAAGCGCTAATTGATTTTGATGGTGCATTAGTTGTGGTGTCACATGATCGCCATTTACTACGTTCGACCACCGATGAATTCTATTTAGTCCATGATCATAAAGTGGAACCTTTTGATGGTGATCTTGATGATTATCAAAAATGGTTAGCCGAAGCACAAAAAAATGATAACCAATCAAATGACGAAATAAATTCACCAAAAAAAGAAAATACAAGTAATATATCAGCTCAAGATCGTAAAGAGCAAAAACGTAAACAAGCTGAATTACGTGCACAAATGCAGCCAATAAAAAAACAGTTACAAAAAGAAGAACAGATGCTTGATAAATTAACCCATCAATTAAAGCAAATTGAAGAACAACTGTCTGATCCTGCAATCTATGATGCGAGCAAAAAAAACGAACTTACAACTTTGTTACTAGAGCAAAGCCAACTTAAAAATCAATTAGAAGAAACAGAACTACAATGGTTAGAATTACAACAACAATTGGAATCGTTTAACTTAGATTAAATTGATCATTTCGGTTAATAGGCTTGAGGTAATGGCTATCCATTGTCTATAAGCCAGCTATTTAAATTCATAGGTTATCCTCACCAATGTTATCGACAATATCATAGATGTACATTTTTGCCTGTTCAAAATCATATCCCTCAATACCAAAAACGGATGTGCAAGATATCATACCTTCAAGTATTAACATAATTAGGCAAGATGCTTGTTCACATGACTTTGTGCCTCCTAGACATTCAAAAATCCTATCTTGAATCCACTTTTTATGTTCACTAACAATAGCGCATATTTCTTCGCTTTTATTGTTATATTCAGACTTGGCTCGTACAAACATACAACCACGGTAATTATCATTCTTAAACCATTTTATATGCCATGAAATAATTGCATTGATTTTGTCTTTTTTTTCAGAAAAAACAGCGATAACATCTGTAAGTAATTTTTTAAAACAATCATTCCGCCTAAGTAACACTTTACTTACAAGCCCATTTTTGTCACCAAAATATTTATATAATGTTCTTTTTGATACACCTGCATTTTCTGCAATAAGCTCTAAACTAACAGGATGATAACCATATTCATTAAACAGCGATTCAGCCGCAGCAAGTATCATATCAACAATTTCAGGCTTCAATTTCATTTTTTATTATTTGTAATTGCTAGAATATTTTTGATTCTATCACAACAACTCTAATATAGTTAATTATAAATAATGTTTGACCTTTATAGTTAATAAATACACATTAAGTAAACGATGCAGTTTACTTAATAGACTTACTAGTTTTATTAAAATCCCACATTAACCAAACAGGAGAGATTTATGCTAGAAAAATTAAAAGGAGGAGAGGTGATGTCACCTAAACCTAACGCAGTAGCTATATTGAGAGGATTTATTGGGGGTGCTTTAGGGATTTTAACTTTGCTCGTAAGCACTCAGTGGGGAGGTACATTAGCAATTATGGCTCCATTTGGTGCAACATGCGTCTTGTTATTTGCTGCACCTAAATCTCCATTAGCACAACCAAGAAGTGTTATAGGAGGGCATTTTATTTCGTCTTTTATAGGTGTGTTGTTCATTAATTTATTTAGTAATGGAATTATACCGATAGCATTAGCAGTTGGGACATCTATCGCATTGATGCAGTTACTACGTGTAGTTCACGCTCCAGCTGGTGCAAACCCTATTTTAATCATGATGTCTGGAATTACTGACTATTCATTCTTGATAACACCAGTACTTATAGGTTCAGTTTTATTAGTCATGGTTGCTTTAATAGTTAATAATATAGGAATCGAAGCACGTTGGCCTAACTATTGGTTGGGATATCACTTTGATATGGGTAAAAGAATAAAAAAATCTAAAAAAGAATAGATTGCCTGTATTATATTAATAATAAATTATGATCCTATAGTGGTTTTATCTACCTTGGCAACTCACTTTGATTAAATATATTAGAAACAGAACTATTATTCTCAAATTCTGGAAAGGCATTATATTTCTTTCATAAAAACAAAAACCACAAGATAGACTCTTGTGGTTTTCTAAAAGATACAGCTAATTCAGTGAAAAACTATATCAAAAGATTAGCTCTTTTCAACTTGACTAAAATCTAGCTCTACAGGCGTTGAACGTCCAAAAATAGAAACCGATACTTTTAAGCGACTTTTTTCGTAATCAACTTCTTCTACTACACCATTAAAGTCAGCAAATGGACCTTCGTTAACACGAACAAGCTCGCCTGGTTCAAATAGTGTTTTAGGGCGTGGTTTATCACCTATTTGTTGTAAACGATTCATGATAGCATCAACTTCACGTTGGCTGATAGGCGCTGGTCGATCCGAAGTACCACCAATGAATCCCATTGTTCTTGGTACACTTTTTACTAAATGCCAAGTTGCATCATTCATCATCATTTCAACTAGCACATAACCAGGAAAGAATTTACGTTCACTTTTACGGCGTTGACCACTTTTCATTTCAACAACTTCTTCAGTGGGTACTAAAACTTCACCAAATGCATCTTCCATATTATGTAATTTGATGTATTCACGTAATGATTGTGCAACCCTCGCTTCATACCCAGAATAAGCTTGAATAACATACCATCGCTTTTGTTGTGTTTCGCTCATATTAACGCCCTATTGATGTTAAATAAAAGATGACTAAACGGAATACTGTATCCATCCCCCAAAGCGCTAAACCAACAAAAAGTGTAATAGCTGCAACAAGTAAAGTTGTTTGTGCTGTTTCTTTACGTGTTGGCCATACAACTTTTCTTAATTCTTTTCTAGATTCTTGTAAAAATAACAAAAATGACTTACCCATGTTTGTTGTAATCGCAATTAACAGCGTTAATAACGAAATTACAACAACTGCAATAATCCGAACGATTGTATTAGGTTGATATATATCATTTGGTTCAGCAAAATAAAAATTTCCCCAAACAACAAATGCAATCAATACTAAAACTAAACACCACTTAAATTTGTCTAGAATAGTATTTGAATCTTGACTCTCGTTACTTACTAGCATATAAAACCCATAATTATGTTATTTATAGTAATATCTATTTTCCAAAATGCTCTTTTATCAAAAACATTTTGCTAAACAGACTAGATAAGAAAGGGCATCTATTGATACCCTTTCTATTGGTAGCTAATACTAGATTATTTAATAACCCTAGCAACAACACCCGCACCAACAGTACGACCACCTTCACGAATCGCAAAACGTAAGCCGTCTGCCATTGCGATTGGGTGAATTAATGATACTGTCATTTTGATGTTATCTCCAGGCATTACCATCTCTACACCTTCTGGTAATTCGATAGTACCAGTTACGTCAGTTGTACGGAAGTAGAACTGTGGACGGTAACCTTTGAAGAATGGAGTGTGACGACCACCTTCATCTTTACTTAAGATATACACTTCTGATTCAAAATCAGTATGTGGAGTGATTGAACCTGGTTTTGCAAGTACTTGACCTCGTTCGATTTCTTCACGTTTTGTACCACGTAGTAATACACCAACGTTTTCACCTGCACGACCTTCGTCAAGTAATTTACGGAACATTTCAACACCAGTACAAGTTGTTTTAGTGGTTGGCTTGATACCAACAATTTCAACTTCTTCACCAACTTTGATTACACCGCGTTCAACACGACCAGTTACTACTGTACCACGTCCTGAAATTGAGAATACGTCTTCAATTGGTAATAGGAATGGTTTGTCGATATCACGCTCTGGCTCTGGAATATAGCTATCTAATGCTTCTGCTAATTCAACAATTTTGTCTTCCCATGCTGCATCGCCTTCTAACGCTTTAAGCGCAGAACCACGAATTACTGGAGTATCATCACCTGGGAAATCATATTGAGATAGAAGTTCACGTACTTCCATTTCAACTAATTCTAACAATTCTTCGTCATCAACCATATCACATTTATTTAAGAATACGATGATGTAAGGAACACCTACTTGACGACCTAAAAGGATGTGTTCACGAGTTTGTGGCATAGGACCATCTGTTGCTGCTACTACTAAGATAGCACCGTCCATTTGTGCCGCACCAGTGATCATGTTTTTAACATAGTCAGCATGGCCTGGGCAGTCTACGTGTGCATAGTGACGAGTTGGTGTATCGTATTCAACGTGTGAAGTGTTGATGGTGATACCACGTGCTTTTTCTTCTGGTGCGTTATCGATTTGATCGAATGCACGAGCTTGACCGCCGTATTTTTTAGCAAGTACAGAAGTAATTGCAGCAGTTAAAGTTGTTTTTCCGTGGTCAACGTGGCCGATTGTACCAACGTTAACGTGGGGTTTTGTACGTTCAAATTTTTCTTTAGACATTTATCGTCCCTCAAATGTAATACAAATCGGTGGTGAATCACCACATTAACCAAGTATCATATTTAATATCAACATAATACTAACTTAAAATTAGCTCTGAATGATAACAGATAAAGTTACCGAGTGACAAGCTATAAAGCAGGCAAATTTGATATTTTTAGAAGTTTAGGAGATTAACAAGAATGGTGCTGATAGGCAGATTTGAACTGCCGACCTCACCCTTACCAAGGGTGCGCTCTACCAACTGAGCTATATCAGCAATTGGAGCGGGCAGCGGGAATCGAACCCGCATCATCAGCTTGGAAGGCTGAGGTAATAGCCATTATACGATGCCCGCATGTTCAAACTCGGCTACCTAAATGCTTCAATTAGCTATTGCTAATATTAGATGATGGTGGTGGGGGAAGGATTCGAACCTTCGAAGTGTGACACGGCAGATTTACAGTCTGCTCCCTTTGGCCGCTCGGGAACCCCACCCCGAATCTTTATAAATTTGTCTACTTAGGAAAATGGTGCCGGCTGCCGGAATCGAACTGGCGACCTACTGATTACAAGTCAGTTGCTCTACCTACTGAGCTAAGCCGGCCTAAGTGCTGCGCATTATGAACTAGAACATTTAACCTTGCAAGCAAAAAAAACAAATTTTATTTTGTTTGCTTAAAAATAAATCAAAAACATAAAAAAACCCGAAATTTATGCTTATTTCGGGTTTTATTTAGTTCAAAATAAACTTATGTTATTTCTTTTTAACTACATTTTTTTAGTTGTCCCTACACCTTTAGCCGCTGTTTGTACCGCTACATCTTCGCTAATATCGCCTTTGTCTTGATATGCACGACCATAATAAGTATCAAGAAGGATCTGTTTTAGCTCAGCAATTAGAGGATAACGTGGATTTGCACCAGTACATTGGTCATCAAAGGCATCAACTGCAAGCTGATCGACTTGAGCCAAGAAAGTTTTTTCATCCACACCAAATTCTTTAATAGAAAATGGAATATCAAGATCTTTTCTAAGTTGATCTAACCAACCAATTAATTTCTCGACTTTCTTCTCATCATTATCCGTAGCTGCGGTTAGACCTAAATGATCAGCAATTTCGGCATAACGGCTAACTGCTTTAGGATAACCATATTGGCTAAACGTACCTTGTTTAGTTGGTTTGTCGGTTGCATTAAAACGGACAACATTACTAATTAACATCGCATTAGCAACACCATGAGGAATATGGAATGCTGCACCAATTTTATGAGCTATTGAGTGACAAACGCCAAGGAATGCTTGAGCAAAAGCAACACCTGCTAACGTTGCTGCACTATGCACTTTTTCTCGAGCAATAGGATTTTTAGCGCCTTCTCTATAACTTGCTGGTAAATAAGCTTTAAGTATGCTTAGCGCTTGTAGCGCTTGCCCATCAGAAAACTCACTTGCCATAACTGATACGTAAGCTTCTAAAGCATGCGTTACAGCATCATAGCCTCCAGCAGCACAAAGTGAGCGAGGCATATTCATCACTAAGTTTGCATCAACTATTGCCATATTAGGCGTAATAGCATAATCCGCTAATGGATATTTTTGACCTGTTGCATCATCAGTAACCACGGCAAATGGAGTTACTTCAGAGCCTGTACCTGATGTGGTTGTTACACAAATTAATTTTGCTTTTTGCCCCATATTTGGGAAGTGGCAAGCACGTTTACGAATATCCATAAAACGTAATGCTAGCTCTTCGAATTTAGTTTCAGGGTGCTCATATAAAACCCACATGATTTTTGCAGCATCCATTGGTGAACCACCACCTAACGCAATAATTGTATCTGGTTGGAATGCTTGCATTGAATCAGTACCCTTACGCACGACACTTAATGTTGGATCTGCTTCAACATCAAAGAAAGTTTCACAAATAACACCTTGTGCTTCTAATTGATCAGTGATTTGTTTTGAGTAACCGTTATTAAATAGGAATTTATCTGTTACTAAAAATACACGTTTTGCACCTTGCTCAACCACTTCACTTAAAGCTACTGGTAGTGAGCCACGTTTAAAATAGATAGAACTTGGTAGTTTGTGCCATAACATATTTTCTGCTCTCTTAGCGATTGTTTTCTTATTGATTAAGTGCTTCGGTCCAACATTTTCAGATACCGAGTTACCACCCCAAGAGCCACATCCTAATGTTAAAGATGGCGCTAAATCAAAATTATATAAATCACCAATACCACCATGAGCCGCTGGTTGATTTATTAAAATACGGCAAGTTTTCATTTTACTACCAAAATAAGCAATACGTTCACGATTGCTATCTTGATCAGTATAAAGGACTGAAGTGTGCCCCATTCCACCCATTTCAACCAATTTTTCTGCTTTATCAACAGCTTCAGAGAAATCTTTAGCCTTGAACATAGCAAGTGTTGGAGAAAGTTTTTCGTGGGCAAACGGTTCAGATAAATCAACTTTACTTACTTCGCCAACAAGTACTTTCGAACCAGCTGGAACTTTAAGACCGGCCATTTCAGCAATTTTAGTTGCTGGCTGACCAACAATATTGGCATTTAAGGCGCCTTTGTCATTTAAAATAATACCTTGTACTGCTTTAGTTTCTTTAGCATTTAAGACATATGCACCATATTGAGTTAATAAGCGACGTACTTCATCATAGACAGAATCAACAACAACAATTGCTTGTTCTGATGCACAGATCATCCCGTTATCAAATGTCTTAGACATAAGTACTGAGGCAACAGCACGTTTCAAATCAGCTGTTTCATCTATAACAACTGGTGTATTACCTGCACCAACACCTAACGCAGGTTTACCTGAACTATAAGCGGCTTTTACCATGCCTGGTCCACCAGTTGCTAAAATAGCAGACACATCATCGTGGTGCATTAATGCATTTGATAATTCGATAGATGGCTCGTCAATCCAACCAATAATATCTTTTGGTGCGCCAGCTTTAATTGCGGCATCTAATACAATTCGAGCAGCTTCAATAGTTGATTTTTTAGCTCGAGGATGTGGAGAGAAGACAATTGCATTGCGAGTTTTTAAGCTAATTAATGATTTAAAAATCGCAGTTGAAGTTGGGTTAGTTGTTGGAACAATTCCACAAATAATACCAAGTGGCTCTGCTATAGTAATAGTACCGAATGGTTCATTTTCAGCAACGACTCCACAAGTCTTATCGTGACGATATTTATTTAAAATATACTCAGCGGCAAAAAGGTTTTTTATGACCTTATCTTCGACAATTCCCATTCCTGACTCTGCAACAGCTTGTTGCGCAAGTGGAATACGTGCCGCAGCAGCGGCTGTCGCAGCTGCTACAAAGATTTTGTCGACTTGTTCTTGAGTATAAGTTGAATAAGTCTCCTGTGCCTTTTTGACTCGAGCCATTAACTCATTTAACTCATTCATGTTAGTTACTGCCATAGATTTCTCCTTGAAATTAAAAAATAAATCGGGATCGTTTGGCGTCTTCCTTGAAACTATTTAATGCTTAAGCATAATGACAAAACGAAATTGACGTTATCGTAAATCAGATTTTTACTTTATACAATAATATATTGAATAAAAAAAAGCATGTTACGAAAAGTAACTAATTTTTATGTATTTAGTGACTAAAAAAGAAATAGATATAAAAAAAGGAACCATTTTTATTCAAAAATGGTTATTATTAATGGAATTTGTTATGGAAGAAAAAGGACTAGTTTTAAAAAATTATGTGTTACACAATTTATTTAGCACATAACTAACCGCCACAAAACCAAAGGTGGCTGTAACTGTTGTAATTGCGCCGAACCCTGACTCACAGTCCATTTTTTTAGGTCCATCTGCTTCACTTTTTGTTAAACATACTTGTCCATTTTTAGAAGGGTACGTTAATTGCTCAGTCGAAAATACACAAGGAATACCGTATTTACCTTTGCTATCTTTATTTAATTTATAATTATACTTTAGTTTTTCACGTAACTTTGCTACTAATGGATCTTGAATTGTCTTTGCCAAATCTGCAATTTTAATTTGGGTTGGATCTTTTTGTCCACCAGCTCCGCCAATGGTAATCACTTTCAATTTTTGTCGCTTACAATATGCAAGCACAGCCGCTTTATCATGTACACTATCAATTGCTTCAATAATATAGTGATAACATGGGGATTGCTTTGTTCCTAAATATTCACCAACATTATCTGAATTAATAAAATCATCAATTTCATTCACGATACATTCAGGGTTAATTTGTAAAATGCGTTCAGCCATAACCGAGGTTTTAGCTTTGCCAATATTGGATTTTAACGCATGAATTTGGCGATTTGTATTTGTTACACAAACATCATCCATATCAATTAGGGTAATTTGACCAATACCACTACGCGCTAGCGATTCAGCAACCCAAGAACCTACACCACCGATACCAATTACACAAATATGCGCTTGTGAAAAACATTGCAAAGCTGACTCACCATAAAGCCTAGCTATACCGCTAAAACGTTGAAAGTAAGATTCTTTATTCATCAATAATTAATAATAGTGTTTTATACTAAAACAACTACTCTCCTGAAACTTTTTTACAAATTATAACTGTAATATTTTTTATATAAAGAACTTATCAATAAGTATTAGAGATATTATACCTTTCACGAATAAAAAACCAAATTCATAACTCTTATAAAGGTCAGCTACATCATCATCGACGATAAATAATTGGTAATATATTATGTGTATTTGTTTAACTTATTATTTTTTCCTACAATTTGCCATTTCATACCAAGCAATTGTACCTTTAGCTTGAGCAAAGTAGATAAAGGGTCTAATAACCTGTCAGGCCGTAATACCCTCGTGCTTAGTCAGGCTAACGTCGAGCAAAATAGAGCTATATATTAAAATGGTTAACAATTTTAATATAGATTGAACATATCTATTTTTTAGATCAAACAAAAATGTTATACGCTAGATACTAAAGTCTTAACAGTATATAATATTAAAAATTTTTAATCTTAATTTAAATAAATTATTGGAGTTTTAATTTTTTATGAAAGAATATAAGGTAGTTATTTATCAAGAAAACGCTTTTTCTTCGTTTCTTTTTGGATCAGCTAATGTTAATCCAGCTAGGTTTACCGAGTTACTAAATAAAAATGCTGAAGCAGGCTGGCGTGTAGTAACGATGGAAAGAGAGATACGTCGCTTGTTCTTATTCTGGAATCGAGAAGCTCACATTGTTATCCTTGAGCGTGACCGTATTTAAACAATCCCAAAAGCATTTTTATTAAAATAATCCATTACAGGTAATAATATTTTAAATTAATAGTTGTAAGGTTAGAAATCAATATGCTCATTAGGGCATATTATTTCTACTAAATAAGATAAACTCAAACTGGCTAATTGCTAAATTAGTAAATTAGAAGTATTAATTCTTTGTTAAAAAGTTTCAGGAAACACTATGTTTCAGTATAAAATAGGCAACTTTAGGATTTATGCTGTAATTTTTGCTCTGCTAGAGCTAAAAAGACAATACCTATAATGATAGATAACCCACCAAGCATGCGTGTCAATGTAATTTGCTCATCAAAAACAATAACCGATACCAACATTACTGTAACCACCTGTAAATGAGAAGCGGCAAAAGCTGGACCCACTGGGGCTTTTTTTAATAATACCATCCAAGTGACAAATGCCCCTGTATAGCCAAGCATTACTAAATAAGCCCAACCATAAGTAAAAATACGGATTAACCAATCAATACTCACTTCAAATGGCATAGCTGATATTGCCGTTAATTTAAAGCTTGTTTGACCAAATGTGTCAAAAAATAATAGTAAAATAAATCCAATAATATAAAATTTTTTCATTACGTAAGCCCCACTAAAACTACGCCAGTAGTAATAAAAAATATACCAATGATACGGAATAAAGTAAGGTGCTCTTGAAATAAGATACGCCCAGCTAACATAACAGTTATGATATTAAATGAACCTAGTAAAATACCTTGCGATAAAGGCACTTTACTTAAAAATGCTAGCCAAAAAATAAAACCGATAAAATATGTGCCAAATCCCAACCAAAGCCAAAAATTGCTAAATAATTTTTGCCAATAATGTAAACCCTGCTTATTTTTTGAAGTAATTGCGGCATACTTAAATGCAATTTGCCCAACAGTATCACAGGCAATATTAATTAACCAAAGAACAATAATTAAGGTTGACACTGCTGGCAAAATCCGTGTATTTCTAGCACACTATGTTTGATTAAAAAATCACTTTGTTGTGCTAACTGTTTAAATTGATGTTCGATATCTTGTGAATGTTTTTCGATGATTTGTTGACATTTATCGCAAATGAATAAAATTGAAATATGTTCAGGATCTTGAAAATGTGGACAAATAATATAGCTATTAGAAGATTCCACTTTATGGATAAAACCTTGTTCAAGTAAAAATTCAAGTGCACGATAAATTGTGGGAGGTTTAGCTTGAGGTTCGCTTAGTTTGAGTAGATCTAAAAGATCATAGGCACTCATTGCTTTATTTGCCGTTAACATAATATCTAAAACTGTTCGACGTTGCGTTGTCAGTTTAATACCACGTTTTTTGCATAAAGTTTCAATCTTTTCAATTAACAGATTATGCATTTAATATCCTTTGCCTTTAGCCATAATTTTTTTGTGCAGCTTTTCTTCGTCTTATTTCTTTAGGATCATTGATTAAAGGGCGATATATTTCAATACGATCGCCATTTTTAACCAATTCATTAAGATCACAACGTTTTCCATAGATGCCGATTAAATGTTCATCTAGTTTAATCTGGCATAACGATAAGATATTGGATTTTGTAATTGCTTGCAAGACATTCGTTTGCTCATCAACATTACAATTAATTACTGTTGGATTATTCGGTAACGCATAAACAACTTGAATATTGATCATTTTAATAAATCTGCCTTGCTCTTTTTGAAAACGCATTAACCATACTAGTCATGATTTCTTTAAATATAGGAGTAAAAGTCATATCTAATAATTTATTTTTGAACTCAAAATCTAAATTGAGACTAATTTTACTTTGGTTTTCAGTAATTTTAACAAATTGCCACCGACCCGATAATTGTTTGAATGGACCTTCTAAAAGCGTTATATCAATTGAGTTAGGTTCATTAACTCTATTTAATGTGGTAAAAGATTTTTTAAAACCGAACTTTTCAACCTTAATAAAGGCAGTCATAATATTATCTTGTTTTCTAATAATGCCTGTTGCGATACAATCAGGAATGAATTCTGGATATTTTTCTATATCATTAACTAAAGCAAACATTTGCTCAATTGAGTAGGGCTCAATAACTTCGTGAAAAACATGTGCCATAATAATAAAATAAAAAGTTAAAATTAGTAGCATATAGTATCACGTAACTCTATAATAACGCACATTATGACTAAGAAAAAATTACACAAGCCGGGATCGGCAACTATTGCATTAAATAAACGTGCACGCCATGAGTACTTTATTGAAGAGGAAATTGAGGCGGGATTATCCCTGCAAGGTTGGGAAGTAAAATCTCTCCGTGCAGGTAAAGCAAATATTAGTGATAGCTATGTTTTACTTAAAGATGGTGAAGCATGGTTATTTGGTGCAACTATTACGCCGTTAAATGTTGCCTCAACGCATGTTATTTGTGAACCGATGCGAAATCGTAAGTTGCTGCTAAATGAGCGTGAGCTCAACTCATTATTTGGTCAGATCAACCGCCAAGGCTATACGGTTGTTGCTCTTTCGTTATATTGGAAAAACGCATGGGCAAAAGTAAAAATTGGTGTTGCCAAAGGTAAAAAAGAATACGATAAACGTACCGATATTAAAGAACGCCAATGGCAAGTTGATAAAGCACGTATTATGAAAAACGCAAATCGGTAATGTTTTGATTCACTTCGTAAAATATAACGCTAGCAGTAGATATCGATTCAATTTCTGTTTTAATTAGATTTGCTAGCGCTATCTTTTTTAGTACATTATAAATCTACAATATACTAACGTTGATCATCAACAGTTACGCCTGCTGGCGGAGTAAATTTGAATTTGTCTAATGCGACTTTACCTAGTGTTTGTCGAGACAAGTCATAAAAACTACGTTGGCCATCTTCTTCTATAATAGTAAAGTTAGAAATCATACCTGTAGGTAATACCGAAATAATAAAGTCTTGATTAGACCCATCGGTTGGTTTTAAAGTGAACGAATCTTGTTTACGAGTGACATTATAAACATTCCAAATTGGGTTATGACTGTCAGTAATTAGTAACATTAATCGGTTATCGATCGCTTTTTTCAAGTCCATTACACTAACTTGTTGAACTGCTGGTGTGTATACCCACATATTCTTTCCATCAGAAATAATCGATGTTTCATCAGGTTCATTCATCGTCCAATTAAAATAGTAAGGTCTACTAACCCATAAATCGCCTTTACCTTCTTGTACTTGTTGATTATCGGCCGTTTTCACATCTTGCGAAAACCTTGCATAAAACCCGTCAATTTTATCTAAACGTTGTTGTAATACTTCTTTATCGCCAGCCCATGCAGATAAACTAACTAATGCTCCAATTAAAAGTAAAAACTTTTTCATAATCAATCCTTATGTATTTATTCTATAAAAATATGTTAAATATATTTTGATTACTATATATGATCGAAATATTACCGTTTTTATTCCACTGGGGAAAGATATTTTCTTTTCTTTTTTCACTTAATAAATAACGAGTATATAATAGGTTTTATTTTACAAATGCGGATAAATACCTGCCATGCCGAGTATGTCTTTTGAATTTACTACTGATGAATTTAAACCATTAGCAGCTAGAATGCGCCCACGTAATCTAGCTGAATATATAGGTCAATCTCATCTATTGGGGAAAGATAAACCGCTACCCAAAGCAATTGAAGCTGGAAATTTACACTCAATGATCCTTTGGGGGCCGCCAGGCACGGGCAAAACAACTTTAGCTGAAATTATTGCTCATCATGCTAATGCTAAAGTTGAACGAGTTTCTGCCGTTACATCTGGCATAAAAGATATTCGTGAAGCAATTGAACGAGCTAAAATTAATCAGCAAGCAGGGATCCGCACTATATTATTTGTTGACGAAGTTCATCGTTTTAATAAAAGTCAACAAGATGCGTTTTTACCTTATGTCGAAAACGGCACTGTTACGTTTATTGGAGCAACAACTGAAAATCCATCATTTGAATTAAATTCTGCATTATTATCTCGTGCAAGAATCTATTTGCTCAAATCATTAACCAACCATGACATTGAGCAAATTTTACAGCAGGCAATGGACGATACTAAGCGTGGTTATGGTAATAAAAACATCAATCTACCAGAAGAAACAAAAAAACAAATTGCTGAATTCGTTGGTGGTGATGCAAGGCGAGCACTTAACACACTTGAACTATTAATTGACATGTCAGATGGGCATGAACTTACACCTGATTTACTCAAAGAAGTTATAGGAGAACGTAATGCGAGATTCGACAATCAAGGCGATCGTTTTTACGATTTAATTTCCGCGGTACATAAATCAATACGTGGTTCCGCACCTGATGCCGCTCTTTATTGGTATGCAAGAATTATATCAGCTGGCGGAGATCCACTTTATGTTGCACGTCGATTATTAGCCATTGCCTCGGAAGATGTTGGTAATGCCGATCCTAGAGCTATGCAAGTCGCGCTTGCCGCATGGGACTGCTTTACAAGAGTTGGTCCTGCTGAAGGTGAACGTGCAATTGCACAAGCAATCATCTATCTTGCTTGTGCACCAAAAAGTAATGCAGTTTACCTTGCATTTAAACAAGCAATGACTGATGCCGAATCAAAACATGATTACGATGTTCCTGAGCATTTACGCAACGCTCCAACAAGCTTAATGAAAAACTTAGGTTATGGCGCTGAGTATCGTTACGCCCACGATGAACCCAACGCTTTCGCAGCAGGTGAAAATTACTTTCCGCCAGAAATGGCTAATACAAAATATTATCGCCCAACAACTCGTGGTGCTGAAAAAAATTATACTGAAAAATTAGCATGGATAGAAGAACAAAACCTCTCAAGCTCTATTCAACGTTATAAGTCTAAAAAATAGAGGCTGTGTTTATTTTTTATAAAAATATTCTGAAAGAATTTGATCTAACAAAATAATTATAAAATGGAGAATACTATTTCTACATACTTATTTTTGTACCTACCTTTAAATCTTAAAATAATGTTAAAAACTTTCAGGAAACTATGTGTTTGAGTATAAAATTTTAAATAATTAAAGTGCTTTTTATCTAAAAATATGTCGGGTTAGATTTGTATCATTTTAACAACCTGGAGCAAGCAAATAGAATGACCGAAAATGACTTACCATTTATAATACTGAAAAAATCATGAGACATTAAATAGTATAACGCCTATTGAATACAAAACACAAAAACAACTAGCATGATTTTCTACGTTAGTTTTGTATTAAAAATGAGATAATCACACTTCAGCTAGTTGTAAACTATTAAAATTATGAAATAGGATTAATTTTATGCCGGCATTATCTGAATATTCAAATATATCAAACACTGTACTCAATATATTAGATAAAAAAGAATACCGAAATTGGTATGACGAAAAGTTAAAAATGTACTGTGCTGAAAAGAACGGTTGGGATTTTATGGCCGATTCACCATCAGGTTTGTTAGGTTTAATTAGCATTTATGAATTTAAAAAACCAGCTATATATAAAGAATATTGGTGGAAAGATGATGATAAAAACTTACTAAACAATTTAAGAAAGAAACCTAAATACATATCAGTTATAGATAAAAATATAAGATAGATTAAAGTTAAGTTACTAAAAATAAAGCAAAAGCAACTAAGTGATTTTTTACATATCATAAAATAATAATATAAAAGCAAAAAGCCCAGCATGACTGCTGGGCTCTCTATATTTAAAAGTCTGGCGGCACCCTACTCTCACATGGGTAATACCCACACTACCATCGGCACTACGGCGTTTCACTTCTGAGTTCGGCATG